>DLFY01000331.1:3457-13419 GCA_002482415.1 Phycisphaerales bacterium UBA7708
GCGCCGACGCCGATGATGATGCCCAGGGTGGTCAGGGCCGCCCGCATGGGGTTGCGCCGCAGGGCACGCAGGGCTGTTCGCATTGTTCGATAGGTCTTCATGAATTTCCTCCCACGGACACGCGTCCGCCATAGGCGCCATCGACAATCATTCCATCATGGATGCGAATGGTGCGTTTGGCATGCTGTGCGACGCCGGCATCATGGGTGACCAGGATCATCGTAATGCCTTCTTCCTCATTGAGCTGCCGGAGGATCTTCAGTACATCCTTGCTGGTATGGGAATCAAGGTTACCGGTGGGTTCATCGGCAAAGACGATTGGGGGGCGATTGACCAGGGCACGGGCGATGGCCACGCGCTGCTGCTGGCCGCCGGAAAGCTGCGACGGTTCGTGGTCGAGACGGTCCCCCAGGCCGAACCGCGTTAATAATTCCTCGGCTCGCTGGCGGCACTGGCGATCGGTCAGATTCTCCGACGTATAGGTCAGCGGCATCACAACATTATCGACGGCGCTGGTACGGGCCAGGAGATTGAAGTTCTGGAATACGAAGCCGACTTTTTTGTTGCGAATGACGGCGCGGCCATCGGATGTCAGACGGGAGATATCCTGACCGTCCAGCAGGTACTGGCCGGAGGTGGGATGGTCCAGGCAGCCGAGAATATTCATCAGCGTGCTCTTGCCCGAGCCGGAGGCACCCATCAGTGCGACGAATTCCCCGCGTTCGACTTTCAGGGACACGCCCTTGAGTACCGGCAGCGACATATCGCCGATATAGTAGGTCTTGCAGATATTGTTGAGTTCGATTAATGCCATAGTGTTTTCCGATGCTTAGCGTCTGCGTCTGAATTGCGGCGTAAACGGATTGGTCGTATTGCTGTTGCCATCGTCGGCAGTTACCATCTGTTCGCCGGTGACGACCAGCAGCCCTTCCTTGCACAGGCCCGGATCGACACCGCCGGGCTGGGGATGGATTTCAGTGGCGATGCCGTCAGTCAGGCCGGTTTTGACCACCAGGGGCTTGACGAATTCGCCTTCGGCAATCCAGATCACGTTGGGGATATCCTGCTTTTGCACCGCAGCTTTGGCTGCTGCCGCAACGGCAGCCCCGGGAGCGCCGGGGGCGGCGGTTTCTGTTTGCAGGATCAGCTTGACCAGTTCGGAATCGCGATACTCGGGGGCAACCTGCTCAAGCATGGGAGACCATCGGATTGCGGCGTTCTGGACTTTCAGGACATCCTTGCGGCAGTCGGTTTCAAAGGTGACGTCGGCGGTCAGATACGGCAGGAGTGTACCGTCGCTGTTGTCGGTGTTGACTTCCACGACGTAATTGACGACGTTCTGGGTCATCGAGGCATTGAGGCGAACCTTGTTGACCTGGCCTTTAAAGACGCGATCGGGGAAGGCATTGACTTTGAACGTAACGGGCTGGTCGGGGCGAATGCTGCCGATGGAGGCTTCGCTGACCGAAACCCAGATTTCCATACGGGTGAGGTCCTTGGCAATCAGAAACAGGCTGGGGGTGTTGAGGCTGGCGGCAACGGTCTGGCCGATATTGACGCGCCGGTCGATAATCACGCCATTGGCCGGCGAGACGATCGTACAATAGCCGAGATTGCGTTTGGCCACAACCAGATTGGCCTGAGCCTGGGCGACAGCGGCCTGGGCCTGCTGAATCGCCGCCTTGCCGACGTCGAGATTGGCTTTGGCGATTTCATTGGCTGATTGATAGGCGTCAAAGGTGCTCTGGGCCAGGGCTTCGGAGGGGCCCAGCTTCTGGGCACGCTGCCAGTCGCGTTCGGCCTGATAGGATTTGGCTTCCAGTTGTTTTAATTCGGCCCGGCTTTTTTCGAGGCTGGCCTCGGCCTGTTTGAGAGAGGCATTGGCCTGGTCCAACTGGGCAACATAGACGGCATCGTCAATCTCGGCCAGGATGGCACCTTCTTCGACGATGGAACAGTGATCAACTTCCTTGCCGTCTTTGTCCTTGCCGAAGGCCTTGATTTCGCCGGAGACACGAGCACCGACGTCAATCGACTCCACCGGCTCAATGGTGCCGGTGGCAGTGATGGTTGCCTGCAGATCGCCGCGTTTGACTTCCACGGTACGAAACGACAGGGTTGATGCGCTGGAGCGGCTGGAATACCATGCAATGGAGATTCCCACCACAGCCACGACCAGCAAAAGCAATCCCGTTTTTTTGATTCCACCTGACATAATCAATTCCTTGTTTATATACTCTGATTCGAGTTTCCCGTTTGAATCTGATTGCGAATATCTTGAATGCCGGCCAGTGAGAATCGAACAATATGGTCGGCAATCGCTTCCAGGCCCACTGCATCGACTAAGGACGGCGGCGCCAGCTCCGGCTTGGGCGTCATCCGGCGATGACGTGCAAGATGGCGAACATCGAAACACTGGGAGCGAACACTCATCATGCACATCTCGACCTGCTGGTCTGTGGCCTGCGGGCCAAGCAGTCCGCGGATGAGGGTCACAAACCGCTGCCGCAGGGGTTCGATGGATTGATGCACCACCTCGAACAGCAGGCCGGTGGGGTTGGCGAACTCCTTGAGCATGATTTCAAACTCGAAGCTGTCCGGATCGACGCCGCGCTGCAGCATGGCCAGGACGTGAGCATGAAACTGCTGTTCCAGTGGAGCATCCGGCCCAACACCGCCGTCGGGCGGGTACTTTTCCATCGATTCCTGAAACGACATCTGCCAGGCCTGCCTGTATAAGGTCTCCTTGTCGCCGAAATGATAATTAACGGCGGCAATATTGGCCCCGGCCCGCTCGCAAATCTCGGCAACGGTTGCGTAACGAAAACCTTTGGCTGCAAAAACCTCGCAGGCAACCCTTAGCAGGCTTTCTCGTGTAGAATTGGTTTTCTTTTTATTATCGGACGTCATTCTGTTCTTTATAATTCAAATAACTATTTTAAATGGACATTTTAAAGATTTGTTTTATTGCAGTCAATTTGTTTTTCAATCAATATTTCCACGCAATCCTGTAAAGGATTTAAAATAAAAGAGTTATGATTTTTCTTGTATTTTGGCAGTTTTGTTTTACCTTTGGGGCAAAGGCAAGAGACTGAGAATTTCTTTTCTTAAGGCTGATAACCATGAAATCGTATCGCAAAGAACTGTGGTTTAACACCCCGCACCGGCGGGATTATATCAATATCACTCCAACTGTCGAGCAATGCCTGGCCGAGTCGGGGATTCGAGAGGGGCTGGTGCTGGTCAATGCGATGCATATCACGGCCAGTGTGTTCATTAACGACGACGAGAGCGGGCTGCATGAGGATTTCGAGGTGTGGCTGGAGAAACTGGCACCGGAAAAACCACATTCTCAGTATCAGCACAATGGATATGAGGATAACGCCGATGCCCATTTGAAGCGGCAGGTGATGGGCCGGGAGGTGGTGGCGGCGGTGACCGAGGGCAAGCTGGACCTGGGGCCGTGGGAACAGATTTTTTATGGGGAATTCGACGGGATGCGGCGAAAGCGGGTGCTGGTCAAGATTATCGGGGAGTAAACGGAGTTATCGGATATTGCCGACCAGCTTTTCGAACAGGCCTTTTTCCGGGTTATAAGTGAGCATTTCGCCGGCTTCGAGGTCGAAATACCAGCCGTGAATGGCGAGTTTACCCTGTTCGACGCGGTCGGTAATCCAGGGAAATGTCAGCAGATTTTCGAGGGAAATCAGCATTGCGGCCTGTTCACAGGCTCGGCTTTGCAGTTCGGGGGTTTTGTTGGACAGGTCTTTGAGGACGGCGTGCTTGGCCGGGCGGGCAATATCCACCCAGTGGTCAATAAATTCACCAAACGGGGTCTGTTCGCTGCTGCGCATCAGGGCGTCGATGCCGCCGCAGTGGGAATGGCCCAGGATGATAATATGCTCGACTTCCAGAAACCGTACGGCGTATTCGAGGGCGGAGCTGACGCCGTGAAAGTGGGTGTCGGGTTCATAGGGCGGGACCAGATTGGCGACATTCCGGATGACAAACAGGTCGCCGGGGCGGCAGTCGGTGACGATGGCCGGGTCCACGCGGGAGTCGCTGCAGCCGATGACGAGGACTTTGGGGGTTTGTTTGCGGCGGAGCTGGTCAAAAAGGGTATCGTCCGAGTGGAAAAATTGCCGCTGGAAACGTCGAAATCCGCTGATTAGTTTCTGGATATCCTGCATATTCTATCAGATCATTATTTTGGCATTGGTCAAAACAGTTCTTACCGGTATAATCATCGGCGGCGGATTGTACGGATTTTGGGTCCGGTGTCCACAAAAATCAGAAAAAAATCGAATCGGGAACAGAAACAGGATTCCGCACAAATATGGAAATGCTGCATTGATGCTATCTTTTTTGATACAAACGGTTCTGGTTTCGTTATCCGGTGTGATGGCGCCGGGGGCGGTGACGGCGGCGACGCTGGCCCAGGGCGGCAAGGATCGCTGGGCAGGAACATGGATTGCCATCGGGCATGGGATTGTGGAAGTACCGCTGATATTCCTGCTGATACTGGGGCTGGGGACGCTTTTGAAAACCAATATCGCTGCGATTGCCATTGGCCTGATTGGCGGGCTGTTTTTGATTTACCTGGGGGTGATGACGATTCGGGAGATGTTCGGGCCGCCGCAAAGTGCGTCTGCTGCCAGACTATCCAAACCGGTTTTGACCGGGATGGCCCTGTCGGCAACGAATCCGTATTTTCTGTTGTGGTGGGCGACGGTGGGATTGAACCTGGCAATGCAGGCCAATGATTCCGGGATTGTCGTGCTCAGTGCTTTTACACTGGTTCACTGGTCCTGCGATTTAATCTGGCTGACAATCTTATCGTTTGGAGCCTTTCACGGAACAACGCTGCTGGGTGCCAAAAAACAACAGGTCATTCTTGCCTTCTGCGGGGTCGTGATGGCAGGCTTCGGCGTCAAATTCATCTTTGACGCCCTTTGCCGCATCGCCGCATGACAACTCGTACCGTTTTCGCCGCTGCTACAGGATGTCTTTAAGCTGATGTTTGGATAACTCCGTACGCAACTGGACAAGAATTTCCTGCAGCTTGGGATTCTGGGTCCTGAACGACGACTGCTCAACGGCCAGACTGATATCGGCCAGCGTAATATGGGTCCCATCGGTGGAGGGGACATAGCCGACAATCGGGTCGGTGGTTTTGCACAACAGTCCGGCCCGGGTCATATTTTCCAGAATCCGCTCGATAAATTCAGCATCAAGCGTCGTAACGTCGGCAATCTCGACAGCCGTAATGGGTTTTCGGTTTTTGTCCTCGAAGGCCGCCAGCACTTCCTGCATAATCTGGATGACGGCCTGCTCGGTGGCGACAAAGCTGGCCTGCCGCTGGCGGAGATAGGCCAACTGCTCGGCCCGGTCCAGCGAATGGACATGCTGGGAGGCGTAGGTCAGTTGAAGTCCGATCAGCACAATCCACCAGATGATATAAATCCAGAAGACCGTCAGGGGAATCAATCCCATGATGCCGTAAATGGATTGATAGGGAATCAGCTTGGTGACATAGATGCCAAAGCCGAGTTTGGCCGCCGTCCACAGGACCGCGGCGATGAATGCCCCGAATAACGCGGGGAGAGTTTTGACCCGGGCGTTGGGAATAAAGGCATACAGGCAGAAAATCAGGACCACGCTGATAATGAAGCTGAACAGCGGTCGGACAAAATGGAAGGCACTGAACTCGAGCACTTTGGTAATCGTTGGATGGGTGCTCAGATAAATGCCGACGCCCAGCAGCAAGGGGCCCAGCGTCAGCATCGTCCAGTAGTTGATCACACGATGCAGATAATCACGGCTGCGGGGCACACCCCAGATGCTGTTGAAGGCTTTTTCGATGGTCGTCAACAGGCCGATGGCCGCCCAGATGACCAGCACGCCGCCGATAAAGGTAATCGCGCCGGTGTTGAGATTCGACATGGCCTGGCCCGTGATTTCGTCAATTTTTGCGGCCAGGGTAATCGGGGCATGGCCGGGAATATCCGAAGGATAAGTAATCTGCGTCAGGTTCATCTGCTCATAGACCAGATGCTTGACTTTGTCGCCCATATTCTTATAGGCCGGGAACATCTGGAAGACCATGAGCATCACAATCGCCAGCGGCACCACACCGAAAATGGTATGATAGGCCAGTGCCGCGGCCTGGGTGCCGCAGCGATTGAGCGTCAGCAGGCGAACACACTGCCGCAGGACGTGCAGCAGCAATACGAGCCTGCTTTTCTCATGGGTCGAGTCGGCGGACCAGAATGACAGCCAGCCGAGCCACTTGTGCCTGATTCGGGGCTTAGCCTGCGATTGCGATGCCTGTTCGTCCATTATTTCTTTCCTTTATTAAAAAGCCCGTCGAGTGCATCCAGACCTTTTTCGATCGCTTCTTTGGTTTTCTCATCCTTGACGGGAATCTGCTCTTTGATCTGTTCGGTGATATTGCCCATCAGGAATTTGCCGGCATCCAGTTGAGGATTTTCAACCGTACCGGCCAGCGGCACCACCACCATCTTTGCATCGGCAGCCTTGCTGGTCGGGGCCTTGACATTCATGCTCAATGCTTTACTCATCAGGTCAATGGTCCCGCCGAAATGAATTCCCCAGGTCCGCCCGAACATCAGCGGCATATCGTCATACTTCACCAGGCCGTTTTTGACGGTAAAAGGCGAGGCGGGAATTGAAAACAGATTCAAACCGTCATCCCGCAAGGCTTCTTTGATGATTGCCAGAACTTTGCTGGTCAGCCTGACATCGGTCATGCCTACGGTACCTTCGATATTGATATCTTTGGGAGTGCCGCCGCCCAGCGGAATGACCAGCGTCGTGCACGACAGGTTGGCTGTACCGCTGACGTTGGAGCTTTTGGCAAAAATCGGGTGGAGATACTGCAGCAGGTTGGCGCTGAGGACATCGTCGATCTTGACATTTTCGACCACGGCGGCGGGCTGACGCAGCTTGAGCACCATGGGCTTCTGGGCGAGGTTGACATCGCCGGCAAACCGCACCTTGCCGCCGTTGACGTCGGCATCGGGCAGGTCAATGGCCGCCTGTCCCTGTTTGACGTTGAGTTTCAGTTCGGTGGCGCCGAATTTGAGGCCTTTAAAGTCAGCCTTCTGGAAACCGAGTGCGGCATTGGCATTGAGATTGGCCAGCATCGCATTGGGGTCATTGGATGGATAGGTCGAAGCGAAGGTGATTTTGTCACTGCGTTTGCCTTCCATCGCCAGTCCTTCCGGCAGGAAAGGCTTGGCCATCGCGGTGACCTCTTTCCAGTCGTAGTCGGCCTGAATATCACCGGCCAGCGCCGTCTTTGCCTGGTCAGCCTTCTGCGAGACCGTGCCTTTGAAGATCATCAGCGACTGGGCTTTTTTGCCCTCGAGGTCGAATTTAGTCGCAAATGCCTTCGTCGCGGGGTTGACGGTTCCATTAGCCACCAGCGTCAGGGTATCCTGGGTAAACGGGGCTTCAGTGCCCTGCCCGATGGAGAGTTTCTGAATCTCGGTCTTATCGGTACGGAAGACGATATCGGAACCCTGCGGCCTGACATCGATGACTGAATTGAGATTACCGGCCAGCGTCAAATCCGCGGGAAGACTGTCTGCGGCGAAGACTTTGGCCAAATCGAGGGCCTTTTTCAAATCCAGCTTTACATCCGCCTGGGCGGAAAGCTGGGTCATCTTCTCGGGATCCAGCGGCATCGACAGGGATTTAACGACGACCGTGCCCGCATCGAGTGTAGCATCGACGGAGTTGGCTTTCAGCAATTTGGCGGCACCGTCATGAACGACGTCATAATTAATCTTCACTGCCGACGGGGGCATCTTATTGGTGCCTTTGGCCACGGCTAAATTCTGAAAATCGGCAGAGCCTGCTGCGGCAATCGTATCGCCTTTGAGTGCGACCGAGCCTGCGGCATTGAGCGAGCCGGCCAGTTTGTAGCCTGCCATGTCGGTAAACTGGGCCGCGAAGGACTGGACGCCGGCCAGGTCCGCCTTGGCCTGATAGGTCAACTGCTCCAGATCGCCTTTGCAGTTGGCGGTGCAGAACGACGAATCGACATTGACGTTGTCGATGCGAATTTTATTGTCAATCATGGCGGCCAGGGCCTTGATTTTCACGGGTTTATCCAGCGTCGTGGTCTTGCCGTCGAGGGTTTGTTTGAAATTCTCGATGGTGGCATCGGCGGCAATCTTTTCGAACTGGCCGTCGTTGAGCTTGACATCGGCCTTGGCGTTCAGCAGGCCGGCGATATCGATCTTCTGCCCGGCCAGAGCCAGCAACGGCTTGAAATCTTCGAGCTTGAGGTTGACCAGTTCCACCTGCACATCGCCGCTGGTACCCTTGAGGGTCAACTCTTTGGAGGGCGTTACGGTCCCTTCGGCCTTGACATCGCCCTGCTGGCCCATGCCTCCCACGGCCATCGCAAAAGACAGCTTCGAGGCCTGGCCGAGGGGATTGATATCCACCTGCGAGGAGATGTTTTTGAATTCGAGCCGCTGCGGGGGATTGTCCGTGCGAATCGCCACGGTTCCTTCACGCAACTGAAGTGCCAGCTTTTCCAGCGGCAGCGCAACCGGCTGTGCAGGTGCGGATGGGCCGGACGGTTTTTCAGGTTCGGTCGGTGTGGTCTTCTGCGGCAGTTCCTTGACCAGAATATCCACCTGGGGCTTATCGATCAGGCCGTCGATCAGATTGATCTGGCCGCGGAGCAGGGATGATAATTTCGGATTCAGACGTACTTCATTGACGCTGACGGATGTGTCGCCGGTGCTGTCTTTGAAGGTCACGCCGGACAGCTTGAGGCCGGAAAACCAGCCCAGTGACAGATCGTTAATCTGAATATCGCCGTTGGTGGCGTTATTGATCTGGCTGACGACAATCTGCTTGCCCAGCGAGGTGGAAATCAGCGTCGGCAGCAGGGCCACCAGCAGAATGAGGACGGCAATCAGGATGCAGACGGCCCAGATGATTTTTTTCAGAAGTGAACGTTTCTTTGGCGTAACGGTTTCGGATTGATTCTTCTTTTCTTCCATGATAGAACTCCCACACATTTGGCCAACAGCACCGCCGGTACGGAAAAGGGGCGCGGAGGAAAGACCGCCGCGCCGCCGGATGGTTTTAGCTGTTCATGATTTCTTCGGATTTGGATTTGACCAACTGATCAAGCTGGTCCACATGTTTCTTGGTCAGATCATCGGCTTCTTTCTTGCCTTTGTCGCGTTCATCTTCGGTGATTTGCTTGGCTTTTTCGGCATCTTCAAGCTGCTTGATGGCGTCGCGGCGGATGTTACGCACGCTGACTTTGTGCCGTTCGCCGAGTTGTTTGACCTGGTTGACGATCTGTTTGCGGCGTTCTTCGCTCAGCGGCGGGATATTCAGGCGAATCATCTTGCCGTCCATAACCGGGGCCAGGCTCAGTTCACTGGCCTTGATGGATTTTTCGATATCCTTCAGGCAGCCGATATCGAAGGGCTTGATGACCAGCATCGCCGGCTCCGGGCAGGCAATCGCGGCAAGCTGCTTGAGCGGGGTCGGGGTGCCGTAATAATCGACCATCAGGTTTTCCACCAGCCCCGGTGAGGCCCGGCCGGTGCGAATCTGCCGAAGTTCGTTTTTCATAACTTCAATGGTTTTTTCCATGCTTTTTTCGTGCTGTGCTAAAATCGCTTTGGCAGACATAATCTGTACTCCAAAAATCAGTTGCTGTCCACGCAGGGACACTTTGTGTATTATTCAGTTATTATCGTTCCGACTTTCTCGCCGCGAAAGGCGCGGGTGATATTGCCGTCCACGAAGATATTGAGAACCACAATCGGAATTTTGTTTTCCCAGCAGAGGCTGACGGCGGCCGGGTCCATGACCTTGAGATTCTTCTGCAGGACCTCGTGATAGGTCAGCTTTTCGATCATCTGGGCGTCGGGATTTTTCTTGGGGTCGTCGGTGTAAACGCC
>DLFY01000331.1:13476-14057 GCA_002482415.1 Phycisphaerales bacterium UBA7708
GGATGGTCACACGCCCTTTTTCGAGGTGTCGGATTGCCCGGCGGCGAATGAACGGTTCGCAAATCTGCGAGACTTCGATGGCGCTGCACACGCGGGTCGGCTGGCCCAGCTTTTCGAGTGTTTCCTGCAGGGCACATGCGTTGATGACGGTGGCCAGCATGCCCATGTAATCGGCAGTTGTGCGGGGAATGTGGCTGTTCTGAGAGAACGTGGCGCCGCGGAGAAAATTGCCGCCGCCGACGACAATCGCCACCTGCGGCCCGAGTTTGCAGATGCGGGTAATCCGCTCGGCAATGGACTCGACTGCATCGCCTTCGATGCCGAATCCGCCGGGCTTGCAGAAACTTTCGCCGGACAACTTCAAAAGTACTCGCTTATACTGTATTTTTTTATCCATAAAGAGGGGTTCCAGGGTATTTCTATAAATCCTGCTCGTCATTCTCTGTTTCGGCGAGGCTAAGTGCAGCGACATCAACCACGTGCTTCTTTCGCCCGCGGAATCAGCATACTCGCCGGGTACAATCTCAATTCAACAGACCTTTTACGTCGGATATACTACCACATTTCAACAAAAAAGGCAA
>DLFY01000274.1:0-245 GCA_002482415.1 Phycisphaerales bacterium UBA7708
TGACGAAACCTGTTGCAAGACCGGCAGTTACGTTAAAAGGAAGGGTTTTAAAACAGCCCAAGCAGGCCTCTCGGGCCATGGAATTGGTCAGAGAAGTGCTGAATGATAAGGTGCTGCTTAAATGGATTGGAATAGGCGTCGGGGCAGTTATCGTTGTGTTGCTGATTATCACGATTGCTGGAAAGATTGGCCGCAGCAAACAAGGTGAGCCGGTTGTCTCCGGTAAAACGCCTGAAGGTCAAAAC
>DLFY01000274.1:252-12075 GCA_002482415.1 Phycisphaerales bacterium UBA7708
TGTTGAATGTGGATGTGACGGATCTGGATACCCAGATGTTGTCTAAATCGAGTGAGCCGGTTGCGCCAAAACCAGAGGTAAAACAGCGAGAGATTCCCGTGCAGCCAGCCCCGGACAAGGCACAAACGCCTGTGAAGCCGGAAATACCGACGGCGATTCAGAATGAGTTCCAAAAGCCAGCGGCAGACAAGAAACCGGAGCCGGCAAAGGCGACTTCGGCAGGTGACAATGTGATTGTGATTGTTGCCTATACAAAACAGAATGATTTGGTTCCCGTGCAGGTTTATTTTAAGCAGAACGGGATTGAAACCGAGGTGATTCAGCGCGGCAGTTATTTCCTGCTGGTCACTAAAAACCGTTTTGAAAACCCCGAAAAATCGGGAACTGACGGTCATCAGATGAAGCAGACGATAAAACGAATCGGGGCCAAATATAAGGCGCCCGACGGGTATGAGCGATTTGGCTCGACCCCGTTTCAAGATGCATACGGTATGAAAATTAAATAAGTATCAGGAGAATTCAGAATGTCAATTGATCGTTCTTTAAAAGTTAAAGGCGCGTTGTCCAGACATCGCAATGTACTCAGCCGCGGCGAGCGGATTGAGGTTCTCAAGCAGGAAGAACGCTGGGAAGATGAGAAGTCGGTTATGGGCCTGCCCAAGGTTGCTCATCGCAAGGCTGGTACCGGCAAGAAAGCTGCCAAAGAAGAAACAGCCGCAGCCGCTCCGGGTGCCGCCCCTGCCGCAGCCGCTCCGGCCGCTGGTGCTGCCGCGAAGAAATAATTTCCGGAGTCCGATGAAATTCAATGAACAGACCATCCGGAACAGAGTTATACTGCATTTCCGGATGGTTTTTTATGCGCCTATGCTACAGGTAACAGAATAAAATAAAGGGATTAGCCATGCGACCATTTCTTGCCGACCGTACCCAAGTGATCGATGCCAGCGGAATCCGCAAGGTTTTCGCCCTGGCAGCCCAGTTAAAAGACCCGGTGAATTTTTCCATCGGTCAGCCTGATTTTGATGTGCCGGAGACGATTAAAAAGGCCGCCATCCGTGCTATCGAGGCAGGTTTCAACCGGTATTCGCAGACTGCCGGCGAACAGAAACTGATTGATGCCATCAATTCAAAAGTGGCTTCCGACTACGGCTGGCAGAATCCGCAGTGTTTTGTCACTAGCGGCGTCAGCGGCGGCCTCCAACTGGCTTTTATGGCAGTCATCAATCCCGGGGATGAAGTGATTGTTCCCGATCCGTATTTTGTAATGTATAAGCACCTGGTCAATATGCTGGGCGGTAAATGCGTGTTTATCGATACTTATCCGGATTTCCGCCTGTCGGTCGAGAAGATTGAAAAGGCGATTACGCCCAAAACCAAACTGCTGATACTGAACTCCCCGGCGAATCCGTCCGGCGTTGTCTATACCCGGGCGGAAGTCCAGGCCGTGGCTGAAATTGCACGCAAGCACGGTATCCTCGTACTCAGTGATGAGATTTATGAGGATTTCTGCTACGATGGTCCCTGTGACAGCGTTGCCAGGTATTATGACGGCACGCTGGTTTTGAAGGGCTACAGCAAAACGTATGCGATGACCGGCTGGCGTATGGGGTATGCCGCAGCCACTGAAGTCCTCAAGCCGCTGATGGATAAGATGATCCAGATTCAGCAATATACGTTTGTCTGTGCGCCCACGCCGTTCCAGATGGCTTCGGTTGAGGCGATGAGCGTGGATATGACAGACTATGTCAATGCCTACCGCAAAAAGCGGGATCGGATGATTGAGGGATTGAGCAAAGGATATGAGGTTGTCAGGTCCGGCGGGGCATTCTATCTGTTTGTCAAAGTGCCGCCGAAATATCCTAATGCGACCGTATTCGTCCAGAAAGCGATTGAAAATAATGTCCTGGTTATCCCCGGCAATGTGTTCAGCGAGCGGGATACGCATTTCCGTATCAGCTATGCAACAACAGATGCCAAGATCGAGCAGGGTATTGACATCCTGAATCGGCTGAGTCAGGGGTAAAGTTACCCAGATTGACGTAAATTAAAGGCTAAAGAATACCGTACAGTTCTTTAGCCTTTTTTGTTAGAGAAATATTACCAATCGATTAAAAATTTGTAAAAAAAGTTTTGCTCAAATCTGGCTTATCGCGTAAAATCCCGACTTAATTGGATACTCTGGGGTGTCATCAGAAAAGTGGTTTTCTTACTTCTTATTCTATATTTGTATGACTTGAATCGCGTCCTGTTTTCTAACATCGTTTTATAACAGGGATAATATAATCATAAAACAGTGTCGAGAATAAAATCGAGGATTACGTAGATGAACTTTGAGCAATGGCTTCAGATGTTCTCCAGTGTCATCGGGGGGCTTGGCATATTTTTGTATGGCATGAAAAATATGTCCGATGGCCTGCAGGCCGTGGCCGGCGAGCGGCTCAGGCGCATGATTGGTGCAGTGACCGGCAATCGTCTGATGGGCACTGCTGTCGGAACGACAGTGACTGGAATTATTCAATCCAGTTCCGTAACAACGGTTATGGTCGTCAGTATGGTCAATGCCGGGCTGATGACATTGAAGCAGGCCATCCCCGTTATTTTCGGCGCCAATATCGGGACGACAGTAACGGCATGGATTATGGCCTACAGCCTGACGCAGTATGGACTGCCGCTGCTGGGGATTGCGGTCTTTTTTTTCCTGTTTTCAAAAAATGACAAAGTTCGTTTCACTGCCATGATTATTGTTGGGCTGGGCATGGTATTTTTCGGCCTGGATCTGATGTCCAAAGGTCTTTCCCCCCTGAAAAAGATGCCGGAATTTGAGGCGTGGTTCCATCGTTTCAGTGCATCGGGCCTGTACGACTATCCGGGCATTATCAAATGTATTCTGACCGGAGCGATTGTGACGGCTGTTGTTCAATCCTCCTCGGCGACCGTTGGCATTACCATGGCGCTGGCGGGTACGGGATTGATTAATTTCTATACCGCCGCCGGGCTGGTTCTGGGCGAAAACATCGGGACAACGATTACGGCCTTTTTCGCATCGCTGGGGACGACGACCAATGCCAAGCGGTCAGCCTACGCCCACATGCTGTTTAACACCCTCGGGGTGGTCTGGCTGACGCCGCTGTTTCCGTTCTATATTCAATTTGTACTGTGGTTTTTGACGCGGGTACTGGGCTGCGAACTGCCGGACACGCCGGTATATGCCGACAACACCGTGTCTTATCCCTATTCTCAGAAAGCGATTGCCGTCAGTCATTCCTGGTTTAATATTGTCAATGTCCTGTTTTTCCTGCCCTGGGTCGGTCCCTATTCGAAATTTTTGATGTGGCTGGTACCCGACAGGAAAGTCCCTGATACTCCCCGTTTGACCCACCTGGATGTCCGTATTTTCGACACCGGCGCAATCGATCTGGAGCAATCTCGCAAGGAAATCCAGCGTATGGCAGCCGTCTGCCGCAAAGCCATGGATACCCTGCGTGATGTCCTGCAGGATGCTCATGCAGATCGCAAACGGTTAGACGAAATCTTCCAGATGGAAAATGACCTAGATGTCATGCAGAAAGAAATTGTCGAGTTTCTGGGACACGTGATGATCGGGAATGTGTCCCATGAGATGGTGGATGAAGGACGCCGCCAGGTTCGTATGGCCGATGAATATGAATCCATCAGTGATTATATCACCGCCATTCTGAAGCTTCGTCTGAAGATGCGCGACAGCAATCAGCATTTGTCGCAGGAGGCCAAACAGGAAGTTCTGGAATTGCATGATACCGCAGTGCAATTTATCGATTTGATTAATACCATCGGGGCAGACGGCAGAGGCGATGCCGATTTTCTCAGTGAAGCTCAGACCCGCGGCAACAGCATCACCAGTTTCATGAAGGAATGCCGCAACCGCCATCTGGCTCGTCTGGGCGACGGCAAGGCAACGCCGTTGAACAGCCTGATTTATACCGATATGCTGACGGCATATCGACGCATCAAAGACCATGTATACAATATTGCGGAAGTACTTGCAGGAGAAAAATAACTGTTTTTGTCAACCCATAAACTATATTGAGGAATGATGGATATTCAAAAACTTTTTGAAATTTTATTTGTTGTGATCGGGGGGTTGGGTGTTTTTCTGCTGGGCATGAAATTCATGTCCGAGGGGATGCAGGCGGTTGCCGGCGAGAAACTGCGCAAACTGATTGGGGCTGTGACCAATAATCGCTTTCTGGCATGCGGTGTGGGAACCGCGGTTACCAGTGTCATTCAGTCCAGTTCCGTGACCACCGTGATGGTTGTCGGGATGGTCAATGCCGGGATTATGACGCTCAAGCAGGCGATTGGTGTTATTTTCGGCGCCAACATCGGCACCACCATCACCGGCTGGATACTGACGGTTAAAATTGATAAGTATGGGCTTCCTTTGCTGGGTGTTGCAGCTCTGTTTTATTTGTTTTCACGCCGCGACCGCATTCGTTTTACCGCGATGTTTTTCCTGGGCCTGGGGATGGTGTTTTTCGGCCTGGAGCTGATGAAAAACGGCTTTTCTCCGGTCAAGGATATGCCGCAATTTGTGGAATGGTTCCATCGGTTTGAACCCGTCAATTATTTGGGAGTCATGAAATGTGTCCTTGCTGGCGCTATTTTGACTGCCATTGTGCAATCTTCTTCGGCGACGCTTGGTATTACGATGGCACTGGCTTTTTCAGGCATCATCAACTTTAAGACCGGCGCGGCGCTGGTGCTTGGTGAAAACATCGGCACCACCATCACCGCATTTCTGGCCTCACTGGGTACGACGACCAATGCCCGTCGTGCCGCCTATGCCCACATGCTGTTTAACATCCTGGGTGTGCTGTGGATTACGACCATCTTTCAGCCCTACAGTCAGGGCATTGCCTGGTTTATCGAAAACTTCCAGCACGGTCATCTGCCCGATGAAGCGGTTTATGTCAACAATGCCGTGACGTATCCCTATACGCAGGCGGCGATTGCTGCGACGCATACCGGATTTAACATCCTCAATACCCTGTTTTTCCTTCCATTTGTGGGGCTTCTTGCCCGGCTGTTGATGTTTATTGTTCCAGACAAGGCCGTTCCCGAAACCCCGCGGCTGACGTATCTCGATATGCGTCTGTTTGACACGCCGTCTATCGCCCTGGAACAGTCCTGGAAAGAAGTGCTCCGAATGGGGCAGATTTGCAGGACGATGATGGATACGCTTCGCCATATTCTGGATGCCGATCAGATTGATTCTGAAAAAGCTGACTTTATATTCCAGAAAGAAAACGATATGGATATGGTCCAGAAGGAAATTGTTGAATTTCTGGGTGAGGTGATGGCGGGCAATATTTCGCATGAGGCCGTTGAGGAAAGCCGCCGTCAGGTCCGCATGGCCGATGAATTCGAATCCATCAGTGATTATGTGACTGCAATCCTCAAATTACGAATGAAAATCAGGGATGGTCAACTACATATTACTCCGGAAGGCAAGCAGGATATTCTGGTTCTCCACGATATGACGGCGCGCTATATTGACCTTATTAATAAAACTGCAAATACAGACGAGGTACAGCCGGAATTCTTCAGTGAAGCAAAGACCAAAGGAACTGCCATCACCGTGACGATGAAGGAATGTCGCGGCAGACATCTGGTTCGTGTTGGAGACGGTATTGCATCACCGCTGAAAAGTCTGATTTTCACCGACATGCTGACATCCTACCGGCGCATCAAGGATCACGCCTTTAATATTGCTGAAGTGCTGGCCGGGGAAAAATAATGTAATAAGCCCCGTATAGATATCGAGGTTTTCGAGCAGTTTCAAGGGATTTCCCGTAGCGATGTTTACTGCTTGAAAACCTCGATTATTTTCTATATACTATGACCCTGTAAATACAATCTCTATTGCGAAATATAAGGAATAATCATGAAGACAATAAAGAAAGCGGTTACAAAACATGTTCAGGAACTGGATCTTGCTTTACCTTTTAAGGTCAAAGATATTAGTTTGGCCCAGTGGGGTCGGCGCGAGATGCAGCTTGCCGAAAAGGAAATGCCCGGCCTGATGGCAGTCCGTAAAAAATACGGCAAAATCAAGCCGCTCAAGGGCTTAAAGGTGGCCGGCAGCCTGCACATGACCATTCAGACCGCGATGCTGATTGAGACACTGGAAGTCCTTGGTGCTGATGTCCGCTGGGCGTCCTGCAATATCTTTTCGACTCAGGACCATGCCGCTGCGGCGATTGCTGCCGCCGGCCGGACAGCGGTCTTTGCCTGGAAGGGTGAGACGCTGGAGGACTACTGGTGGTGTACCGAGCAGGCCCTGACCTGGCCGGACGGCTCAGGCCCGGATATGATTGTGGATGACGGCGGCGATGCGACGCTGATGGTCATTCAGGGTATGAAAGTCGAAAAGAACCCGTCGCTGCTCAAGAAGAAGTCCGACAACAAGGAATTCCAGATTATTCTTGACCGTCTGGCGGCCGGGTTGAAAACGTCACCGAAAAAGTGGACCGCTATTGCCAAGAAACTGCGGGGTGTGTCGGAAGAGACGACTACCGGCGTCCATCGGCTCTACCAGCTTGCTGAAGCAGGGGAACTGCCTTTCCCGGCCATCAACGTCAATGACTCGGTGACTAAAAGCAAGTTTGATAATCTCTACGGCTGCCGCGAATCGCTGGCCGACGGCATCAAGCGGGCAACCGATGTGATGGTGGCCGGCAAAGTGGTGGTCGTATGCGGCTACGGTGACGTCGGCAAAGGCTGTGCCCATTCCATGCGAGGATTCGGCGCTCGTGTCCTGATTACCGAAATTGATCCCATCTGTGCCCTGCAGGCGATGATGGAGGGTTACGAAGTCACTACCATGGATGAAGCCGCCTCGATGGGTGATATCTTTGTCACCGCCACGGGCTGCTGCGATGTCATCACCGGCAAACACATGGAACAGATGAAGGACGAAGCAATTGTCTGCAATATCGGCCATTTCGATAGTGAAATTGAAATGTCGTATCTCGAAAACAATAAAAAATGCAAAAAGCTGACCATCAAACCGCAGGTCGATAAATGGACGCTCCAGTCGCGCCGGTCGATTATCGTGCTGGCCGAAGGCCGCCTGGTCAACCTGGGCTGTGCTATGGGACATCCGAGCTTTGTGATGAGCAACAGCTTTACCAATCAGAGTCTTGCTCAGATATGGCTTGCGACCGAAAAACTCAAACCCGGCGTCTATACCCTGCAGAAAAAACTGGACGAAGAAGTTGCCCGGATGCATGTCGAGGCGCTTGGCGGAAAAATCACGAAATTGACCAAACGGCAGGCCGGTTATCTGGGCGTGTCTGCGGAAGGGCCGTATAAACCGGAACATTATCGCTATTAATTTCTGCTTTCCGGTGGATTGGCACGGAAAACGAAACGGATAATCAGACTTGATTTTGAGCGTTACCGATGTGGGAACATTTCCATCATCTGGCCGATATTGGTGTGCGTGGTGCGGCTCCGACTATTGAAGAAGCCTTCGAAGATGCCGCATTCGCCCTGATGGCAGTGATCTGTGATCCCGGCAAGGTGGAGCCGAAGACAGCCGTCGAAATCCGCTGCGATGCCCCGGAACCGGATATTCTGCTGGCTGACTGGCTCAATGCGCTGATTTATGAAATGGACGTCCGCAAGATGCTGTTCAGCAAATTCCGTGTGCGCATTGATGGAGACACTCTGTCCGGGGTCGCCTGGGGAGAAAAGGCCGATCCGGCCCGGCATCAGACCGCCGTTGAAGTCAAAGCTGCGACTTATATGGAACTGAAAGTGGTCAAAAACACCGACGGCCAATGGATTGCTCAGTGTGTGGTGGATGTTTGAGGCCTTATTCCTGACGAGGAAATAAGTGATAAGGAAGGGTGCCTATGGATCGAAAATTAGTCAAACAGCGTTCCGACTATAAATGGCTTCTGGAGCGAAGCGGCAAGATGCGTGTCGATGGCATAATCTATGCCTCCGAAGCCCTGATTGCCGAGATGGATAACAAAGTCGCCGAACAGATTCGCAACGTCGCATCTTTGCCGGGTATTGTCGCAGCCTCGTTTGCCATGCCCGATGCCCATTGGGGGTATGGATTCTGTATCGGCGGCGTTGGAGCGTTTGACCCGGGACAGGATGGGATCATCTCCGCCGGTGGTGTGGGATTTGACATTGCCTGCGGCGTGCGTACCCTGCACACAGGCCTTAAAATACAGGATATCGGACACCGCAAAGCCGACATTGCCGACAAGCTGTTTCGTCGCATTCCGGCCGGCGTCGGCAGTACCGGCAAACTTAAACTGACTCCGCAAAAGCTCGATGAAGTGCTCACCGGCGGGGCGGCGTGGGCGGTCGAACAGGGATTTGGAGTACCCCGTGACCTGCGGTTTATCGAATCCGGCGGCAGGATGCGCGGAGCCGACCCGGCCTATGTATCCAAAGAAGCCAAAAAACGGCAGGAAGAGGAAATGGGCACGCTCGGTTCCGGCAATCACTACCTTGAGGTTCAGCAGGTGGTTGAGATTTACGATGAGCCAGTCGCCAAAGCCTTCGGTATCGAACTGGGAGATATTAAAATCAGTATCCATTGCGGTTCCCGCGGCCTGGGCCATCAGATCGGCACCGACTATCTCAAACAGATGACCCTGGCGGCCAAATCCGCAGGCCTTGAACTGCCCGAGCGTGAACTGGCCTGTGCCCCCCTGGATTCTCAGGTTGGCAAAAGCTATCTGGCCGCCATGCGGTCCGGCATCAATTGCGCCCTGGCTAATCGACAGATTCTGACGCATCTGGTCCGTGAGGCGATGGCTGAGATCTTACCCAAAGCCGATATTCAATTGCTTTATGACGTGTCGCACAATACCTGCCAGGAAGAACAACACTCTATCGACGGCAAAAAGAAAAAAGTCTTTGTCCATCGCAAGGGAGCCACACGAGCTTTCGGGCCGGGCAGCCCGGACCTGCCGGAGGAATACCGCACCACCGGCCAGCCTGTGCTGATCGGCGGTACGATGGGAACGGCTTCCTATATCCTTGTCGGCGGACCCCAGAGCGAATCCCTGTCGCTGGGTTCATCCTGCCACGGAGCCGGCCGGCAGATGAGCCGTACCGCCGCCACCAAGCAATGGCATGGAAAAGACGTTGCCCGCAAACTTGAACAGCAGGGCATCCTGATACGTTCGGCGTCCCTCCGCGGTCTGGCGGAAGAAGCCCCGGGAGCCTATAAAGATGTCAGCGAGGTTGTCGAGGTCTCTCATGCTGCGGGCCTGGCGACCAAAGTGGCTAAACTCGTGCCGCTGATCTGTGTCAAGGGATAATCTGGCGCAATAAAAAAGGCCGGCTTGTTCAGCACGGCCTTTGATATGGAATACAGCTTAGGATTAGCTGTTAAAATCCGCAAAATCCTTATGCGTGGTCTGTATGGTATGACCCTGATTGCCGCCATCGGCTATCGCATGGAAAGTCTTGTCGGTTAACGACAATTCACGCGATTTGCGTCCGGCAGGGGCCTTGCGTGCGGCTGCAGATGATTCAATCTGATGGTTGTTTCCATTGATCAATCCATCAAGGCTGGCCACAATTTCCTTCATCGAGAAGGCCTGGGCATTCAATTCTTCCGAGGCGCTTGCCGATTCTTCGGCATTGGCGGCATTCTGCTGAGTCACTTTATCCATCTGAGAAACAGCCGTGTTAATCTGGTCGATGCCCTGGGCCTGTTCCTTGCTGGCTGCAGCGATTTCGCCGACCAGGTCGGTGGTCTTGCTGATCCCCTGGACGATTTCATCCAGTGCGGCTTTGACCTGTCCGGAAATCTGGACGCCATTGCGGGAATTATTGACGGATTCTTCGATCATCCGGGCGGTGTTCTTGGCCGCTTCCGCGGACCGCATAGCCAGGTTGCGTACTTCTTCGGCGACGACTGCAAAACCCTTGCCCGCTTCACCGGCACGGGCCGCTTCCACGGCGGCATTCAGCGCCAGCAGGTTGGTCTGGAATGCGATTTCATCAATGACCTTGATAATCTTGGCTGTCTCGTCGGAGCTTTTCTGAATGTCATTGATTGCCTGGGTCATCCGGCCCATGGCTTCGGCGCCGTTATCGGCTGCCTTGCGGGCTTCAAAGGCCAGGGTATTGGCCTGCGTGGCGTTATCGGCGTTCTGCTTGGTCATTGAGGCCATTTCTTCCAAACTGGAGGAGGTTTCTTCCAGACCTGCTGCCTGTTCGGTAGCACCCTGGGCCAGGGATTGCGATGCCGAAGAAATCTGGGTGGATGCCGAAGCGACCTGGTCGGAGGCCTCGTTGAGGCTCTGAATCGAACGGTTGATGGGCTTGACGATGCTGCGGGTAATCAGGAACGCCAGCAGAATGCCGGCCAGAATGCCGGAGGCCGCGAAGCCGACAAAAATGACATTGCTGGTGGCAATGACCTGGTTCATGGTTTGATTCAGATGTTCACTGACAAAGGTGACATCGCCGGCGATTTTGATTGCGATATTACGCAGGGACTGGATTGACTCGCGCTGGGTCAGAATACCCTCATAGTAGGTTTTGCCGGCCTGCTGATATAAAGCAAGATGCTCGCCCAGTTTCTGGGCCGATTCAGACAGCTCCGGAATATCGCCGACCTGCTGCTTCCAGCCGGCCAGTGCGTCATTCAGTTTAGCCTGTTGTTTCTGATAGGCTTCCCACTGGGCATCGGCATTGGTGGCGACCAGGTAGATTGCCGTGATGCGCGCCATCAGGAAATTCTGAACAATTTCTTCCTGAAGCTGGGTGGACAGGCTGTTCCATTTTGCCAGGCCTTCGAGGCTGTTTTCGCTTTTGGCTTTGTCGGTAGCCGGCTGAATGACCTTGTCATGGGCCTCATTGATATTTTGATTGATATCCCAGCCGATCTTGCCCCATTCGGCAAAGCCCTGATCCTTGTTCTTTTGGGCTGCCACATAGGACTCAAATGTGGTTTTATAGGTCGCCAGTTCTCCTTTGGCCGATTCCATTTTCACGCGGGATTCTTCGTCAAGCTGGCTGTTGGATGCTGTCTGTGCCAGGGTCTCTGAAAATGTCTTAAACTTGTCCTGCCACAGATCAGCCGCTGTTTTATCGCCTTCGACTTTATCAAATTTATAGATTGCAAAATCCTTTTGCAGTTTTTCACACTGTGTCATTTGCTCAAGGACCAGCTTTGCCTGTTCATCCAACTGAGCAATAGAACGGACCTGGCTCAGCGAATTCCATCCCACAATTCCCAAAATAGCGGAAATGGTCACCATCAGCCCAAAACCTGCCCACAACTTCGATGACAGTTTCATTGCTTTCATTTTTTTTCCTTTCATCGTTTACAGTTCTTTGTCAAAATTTACCTCTGCACCTGAACAGACGGCAAATACGGTGTCGCTATTGAAGCGTAAGCTATATCTGAAAAAAATGTCATAGAGTTGAAATAAAATGAAAAATATTGTCTGGGTCCGAGAAAATATAATACTAAGTAGAATTACGTATTGGTGAAACCGTATGAATAATCAGTATGCAAAAGACAAGTCTTATAATCTTTCACCATAAGAGTGATTATGGGCATTTGATAAAAGGATATCAGTACATCTACTTATTGAGGATGCAGGCAGGCCATTAATTATTGTGAAATACAGAACAAATAAAAGTCGTTGCAGAATCCGGGATTTTCCCGTACACTATAGACCTTTACGGACGTCTGAAAAGACAGCCTGTTTAAGGTAAGTGACATGGTACGACAAGAAAACCAGGAAGATCAGTTGCATTCGATGAGCCTCGGGGACCATCTGGAGGAACTCCGCG
>DLFY01000075.1:0-23162 GCA_002482415.1 Phycisphaerales bacterium UBA7708
TGTTTGATCCTTATTCAGTTGATTCTATCAAAAATGTCATGATTAAGCTGTCGGAGAATCCCCAGCGAAGAAAAGAATTAAGACGTCTTGCCTCTGAACGCGCTGCGGAATTATCATGGGATGCCTGCGGTGTTGCAGTATGGAAAGCAGCCATGAAAGCCAGGGATGTGTATTTAACCAGAAAGGGAAATTAATAATGCTGTGTCAGAATAAAAAAATATTAGTCACCGGCGCCGGCGGTTTTATTGGATCACATTTGGTGGAAGCCCTGCTGGAACGCGGAGCAAATGTCCGGGCATTTGTGCGTTATAATGGCCGTAACGATTGGGGAATGCTGTCCGATCTTCCGGTGGAATCACAAAAAAGTCTGGATGTGATTTCCGGCGACATCCGTGATCCCTTCTTTGTCCGTAAGGCCGTGCAAGGCTGTGACGCGGTGTTTCATCTGGCGGCTTTAATTGGAATTCCATACAGCTATGTAGCGCCTTGTGATTATGTAGCTGTGAACATTCAAGGTACGGTGAATATATTACAGGCTTGTCGGGATGAACAAACCCCGCGCCTGGTACACACATCGACCAGTGAAACCTATGGAACGGCCCTGTATGTTCCGATTGATGAAAAACACCCCATGCAGGGGCAATCCCCTTATTCGGCAAGCAAGATCGGGGCTGATAAAATGGCTGAGTCATATTATAACAGCTTTGGGCTTCCGGTCGTAATTGTCCGGCCTTTTAATACTTTTGGGCCTCGTCAGTCAGCCCGAGCCTTCATACCCACAGTGATTACCCAGGCCCTGACCAGGGATAAAATCGTGATGGGATCGCTCGAACCAGTTCGTGATATGACCTTTGTTAAGGATACGGCTGAGGGTTTTATTACCGTGGGATTATGCGATGAGGCTATTGGCCAGACAGTAAACCTTGGTGTTGGTGGCGGCCAGACCGTCGGGGAAATGGCTAAGCTGATATTAAAACTGGCTGGAAAACCGGACATGCCGATTATCCAGGACACACAGCGAATCCGGCCCTCCAAAAGTGAAGTTATGCGGTTGATCAGCGATAACAGCAAAGCCCGAACGGTATGCGGTTGGCAGCCCAAGTACAGTCTCGAAGAGGGATTAAAGCAGACCCTTGAATGGATACGCCATAATACGAATAAATATCGTCCGGATCAATATGTAATATAATCATGCAGAAAAGGACGTAATATGGATCTAAAAATTGAAGATATTCGCGTTGTAATTCTGGCCGGCGGTAAAGGGGCTCGATTAAAACCGTATACAACGGTATTTCCAAAGCCTTTGATGCCGATTGGAGAAATGCCGATTCTGGAGGTGGTACTGCGGCAGTTGAGGTCTTTTGGATTTAAAAAAATTACATTATCGGTGAATCATCTGGCGGATTTAATTCAGACTTTTTTCAGGAATGGTGAGTCGCTGGGTCTTGAAATCAGCTATTGTATGGAAGATAAGCCTCTCGGTACGGCCGGGTCCATTTCTCTGGTGGAGAATCTGACAGATTATTTTCTGGTGATGAACGGGGACTTGCTGACGACCTTGAATTACAGGGACATGATGCTGCATCATATTCAGTCGCAGGCTGCGGCAACGATTGGTGTCTTTCCAAGGCATGTCAAAATTGATTTTGGTGTTTTGAAGATCAATGAACAGGGACGGCTGGTGGATTACATGGAAAAACCGCAATATGAATATCTGGTCAGTATGGGGGTCAATGCTTTTCATATATCGGTCCTGGAATTTATTCCACATGGCCAATATCTGGATATCCCGACATTAATGATGAATCTGACCAGGGCGGGCAGAGAAGTAATGACATTTCGTTCGGAATGCGAATGGCTGGATATCGGACGTCCTGATGATTATGAAAAAGCATCTGAAATCTTTGAACAAAGCAGGCATCAATATTTGAGGGATATCTAATGCCGAAAACGGTATTGATCACCGGAGCCGCTGGGTTTGCGGGCTGCAATCTCTGTCGCTGCCTGAATTCCATTGATCCGCAGTTGAATCTTGTCGGTGTTGATATCGTACCGAATTATGATCTGCCATGTCATAGTTTCCATGTTGCTGACATTTCAGATCATGACAAAACAAGAGAATTAATCGCTCGGGCAAGCCCTGACTGTATCATTCATTTAAGCGGGACATTTGGGACGGGCAGCGCCCAGGATATCTACAGGACAAATATTCTCTCGTCAACCGCGATTCTTGAAGCCATGCGAGAATTGATACCAACTGCAATATTCATTTCAGCAGGTTCGGCTGCGGAATATGGAAAGGTTAAAAATAGCGATCTTCCCATCATGGAGTCAGCCGCCTGCAATCCGGTAACACCTTATGGAATGAGTAAGCACATAGCCACCCAAATCGCATTATATTATCACCGGGTGCATAATTTATGCACGATGGTAATCAGACCCTTTCAGTTGATTGGAAAAGGTGTGACGGACCGACTCGCCCCGGGAGCATTTGCGAAACGTCTTTTAGAAGCAAAACACGCAGGAAAGAATGAGATTCAGGTCGGTAATCTGAACAGTTGTCGGGATTTTCTGGATGTTCGCGACGCGGTGAAGGCAATATGGCTGCTTTGCCAGAATCCCAAAGGTGGTGAGATATTTAATTTATGCAGCGGAATACCGGTCAAAATCGGTGATCTGCTCGATTTAATGCAGGATGTCCTCGACACGCACATTAAGCCCGTAACAGAACAATCCTATCTGCGAGGAAATGCAGATGTGGACATTGTTTACGGTAGTTGTGAAAAGCTTCAAAATTATTGTGGATGGAAATCTGAGATTACATTAAAGGAGTCTGTGGAATCAATGTTTCGGACTCTTTAGTTTGGTGATATAGCTCTGATTATTGTGTTACAGAAAAAGCAAAACGCAAGACATGGAAAGAAAACGTGATATGAACATCCAAAAAATGTCAGGCAAAACAATTCTCGTTACCGGCGGCACGGGCTCGTTCGGCAAGGCGATGGTTAATCGGCTTTTGCAGACCAGGGTCAAAGAAATCCGCATTTTCAGCCGCGATGAACTCAAGCAGGAACTGATGCGGATTGACTACTCCAATCCCCGTCTGAATTTCTATATCGGCGATGTCCGCGACCGCAGCAGCGTCGATAATGTGATGAAAGGGGTCGATTATGTCTTTCATGCCGCGGCATTAAAGCAGGTTCCCTCCTGTGAGTTCTTTCCCATGCAGGCGGTCATGACCAATATCATCGGCGGCCATAACGTCATCGAGTCGGCCATCGCCCATAAAGTCAAGGGCCTCGTCTGTCTCAGCACCGATAAGGCCGTCTATCCGATTAACGCCATGGGCATGACCAAGTCCCTGATGGAAAAAGTCGCTCAGGCCGCAGGCCGCACCGGCAGCTCCGGCAGCACGGTCGTCTCCTGCGTCCGTTATGGCAACGTAATGTGTTCCCGCGGCTCGGTTATCCCCTTGTTTATCGACCAGATCAAAAAGGGCAAGCCCCTGACCATCACCGTCCCGGAAATGACCCGCTTCCTGCTGCCGTTGCGATATTCGGTGGACCTCGTGCTGTTTGCCTTCACGCACGCCCGACCCGGCGATATCTTTGTCAAAAAAGCCCCCGCCTGCACGGTCCAGGACCTGGCTCAGGCCTTGATCAACCTGTTCAAGTCGGATGTGCCGATAAAGGTCATCGGCATTCGCCACGGTGAAAAACTCTATGAAACGCTGGTCACCAAAGAAGAAATGGTCCGTGCCGACGACATGGGAGATTACTATCGAATCTCCCTCGACGACCGCAATCTGAATTACGCCATTTACTTCACCAAGGGCGATAAGAAGGAAATGCGGTTGGAAGATTATCACTCGCATAACACCGAGCAGTTGAATATCAAACAGGTCGAAGACCTGCTGCTGACGCTTCCCGAAGTCCAGGCGGAATTAAAAGATTGGAAACCGGTCAAAACAGAGCCAAAGAAATCTAAGCGCTAAAGCCGTAAATGTCGCAACGGTCGCAAAAGTTATAAGCAGTGAATTCGATATATAACTCTATAGCGTCTTTTGCTTCTCTTGCGTCAAAAACTAACGTTTGTGCCCCTTGCATCTATAGCGCCCGTAGCGTCAAAAAAATATTAACGCAAAAGCCGCCAGCGGCGCAAAAGTCGCAAATAATACAGTAGTTAAATTGGGTAAATATAATTAAAAACCTTTAGCGTCCCTTGCCTCTTTTGCGTCTATAGCGTTAAAACCTTGGCGTCAAAACAATGACAGAAAACCAGCTCAGCCGCATAATTTATGAGTGTGCTATTGAAGTACATCGCACGTTGGGCGGCCCTGGTCTCCTGGAAAGTGTTTATGAAGAAGCATTAGCATGGGAGCTGTCGAATAAAGGTCTGACGGTGCAGCGTCAATTGCTGTTGCCAATCCCGTACAAAGGACAGACTTTGGCCTCTCCACTCAAGATTGATTTGCTCGTGAATGAGAAGGTGATTGTAGAATGCAAGGCGGCAGTAAAATACAATGAGATATTTGAGGCACAGACCCTGACTTATCTTCGTTTAACCGGTTTAAAGTTAGGATTGGTAATTAATTTTGGCGAAAAGCGGGTCAAGGATGGAATCCATCGTGTAGTCAATGGATTGGAAGAATAACGTAACGAAAATTAAATTTTGCATATATAAGCCGTTAGCGTCTCTTGCTCCTATAGCGTCTTTAGCGTTAAAATAAAAATGTTAGCGCCCCTTGCGTTAAAAATGATTGGAGATAAAATGAACCAGATAAAACGAATAGGCATTACAGGCCTGGCCGGCTTTATGGGGACTCATCTCAAAGACCGGCTGTCCAGAGAAAAAGAAATGGAGGTCTTGCCGTTTGAAGACAGTTTCTTTGACAATCCGGACGTCTTTATTGATTTTGCCAAAAAAGCCGATGTGATCGTCCACCTGGCCGGCGTCAACAGGGATCAGCCGGAAGTGATTTATCGTAAAAACATCGAGTTGATGGAAAAACTGCTCCACTATGTGGATGTCTCCGGCAATAAACCCTATATCCTGTTTTCATCCAGCACCCAGATTGAGCGGGACAACGAATACGGCCGCGGCAAGAAAAAGGCGATGGAACTGCTCCAGCAGTGGTCGCAGAAAAATAATACTCCAGCCGTCTCGATGGTGGTTCCCAATGTCTTTGGCGATGGCGGCAGACCGTTCTATAATTCCGTAGTAGCGACCTTCTGTTACCAGGTGACTCACAGCCAGGAACCTAAGATTGATAAAGACGGCCGGATGACCATGATCTACATTAACGATCTGGTAGAGGATATTTATCGTCTGATACAATCCCCGCCGGCCCAATATCAGGTCGAATACATTAAACCCCGTGCCGAAGTCCAGGTTTCGGAAATCCTGGCTCTGCTGAATAAATTCAAAGACTTCTATTACGGCAGCGGGATGGTCCCGGCCATTAAGTCCGGCTTTGAGCGGGATTTATACAATACATTTATCACCTATATGGATGCCGCCGACTGGGAACGCCATCTCAAGCGCAACACCGACGAGCGGGGCAGCTTTGTGGAGGTCTTCAAGCTCGAAAACGGAGGTCAGGTGTCGTTTTCCACCACCCGGCCCGGCATCACTCGCGGCAACCACTACCATATCCGCAAGAATGAAAAATTCTGCGTCGTCAGCGGTCAGGCCAGCATCAAGCTTCGCCGCATCGGAACCGACAAAGTGATCGAATTCAAGGTCTCCGGCGAGGCTCCATCCTGGGTTGAAATGCCCATATATCATACGCACAATATCACCAATATTGGCGAGTCGGAATTAGTCACTCTGTTTTGGATCAATGAACACTTTAATCCGGATGATCCGGACACATTCTTTGAAAAGGTCTAACCCATGAAAGTACTGACAATTCTCGGCACCCGGCCGGAAATTATCCGTCTGGCCTGCACCATGACCCTGCTGGATAAGCATCTTGAGCACAAGATCGTGCACACCGGCCAGAATTATGACTATGAACTCAATGAAATCTTTTTCAGCGATTTGAATGTCCGCAAGCCCGACTATTTCATGAATGTGGATACCTCCAGCCTCGGCAAAGTCTACGGCGGAATTCTCATCAAGGCCGAAGAAATTCTTCGGCAGGAAAGCCCTGATGCCGTGCTGATTCTGGGCGATACCAATAGCTCCATCGCCGGCATCATTGCCAAACGGCTGAAAATCCCGATTTATCACATGGAAGCCGGCAACCGCTGTTTCGACGAGTGTCTGCCGGAGGAGACAAATCGCCGCATCGTCGACCACATTGCCGATGTGAATATGTGCTACTCCNNAGGAAATCAATCGCCGGATTATCGACCACATCAGCGATTTTAATCTCTGTTATACCGAGCACGCCCGCAGACAGTTGTTAAGCGAAGGCCTTCCGCATCGCCGCATTTACGTTACCGGTTCCCCCATTCGCGAAGTCCTCAATACCCATCTGGATCGCATCAAAGCCTCCAAAGCCATGCAGGAACTGGGCGTCGAAAAGGGCAAATTCTTTTTAGCCAGCATCCATCGCGAGGAAAACGTGGATCGCCGTGAAGGCTTGACATCCCTGATAGATGCCTTCGAAAAACTGGCCGCGGAATACAACTGGCCCGTCATTGTCTCAACGCATCCCAGAACCCGCAAGCGCCTGGAAGTGCTCGGCCGGCAGAATATCTCAGAAAAAATTCGATTCATGAAACCCTTTGGTTTTCTGGATTACGTCAATTTGCAAATGAATGCGGCCTGCGTCCTGTCCGACAGCGGCACGATTTGTGAAGAATCCTCCATGCTGAATTTCCCCGCCGTAACCGTGCGGACGGCCATGGAGCGACCCGAGGCCATCGATACCGGCTCAATTATCCTGACTGGCCTGGATACTGATGTGATCGTCCAGTCCGTCCGCGTCCAGATGGCAGATGACATCCGCTCCCGGGGTGTCTGCGTCCCGCAGGACTATCAGATCACCAACACCTCTCAGCGGGTGCTGAACATTATCCTTGGTACGGCAAAGTTGTCCAATACCTGGCATGGTATAAAATATAACGATTTGGTTTGAATCAACATTTAATGGAGGCAATATGAGTGAAAACCAAAAAAAATGCAGCCGTTGTGTCATGCCTTCAATTTGTCCGACAATTGCATTTGATGAGAAAGGGGTCTGTAATTACTGCACCAAATGGGATAAGCTCTGGGGGAATTCCGCGGATTATGGGAATGAGGCTGTATTGCGTGCCGTCATGGAAAAAGTGCGAAATAAATCAGGCCAGTATGATTGCCTCAGCGGTCTCAGCGGCGGGAAAGATTCCAGTTATGCGATTTATTTGTGTAACAAATACGGATTGAGGCAGCTTGCGGTAACATTTGACAATGGTTTTCTCTCGGACGAGGGACGTCATAACATTCAATCTATCGTCAGCCATTTTTCGGTGGGCCATGTGATGATTAATCCCGGCTGGAACTATCTGAAAAAGCTGTATCGCCACAGCCTCCTGACGACGGGAGAATTCTGCTCTGTATGTAATGTTGGAATCAGGGCTACGCTGTACAGGACGGCGCGTTTGTTTAAAATCAGGACTATTGTTGCGGGTACTTCACCCCGCACCGAGGCGGATATCCCGGAAAAATTCTTTACGACGTCAAATGATTATTTTACCAATGTATTCAAAGATGTATTGACTGCACAACAGGCTCGTAACTATATGTATATCGGCCAGATTAAACGGGGCGTTTGGCATTTGTCCGGCATATTGCGATGGCTTCAGTTGCCCCGCTATGTCCAATGGAAAGAAGATCAAATCTTATCCATATTGTCAAAAGAAACCGGGTGGAAGGGGACTCTTTGGCAGCAGCATACGGACTGTGTTATGAGTGAGGCCAAAGAATATCTGCAGTTCAAACGATTTGGATTCCTTGAAAAGGCTGCTAAATTATCTGCCCTCATCCGGGACGGTCAGTTGACTCAGCAGCAGGCCGCAGATGCACTCGAACAGGATCAGAATTTCCTGATTGAGAAAGAAGATGAAATACGGGATAAGATCGCTTCAACCTTTGAGCTGAGTCGACAGGAGATGGACCAGGCCGTAACAAAAAAACACTGGGACTATCTGCCCCGCACGAATGGAATTTATAATACCCTGAAATCTCTGCTCTATAAATAAGATGGGAAGTTCTGAAAAAACAGAACAATATGCACATTGTATTGATTATTTGCACAATGGCGGAATTATCAGGCGACGCATGGTTAAAAGCAAGTACAACCTGATGTTTGTTACGGCGTCGCTTCAAATCGGAGGGCTTGAAACATATCTGGTCAATGTGCTCAAGGTGCTGGATCGCAGTATTTTTTCTCCATTGGTCGTTTATAACGGCCTGGGGCGTGACGATTATCTGCCTGTTCTTCATGATATGGCAATTCCGGTGCATAAAATTCCGAATTCTCCTTGGCAGGTTGATTATTATTCTAAAGTAAAGAAAATAATCAGAGAATACAGCGTTGATATCGTGTGTGATTTTCGGGATGATTTTTGCGCCCCAACCCTGATAGCGGCAGGTCTGGCCGGCGTCAAAAGCCGCGTCGCAATGTATCGCAGTTCAAGGACTTGTTTTAAGCCGACTTGGATCAAAAATGCTTATGCCTCGATCATGCACACACTGGTTTCACTGACGGCCACACGCATGATCGGCAATACATCCAAAGTACTTGCCAATTATTATGGCGACTGGAAGTCAAATAAAAAATGTGCTGTGGTTCACAATGGCGTTCCAATCGATGAGTATCTTGCAAAAAAAGATAAAACACGAGTACGAACAGAACTGGGTATCCCTGAAAATGCCTTTGTTATTGGACACGTCGGCAGATTTCATGAATCCAAAAATCATGACACGCTCATCAAAGTATTTTCAAAAGTAAAGCAGCAATGTCAATCAGCTCATCTGCTCCTGGTGGGTGACGGGGCACTGCGGCCTCAGATAGAAGCCTGTATCAATGAAAATGCAGTTGGGGCGAATACAATCATCACCGGGCTGCGCACGGATATTGCCCGGCTGCATGCTGCCATGGATGTATTTGCATACCCGTCGCTGTATGAAGGAATGCCCACGGCGTTTGTGGAAGCCATGATATCGGGCCTGCCGTTTGTCGCATCAAATATCGAAGAGATCACAGAGATTGTTCCGCCTGAATTGCAGGGGCAGCTTTTGAATCCTTATGACGTCAATATGATGGCCGAAGCGATAATGAAATTGAATCAACAGGCTGATCAGAGAATAAACTGCGGTGCCATCGCACAGCGATGGTCCATGGACAGATTCAGTATTGAAAAATCCGTTCAACAGCTTTGCGGCCATTTATTAGTGCCCTTTAAAGAGCGTTAGATCGCAGCCAGCAATGATACTCCTGACGACCCACGAAGCCCATTACTTAAAATTTCAGGATGGATATTATGATCCGGCCAATTATACCGTGGGTGGGTATTTTGACGACATGCTGGCGGTGTTCGATCATGTTATATTTGTCGGCCGCTGCAAAGAGGTGAATGATAAACCGGACTGTATGCGTGTTGACAATGAGCGGGTCACGTTTTATCCGATTCGGGATTTCTGCGGTTATACGGGATTCCTGTCCCATAGCCTGGCATTCTGGGGATGCAGAAAACTCGTTGCAAAGGCAGACCGGTACTGGCTTCAGGGACCTGGATTTGTCGCGTCCATGATGGCTTTTTGGCTGCGGAAAGCGGACATTCCGTATTATGTTCACATTGTGGGTGATCCCGAAGATGTGGCAAAGGCAAAAACATGGCATTGGCCGCGTTTTCTTTCTTGTGCTGTATCACAACATTATAAAAAGAGATTCCAGAAACTGGTTCGATGCAGCAGGGGAGCCTTATCCGTAACCGAACTCTATCTTAAAAATAAATATCCATCAGGAATATCAAAAAATGATCAGGGTGTCTCCGATGTAAGGCTCCCGGAAGAAATATTCAAAGAACGCAGCAGAGATTTTGAACAGCGTCCTATTCGGTTAATTATTGTTGGAGCCCTGCTTCAATATAAAGGCCATGATATCCTGTTAAAGGCGCTTTCCAAAATTAATTCCCAATGTGTATGGCGGCTGGATATTGTTGGGGATGGAAGTTGTCGCCCGGCACTTGAAAAATGTGCAAAGAATCTTGGAATATCCGAAAAGGTTGACTTTTGCGGTCGACTCAAGTGGGGAAAGAATTTATTTGACAAGCTTGAACAAGCGGATTTGTTCATCCTCAGCAGCTTAACTGAAGGCATGCCAAGAGTTGTGCTGGAAGCGATGGCCAAATCACTGCCGGTCATTGCGGCAGATGTAGGCGGGATCAGTGAAGTGTTGCCTTCCGATGTTCTATTCAAGGCGGGGGATGTGGATGGACTGGCCAAGGTGATATCCAAAACCTGGAATCATCCGGCAAGGCTCAAAGAATTAAGTCAGATGAATTACAAGCGGGTACAGGATTTCAGGCAAGTTCACTTGAGCCGAATACGGAGGCAGTGGCTCCAGAGAATGCGCAATGGCTGGCAGCCGGACTCTGAATGCTAAACAATCGATAGGGCATATTGGGGGGACAAAACACAAAAATATGCGGATATTGCTGACTGCATCGATGCCGGAAACGCTCAAAGTCTTCTATCTGCCTTTGATTGAACGGCTTGTTAGCGAAAATATCCGGGTCACAGTGGCCTCTGCTGAAAGGCCGGCGCTGCTGGAATTTGAAGAAAAACATGGATGCCAAATCCTGCCGCTGAATTATCATCGCACCATCGCCCCGGGATCGGATATGCGAATCATAATGTCCCTGGTTAAACATTTGCGGGCCAATACGTATGATATCGTGCATGCCCATACCCCCAAGGCGGGTTATATCGGGATGCTGGCAGCGGCTTTGGCAGGCGTAAAATGTCGGGTTTATACCTGTCATGGCCTGGCGTATGAAACAGAAACAGGATTCAAGCGCCGATTGCTCAAATGTGTGGAGCGGTTATCCTGTACGCTGGCTCATCATGTTCTGGTTGTCAGCCCCAGTCTCCAGGCGAAGATGTTGCAGGATAATCTCTGCCGAAAAAACAAAATGCAGATTCTGGGTGATGGAACCGCCTGTGGCGTGGACCTCAAACGGTTTTCACTGACTTCGGAAAATCCGGGCCGATCCGAAGCCCTCCGCCGCAGCATGGGTTTTTCCACCGGAAATAAAGTCATTGGTTTTATCGGGCGTCTCGTACCCGATAAAGGCATCCATATTTTAGTAGAGTCTTTTTTGACACTGTATAATCAGGATTCCTCCATTCGTCTGCTGATCATCGGGGCAATGGAACCGCATCGCGGAAATCTGACTCCGTCCATGCTCCAAACGATACAGCAACACCCCGGGATTACCCGTCTTGATTTTACTGATCAGATTGAGGCATATTATCCCCTGATGGATGTATTCGTGCTGCCAACCCGACGGGAAGGATTTCCTTATACTGTCCTCGAGGCCGCAGCGATGGAGGTTCCCTCCATCGCCACCCGGGTAACCGGATGTGTGGATGCCGTGATAGATCATCAGACGGGGATATTGATCCCCCCGGAATCTTCTTCTGATTTAACAAAGGCCATTCACACGCTGTTGTGTGATAAATCGCTCGCTCAATCCATGGGCCGACAGGCTAAAGACAGGGTAGTAAAGCATTTTTCGTCTCAGAGACTCACGGATCTGCACCTGACCCTTTATCAGGAAATAGCGGCTCAAACAATTACAAACTGAAAACTGACTTTCAGGATAAAACAATGTCAAAACCTAAATCCAAATTTCCCTTCTGGCTGTTTGCCGTATTACTGGTCGTAGTCTCGATGATACCCATTATCAGCAATCGCCTTTCTCCGGCCAAGGCCAGTCTGGTTGTCAGGGACAACACCGGCTCCAGCAATCTCCTGTCTCAGGGCCCCAATCTGGTCGCGGTATTTTCCAACGGAACAGTCGCCGCCTGGGGGTGGGCCAATCCCGACCAGCCCCTCTGGCAGTGCTCCGCCGGCACCGACCGTCTGGTGTTGCTGAATGAAACCACCTTAGCCGGCGTGACCAAAACCGGCCGCAAGCAATTTATCACTGTCGATGCCAAACAGGATACAAAAACCTCTGAAATTCCCGTCGGCTGGGAAGACCAGTCCCTCTGGCCCATCCAGTCCCCCAATGGTGAGAAACTTGCTCTCGCCCGTGTCAATCCCGACAAGGATGGCCGTACGCTTTACGAATTCATGACGCTGGACCCGGCTCAGAAAGCCCCCGGCCTGCCGGTCTCATTGGATGTCCCGACGATGGAAAAGCGATTTGTTGACTATGCCCTGTCCAATGACCACAAACTTCTCGCTGTCGGTAATAGTGCCAAACAGGGCTTTCTTGTCCTGATTGACCTGACGCAGGGCAAAGTTATTCTCGAAAAACAAGTTCCGGATACTCAGGAATTTACCTCGGTTGCCTTTACGCCGGATGGGGCTGCCGCCTACCTGACCAACCGCAACGGCTCTGTGTATCAAATCAATCCTGCTGATGGCGAGATCCAGTCGGTGTATAAAGTGCTCAAGGAAGGCCAGCGAAATCCCGTTACCAATGAAACCTCCTCGCAGAACATCACCATCAGCGCCGATGGCCGTTACGTTGCCGCCGTGGTAATCAACTGGGTCTATGTCTGGGAGATTCAAACCGGCAATGTCGTTTTCAAATACCGTCCCGACCATAAACTCACCGGGGCTATAGCCTTGTCGCAGGATGGTTCTCTGCTGGCCACCTCTGATATCCGTGCCAGCGGCACAATCCAAATCTGGCAGGTCAAAAAATAATACGATAAGTGATTAACTCATTTTGTCATTCCCGTGAAGGCGTGGGGCGGGAATCCAGGTTTGAAAGTTGACGGTCAATAGTTGAAAACAGGATGATCTCTGTTTTCGTGCTTTAAAAAACGAAAATCGAAAAAGGATAGTTGTAAATCCTGTAGATCTTGTCAAAAATAACTTAACTCTCTGCGTTCTCTATGAACTCTGTGGCAAAAATAAATTCTAAATTCTCGATTCTAAGTTCTCAATTCGTCAAGCGTCTTATCGATTTTCTCGCGGCACTGGCAGCCATCATCCTGCTTGGCCCGCTGATGCTGATTGTCGCTGTGCTGGTTCGCCTGCGTCTGGGCAGCCCCGTCATCTTCCGCCAGCAGCGTCCCGGCCTCCATGCCCGGCCCTTTACCATGTATAAATTCCGCACCATGATATCTAAAACCCATGATAGTCAGGGCAATATCCTGCCCGACGACAAACGCCTGACCTCCTTTGGACTGTGGCTCCGCAGTACCAGCCTCGATGAATTGCCTGAATTGTTCAATGTGCTCAAAGGCGACATGTCGCTGGTAGGTCCCCGGCCGCTGATGACCAAATATCTGGACCGTTACACTCCGCATCAGGCACGCCGCCATGAAGTCAAGCCCGGCATCACCGGCTGGGCTCAGGTCAACGGCCGCAACAATATCACCTGGGAAGAGAAATTCGATCTGGATGTCTGGTATGTCGATCACGGGTCCCTGAAACTGGATATCATCATTCTTGCCCGTACCTTCTGGCAGGTTTTCTCCCGTTCCGATGTCGCCAAAGAAGGCCACGCCACCGTCGATGAATTCATGGGAACCCGAAAGAATTAAAAATGGAAAAATGTAAATCCTGTTAATCCTGTCCAAAATAATTAAACTCTAAACATTAAACCCTTAACCCTATTATTAATCTCTCTGTGTTCTCTGTGGCAAAATAAATTATCGATGATTGTGAACTTATCTCAAATCCATCAAATCGAATCTGTCGCACAAAGCCCCTTCTACCTGTGCGATGATGCGGTCTTCGGCATCAATTACGACCGTATCGTGGCGGCCTTCTCCGCCCGATGGCCGCAGATGATTCTGGCCTATTCCTATAAGACCAATTACATCCCCTGGCTGTGCAGACTCATCCGCGACAAAGGCGGCTGGGCCGAGGTGGTCAGCCGTCTCGAATATGAACTGGCTCTCAAAGTCGGTCAGGACCCGGCCAGAATCATCTTCAACGGTCCTGTTAAATCCGCCGACGATATCGAACTGGCGCTGCTGAATAACTCGATAGTCAATCTCGATTCCGCTGCAGAAATCGACCATCTGCTGCGATACGCCCAAACACACCCCGACAGCCTTATTCCTGTGGGTCTTCGTATCAATATGGGGCTGTCCGATGCTAATGGCTGCTCGCAGATTCAAAACCAGTTGCCCGTCAGCCGCTTCGGTTTTTCGCCCGCCGGCCCCGAGATGATGCAGCTCAAGCAGCGCCTTCAGGCAATTCCCAACTGTCAGGTCGTCAGCCTCCATGGCCACACCTCGACATCTTCCCGAAGCCTCGCCTGCTATCAGACCATCACCCGCACCCTGTGCGAGATGGCCGAGTGGCATTTTCCCCAGACCGTGCAGTATATCAATATCGGCGGCGGGATGTTTGGTGATGTCCCTCCTGAAATGGGCTTTGCGGATGTACCAACCTTCGACCAATATGCCGCTGCCGTCGGCGAGGTCCTGCAGGCCAGCGACTGGGCCGCTGCCAATAAACCTACACTGGTGGTGGAACCGGGCATTGCGATGAGCGCCAATGTCATCAGCCTCGTGACCAGAGTCATCGGCATAAAAACGATCCAGAACCGAACGCTGGTCACAGTCGACGCCAGTGTGTTTCACACCAAACCCACCCAGCACAGCCGCAACCAGCCCTGGACCCTGATACCCGCCGATGAGTCTGCTCGCTCCTCCGGCGTTTTCAGTGTTGTGGGTTCGACCTGTATGGAAAAGGATTATCTCCTGACCGATGTGTCCGGCCCGCTGCCGCAAGTTGGTGATTATATCCGGATTGGTCAGGCCGGCGCCTATACGGTGGTCATGAGCCCGCCGTTCATCAATCCCGCCCCGGCCATTGTCGCCCCGCACGGCGAAAACTTCAAAATCATCCGTACCCGCCAAACCCTCGACGACATGTTTAAAAATTATCATTTTTAAAAATGAAGAATTGAGAATATAGAATGGTGAATTACAAATATTATCTAAGGATTAAATAAATTGACGGTCGATAATAAGCGAAGCAAGACGATTGATATTCAACAGCGAACATTTTAATTTGCATGCAGAGTGATACGACTTTATAAGGCCTTAATTAAAAAAGATAGATCTAATGAAATAATTGCCAGACAGCTTGCTCGATCTGGAACGTCGATTGGAGCAAATCTTGAAGAAGCCGCTGGTGCACAGAGTCGAGCAGACTTTATATCTAAATGTCATATTGCTTTAAAAGAAGCACGTGAATGCTATTATTGGCTTCGGTTATTGGTACAAACAGAAGTGATTCCCAAAAAAAGCGCTGAATTACTGATTCAGGAATCTAACGAATTGGTTTCAATATTAACCTGTATTGTAAAAAACACAAGAAACAATAATCCCGTAATGAAGAGTTGACAGGGTTAATGGATAATTTTATAATTATGCTTCAGCAGAGAACTTAAATTAATTTCTCTATTCTCTATTCTAAATTTTAAATTCATTATGCCTCGCATAATCTCTGACAACATTGTTCTTCGTCCTCTCGAATCCCGTGATCTCGAAAATCGCGTCGCCTGGTTCAACGATCCCCAGGTCCGCCAGACCCTGGTGGTCACTGAGCAGTTCGAAATCGAAAAAACCCGTCGCTGGTTTGAGCGGCTGCAATCGGACCGTTCGCGTGTGGAATTCGCCATCGACACTCCCGAAGGGATTACGATTGGCGTCACCGGTCTGGTCGGCATCGAAAAAGAACATGCCGTGGCCGAATGCTATTGTATCATCGGAAACAGGGACTACTGGGGCAAAAAGCTCGGTACCGAAATCCATTCGGCCCTGATTCAATGGGCCTTTGAGGTTTTGGGATTAGTCAAAATTCGCGCCGACATCCGCACCAACAATCCGGCTATCTTCCGTGTGGTCGAAAAGCTCGGCTTCAAAATCGAAGGCACCCTGCGTCAGGAAAAAGTCGTATCCGGCCAGCGAATTGATTTGAATCGCATCGGTTTGCTGCGTAGCGAATTTACCCCGACCCACAAACGCTTTGAGATTCAATAGGATCAATTGTCATTCCCGCGGAAGCGGGAATCTACTTTCTATTTACCGTGAAGCTCCTGAAGAACATGGTAAAATTGAGAAGCTAACACATGAAAAATTGTAAATCCTGTTAATCCTGTCCAAAATAATTTCTCTCTGTGTTCTCTGTGAACTCTGTGGCAAAATTAATTTCTCAATTCAATAAAGGCTTTCGTATGCATAGACAAATACAAACCGTCGCCGTTCTCGGTGCAAGCGGCACCGTCGGCAGCTTGTCCGGCGGCATCCTCGCCCAGAATGGCCTGAACGTCTATTATCTCAGCCGCACCAAAGAAGGCTCGCAAAAAGGTCTGAGCAGGGCCGTCAAGCAGGCCCGTTCCGAGGCAATCGCCTCGCGCATCACCTGCGGTGATTATAACACCTTGTTTGAAAAAGCCTGCTCCGAAGCCGACTGGATTCTCGAATGCGTGGCCGAAGACATGGCCGTCAAGAAAGCCATGTACGAAAAAGTGGATGCCATCCGCCGCAAAGACGCCATCGTCAGTTCAGTCACTTCCAGCCTGCCGCTGGAAGAACTCCCGCAGGGCCGGTCCGACAGTTTTCGGGCCAATTTCCTCTCGACTCATTTTTACAATCCCCCCGGAAAGATGCTGGCCTGTGAAGTTACCGGCCAGTCCCAGACCGACCCGGCCCTCGTGGATTTCATGATTGAGTATCTGGGCCAGAAGCTCCGCCGGGTGGTCATTCCTGTCAAGCCCGCCGCCGCCTTCGCCGGCAACCGCTTGGCATTCCTGCTGTTCGCCCGGATTACCGAACTGGTTCGCCAGTTCGGCGTGGAAATGATGGATTATCTCATCGGCCCCTACACCGGCCGCCTCCTGCCCCCGCTGGCAACAATAGACCTGGTCGGTCTGGATATCCACAAGGCCATTCTGCTCAGCCTGCAAACCTATACTCAGGATGCCATGCACAACAAGCTGGTCATTCCGGCCTACATCGATACCATGATCGCCGCCGGGCGTCTGGGCAATAAAACCCGTGCCAACGGCGGATTCTTCAAAAAACTCGACAGCGGCCAGTTTCTCTACTATGATCCCGCTTCTGAAGACTACATCCCCGGCTACGGCCCGCGCATCCAATTCGTCGAAAAAGCCAAAAACCAGATACGCATCGGCCTGTATCGTCAGGCCTTCGATGGAATCCTCCAGGCCTCCGGCACCGAAGCCCGCATCGTCCATGAAATCCTGGCAACCTATATCGCCTATGCCTACAGCCTGATTGGTCAGGTCACCGATGAAAAATACGGCATCGAAGGCATTGACAAGGTGATGTCCTCCGGCTTCCACTGGGCTTGCCCCAGCCTGCTGGTCAATATGATTGGCGGTGCCGAAAAGGCCGTCGAGCTGGTCCAGTCCGCCGACCTGGCCGTCCCGCAGACCCTGCGGACCGATACGGCCTGGAAAAAATATTACTTCAACGCCGGCAAGTATTTTATCGCAGGCTAAGGGAGAAGATAATAATGAATTCAAACGTTTTTCTTCTTGGCGGTTTTCAAACCGATTTCGCCCGCAACTGGGCTCGTGAAAAAAAGCATATCTCCGCAATGATCCGCGAAACCTACGAAGGCAGCCTCGAGTGCACCAAAATCAGGCCCGCTGACATCAGCGCCGCCTTCGTCGGCAATTTCGCCGCGGAATTGTACTGCATGCAGGGTCATCTTGGCGCATTTTTCGTCGAACTGGACCCGGCCTTCAAGGGCTTGCCGACCTGCCGCTATGAGGCCGCCTGCGCCTCTGGCGGTGTGGCTGCCTTATCGGCGATGGCGCATATCCAGGCCGGCCTGTACGACTGTGTCGCCGTTGTCGGTGTCGAGCAGATGAAGACCGTCGATTCCGCCAGAGGCGGCGATTTTCTCGGCACCGCCGCCTGGTATGAACGGGAATCCAAAGGCGTCGAATTTCCCTTCCCAAAGCTGTTCGGCAAACTCGGCGATGAATACGACAAACGCTACGGCCTCAAGGCCGAACATCTGGCCCGCATTGCCGAAATCAACTACGCCAACGCCCGTCGGAACCCCAACGCCCAGACCCGTGACTGGTATATGAGTTACGACCACGCCTGTGGCACCGGCCAGTACAATCCCGCCATCAGCGGTCGAATTAAAGTGACCGATTGCTCCCAGGTCACCGATGGCGCCGCCATCATCTACATGGCCTCGGAAAAATACGCCGCCGACTATGCCCATCGCTGCGGCATCAGCCTTGATGCTCTGCCGCGGGTACTTGGCTGGGGCAACACAACTGCCCCGATTGAATTTGCCGTCAAGGTCGAGGATTCCAAAAACGACCCCTATGTCCTGCCCTGGACCCGCAAGGCCATCACCGATGCCATGCAGCGGGCGGGCCTCGACTCCTGCTGGCAGTTATCCGCCATTGAAACCCACGACTGCTTTACGACCTCCGAATACATGGCCATCGACCATTTCGGTCTGACCGAACCCGGAAAATCCTGGCAGGCGGTAGAGCAGGGCATCATTGCCCTCGGTGGCAGGCTGCCCATCAATCCCTCCGGCGGTCTCATCGGCTGCGGCCATCCGGTCGGCGCCACCGGCGTCCGTCAGCTTCTCGATGCCTATAAGCAGACCACCGGCTCGGCCTGGGACTACCAGGTCCCTAACGCCAGACGCGTTGCCACCCTCAACCTCGGAGGCTCCGCCACCACCAATGTCGTCTTCATCATCGGCTTTAATTCTTAAATGCAGCTCAAGCCTTCGTGCTTGAAAATACTATTTTCGGATATTATCAATAACCAATATCTATTTAAATTGTATTGCCTGCAGCCTGAGATAATAAGAAACACATTGAACCGTTCACAGGGCAAAAATTACCAAACAAAGCCATTTTTACAGGTTAAATTCATCCGTAGTGGACATCTCAAAAAGGGTTTTACCACCCAACCGCATATCACTAAACCTCAAAGGATTAATTATTATTAATGAAAATACTCTTTATTACTCATTATTTTCAGCCTGAACCGAATTTCTTTTTCGGCCTTCCCTTCGCAAAGGAACTGGTACGCAGAGGCCATGAAATTCAGGTTTTGACGGGTTTTCCCAATTATCCCGGCGGAAAAATATATGATGGGTATAAGATAAAGTTGCTCCAGAAGGAAATCATGGAGGGTATCCCCGTCTATCGTTTTCCCCTCTACCCCAGTCATGACCGCTCATCCTTCAAACGAATAATGTGCTACTCGACCTTATCCGCCTCCATGGCGGCAATTGCCCCCTGGGCAATCCAAAAGGCTGACGTGGCTTACGTTGTGCAGGGTCCCGCAACGCTCGGCCTGCCCGCGACGATTTTAAAATGGTTTCGAAGCATTCCTTTTGTTTACAATATCCAGGATCTCTGGCCGGACAGTCTCCTGTCAACCGGGATGTTTGAAGGGGGGCTGAAATTTAAAGTGCTGCATGGATGGTGCAACTACGTGTATCGACGGGCATCAAAAATTACCGTCATCGCCCCGGGCATGAAAACCAGGCTGATTGAAAGAGGAGTGCCTGCAGACAAAATCGACGTGGCGTATAACTGGTGTGATGATTCCCTGATTTGCAGAACACAGCCGGACCAGAATCTGCTGAAGCAGCTCGGATTTGAAGGCAAATTCAATATTGTGTTTGCCGGCAACATGGGCAAGGCCCAGGCGCTGGAAGCGGTGATTGCCGCCGCCAGCCTGACCCAGAAAAGCTGTCCTCATGTTCAGTTTGTGTTTATCGGCTCAGGCATCGAAGTGGACAATCTCAAGCAATTATCGCAGCAGAATAATCTGAAGAACGTGTTATTTCTGCCCAGAAGGCCTGTTCATGAAATAGGTACTATCCTGAATCTTGCCGACGTCCTGCTGGTCCATCTTCGCCGGGACCCCCTGTTTGCTATTACCATCCCGTCCAAAACTCAGGCGTATCTGGCCATGGGGCGCCCCATTTTAATGGCCGTTGAAGGCGATGCTGCCGATTTAGTGCAGAAAGCACAGGCGGGATTGACCTGTCTGCCGGAAAGCCCCGAAGCCATCGCCGAAGCTGCTCAAAAACTCTATACGATGCCGCGTCAGCAGCGTGAACAATACGGATATAACGGTCGAACATATTACGATAATCAGCTTGCCTTTTCACATGCCGTGAGCCGCTATGAGCAGCTATTCCAGGATATCGCAAGCCAGTGGAAAAGAAAATGAATATAAAAATTATCCCTATCGCCAGAGAACAAATCGATCCGGTCGTCCGGGTTCACATGGCCGCATTTCCGAATTTCTTTCTGACATTTCTGGGACCGCGGTTTTTAAAGGAATTTTATGCCTCCTTCACCACCGATCCCGAAGGCATCGGTTTTGTCGCCCTCGATGACCAGACAGGCCGGGTTTATGGCGCGGTAGTCGGCCCGTTCAATCCCGCAGGCTATTTCAAGCGGCTGTTAAAGCGAAAATGGTTCACCTTCTGCATGGCAAGCCTCACCGCCGTTCTGAAAAAGCCCTCGGTCATATCCCGTTTGTTTCGTGCTGTCTGTTATCGCGGCGATGCCCCCAAAGCCCAGGGTTTGTCTCTGCTGAGCAGTATTGCCGTTTCACCCGATATTCAGTCCAAAGGACTCGGAAGACAACTGGTCCATGCGTTTATCGAAGAAGTCAAACGCCGCAACGGCAAAGGTGTCTTTCTGACAACCGATGCCGACAACAACGACAAAGTCAATCGGTTCTACCAGAATCTCGGTTTTGTCCTCGAAACGTCATACACCACACCCGAAAGCAGAAAAATGAATCGTTATGTTCTGCAGTTTTATACTGATCCTGGATGAAATTATCCACCCGAAGCGCGGCTAAGTACCGTTTCAATGTGTTCTGTGCTCATCCTCGCGGCAAAATGATACTTGTTAAGTATAAGAATAGGAATGCCCAATGACCTCATGCAATCAATTTGAAGCCGAATTCGCCAAATGGCTCTCCGTTCCCCATGCCTTTTCATTCTGGAAAGCCCGCGTGGCCTTTTATGCAGCCCTCAAAGCGCTGGGCGTCGGCCCCGGCGACGAGGTCATCCTGACAGGCTATACCTGCGTCATGAATGTCAACCCCATCAAGTATCTGGGGGCAAAACCGGTGTACATTGATATCGAACCCGATACCTTCAACATCAATCCGGATCTCATCGAAGCCCAAATAACCCCCAAGACAAAAGTACTCCTTGCTCAGCATACCTACGGCTATCCCTGCAGGATGGACGCCATTGCGGCGATTGCCAAAAAACACAATCTCACGCTGATTGAAGACTGCTGTCTGTGCCTGGGCTCAACTTATAACGGCAAGACTGCCGGCACATTCGGCAAAGCCGCCTATTTTTCATTCCAGTGGAATAAGCCCTTTACCACCGGGCTGGGAGGGATGCTCCTTACCTCAGACCAGCAATTGGCTGATAAAATCCGGCAGTTAAAACAAGCCGGGCTGTCCCGTCCGTCATTCAAAGAAGTGGCTCTCCTGGCCGCGGAACTGGCGGTCTATCGTCTCTTAATCTATCCCCGCACGACGGCCCTTGCCCAGCAGGCATTCCGTTTCCTGACCAAAAAAGGCGCCGTAGTGGGTTCCTCTTCCTCGGCGGAATTTGATCCGGTCATGGCCCCGGATTTCTTCAAGGCCATGAGTTCCGTGCAGATTTCCGCCGGCTGCCGTCAAATCCGCAAGGTTCAGAAAAACATCGCCCATCGAAAACAGATGACGGCCCTCTATGATGAATTGCTCGCACAAAAGGGCTTTCCCGCCCGCGTGTATGATAAATCCCTGATGGACCCTGTTCTGGTGCGATACCCCCTTCGCATTAAGGAAAAAGACAAAGCCCTCGAACTGGCGGCATCCGCCGGCGTGGAACTGGGAAGCTGGTTTGAATGCACCCTGCACCCGATAGAAACCCCGCTGGAAAAGTATGATTACACACAGGGCATGTGTCCGCAGGCCGAAATGGCAAGTCAGCAAACCGTTAATCTTCCCCTTCATCCCCGCGTAAGCGAAAACACCGTCCGACGAACCGTGGACTTTATCAGCCAATTCACCCCCATAGCATAAAAAAACGATTTCTGACGGAACCGTTAGTTGAAATGTTTTTGTAAAATACTCTTGCGATGAACTAACACATCGTTGAAGGGAACTTCTTTGTTCTACGAACTGCGAACTTTCTGAAATTCTCAATTCTTCTTCGCCACCCCGCGCAATCCTTCCATCTTCAAAAAGCCCTTCTTCCAGATAATCAGGGCGGATATGATGATGACGATCAGATAAACAATCAGTGCATACCGCGTCCGTATCTGACTCATCAGAATACCAATCGCCGCGTATAATCCCGCCAGCCCGTAACAGATTGCCACACTGCGTTTCAGCGAGTGCCCGTGGTCCATCAACTGGTCGTAAATATGTCCCCGGTCGGACACAAACAGCGGTCGTTTATTCAGCAGCCGCCGCACCAGCGCCGTCGCCGTATCCAGAATCGGCAGGCCGAAAATCACAATCGACGCCATCCACCAGCGGGGCACGTCTTCGGCAAACAGAATCATCAGCGTCGCACAGACAAATCCCAGCAATAGGCTCCCCGCATCCCCCATAAATATCTTGGCCGGGTGCCGATTAAACGGCAGAAACCCCAGCACCCCTCCGGTCAGCCCCAGGCAAATGGTCATGCGAACCGGGTCGCCCTCATCGCTGAGTCGCCAGGTCGAAAGATGAATCGCCAGAAACAGCATCCCCAGTGTAATAATTGCCGTCACGCCCCCGCAAAGTCCATCCAGCCCGTCCAGCAGGTTCAGTGAATTGGTTGCTCCCAGAACAAAGAAGATGACAATCGGAATCCCCAGCACCAGTTCCATCCCCGGCGTCAAATGAATCCCCATAAATTGAGCGATAATACTCAGGCTCGGCCGGATCCCGACCGCCAGCAGCACCACCGCCGCCACCACCTGCCCCAGCATCTTCTT
>DLFY01000075.1:23175-34347 GCA_002482415.1 Phycisphaerales bacterium UBA7708
ATCATCCACCAGCCCCACAAAACACGCAATCGCTGCTCCCCCCAGAATCCCCAGAAGCCACCGCAGGCTGATATCAAATCCCTCCTGTCCCTGAATAATCGCGATTCCCGCCAGTACCCCCACAACCAGACCCACCAGAATCCCCACGCCCCCCAGATACGCCACCGGTTCCTTATGGGTTTTTACGGTGCTGTTGGGTTTGTCCACAATTCCCAGCTTGATGGCAATCTTTTTGCACAGCCACGTTGCTGCCAGCGCAAATACCCACGAACTGACCAGCACCGGCCAGAACTGTAATACCCAGCTTAATGGCCGTTCATTGCCCAGAAAATCGCCAAACAGAAAATCCAGCATAACCTCCGTCTCCGTAAATTCAATCTGCTTATATTCCGGTATTGTACCCGACAAAAACAGAGATTGTCCATCATTTTTATAAAAACATCAGTTCTGTCAACTTATCCAAGCTTCAGAAGTTCTCGCAGAGCAGGCTTCATTTGAGCCGCCGCCTGTCCGCGATGGCTGATGGTGTTCTTGTGCTCACTGCTCAGCTCCGCGGTTGTTTTGCCCAGTGCGGGCACATAAAACAGTGGGTCATACCCAAACCCGTTCTCTCCCCGCGGTGTATCGATAATCTGTCCTTCGATTTTCCCTTCCGTCTGAATCAACAATTCCGTCGGACTGGCCAGGCACATGCAGCAGACAAACCGCGCCGACCGTTTGTCCTGCGGAACCGTTTTCAGAAGCCCCAGCACCTTCCGGTTATTCAGCACATCCTGCTCCTGTCGCGGCAATTTTCCGACACCGTCGGTCGCAAACCGGGCACTGTGCACCCCCGGCCGGCCGCCCAAAGCATCCACCACCAGACCCGAATCATCCGCAATTGTCCAAAGTCCGGTCTGTCTGGCATACCCCAGCGCCTTTTTGGCCGCATTATCGGCAAAAGTCGCCCCATCCTCCTCCACCTCGGTCGTGTTCGGATAATCCCGCAGACTGTGCCATTCAATCTCCTCGGCCAGTTCAGAAAACATCTCCGCCAGTTCCCGCATCTTGCCCGGATTGGTCGTCGCAACTAAAATCGTATGCTTCATCGAAGTTGTCCTATTTCCCCTCTTGAAGTCGCCGAATTTCTTTTCGAATTTCCTCAATAATATCAATATTTTTGATTTCATCATTAACGCTGAAAATGATAAATACCTTGCCACCAAACTTCTGCTCAAATTCTTTGAAGCTTGCCTTCATTCTTTCAGATGGAGAATAATTGCCAAAATTTGCTTTGGCTGTAACAGGTTTGATTTGTATTCCAAAGGCTTTATCTCCAACATATCCAAGATAATCAATATCTCCGGCATGGTCCATGTCCGGGTCAGATTCAACAAATCGGACTTCGGGAAATATCTTTTCCAGATTATCGGTTATAATAGATTTTTCTCGATTGAATCCATCGTAAGTCCTGTAAACAGTCAGGTTATGGATGTAATCGATGCAATCCTGAAGAGTCAACTGATTAAAAGCCTCTTGCCATTCGGGGATGACGATTTCCGTGATTTTAACATATAACCTCTCGCCAAGTTCTTTGAGGATATCGCCAGTAACTTTAATCTGCTTCTTGCCGTCGGTATATGCGTTTTGAAAATACCATTTTTCCCATTCTTCTATAGAGTTGGGCTGACATTCCCGGATCAAAGCCATTACAGCTCCGACCTTATTAGGTCGAGATAATTGATATGTCTGGCATGCATAGTTTAGTACTTTTTCTTTTTTGCCAAAATTTCTGGAGTAAATTCTCATTTTACGAATGCTCCTTCTTCGGTCAATCTGATGAATTTATCCCTGTATCGAAAACTTATCTCATTATCAACACGTGCTATGCCTTCTCTAATTAAATGAGCATTAATAAACGTTTTATTTGAAAGATATAAATACCCCAAAAGGATATTGTTCTGGTCATATTTTATGGAATCAAATTTCAGAAAGACCTTTTGGCCTCTTGTCTTGTTTTCCAGAAATTGAATGGCAGCCTCTCGTGTATCATCCTGTTCTTTGATTCCCAAGAGCCGAACTTTGAGACCATTATCAAGAATTACAAGAGATGGGGAAATCACTTGTTCTACGCGATAGTAGTCCTCGCGTTTATGGTGATTGCGGTCGATTTGTGACCCAAATTTAAACTTTTTTGGGTCTGTCTTTTTGTCAAACCGGACAGGATCCTTGAATATATAGGGGAGGGCCTGGATTTCTTTATCAAAGTTTGATTGTCTATGCGACTGATATTGAAAGCCAATCTTGGTTGATTCAAAAAGTTTGTTTTGACTGGCATTCAATTTTTCTCGAACGACCGATTCGTAATCTGGATTAATTTCATAGCCGACGGAATTTCGTTCCAGATTTCGAGCTGCTAAGCAGGTTGTGCCGCTTCCAAGAAATGGATCCAGTACTGTGTCGCCAAGATAGCTGAACATTTTGATCAGTCGTCGAGGTAATTCTTCCGGAAACATTGCAAGATGTTTATCCTGCCGTTCCCCTGCAAAATTCCAGTGTCCTGCAAAAAACTGGTTCCATTCCTCTGTGGTCATCTTGGATTGCTCTTTGACATCCTGGCTGACTTTAGGCCCATCGCCGGGCTTTTTGAAAATTAGAATAAATTCATAGTCTAATTTCAGGATGCCGTTTCTCGGATAGGGGAACGACCCCATAATGGTTGCCCCGCCGGTGGTATTACAGGTGGTTACTTTCTGCCATATCACAGCACCCATATAATCAAAACCCGCCGTTTCGCAGAATTTGATTATTTCCGTCCGAATGGGAATGATTTTATATCGGCCGTAATAAACAGAACGAGCAAATTGATCGCCGATATTGATACAGAGACGACAGCCTTTATGTAAGACGCGACGACATTCATTCCACACCAGATTAAGATTGTTGATATACTCTTCGTAGCTATGGTTAAATCCAATCTGGTTGTCATTGCCATAATCTTTAAGCTGCCAATAGGGCGGGGAGGTGATGACCAGGTGGATAGACTCGTCTGGTATCTCTTCCATTCGCCGTGAATCGCCGATGATGATTTTATGATTTGTTTTCATGGTATCTTTATATTCATTCTCTCGGCTAATAATATGCGTCTTTACAGGGACAATGGGATATTACTTGCTCATCAGTTTCTTCAGCAGCGCCCGCTGGAAGTGCAGCCGGTTTTCTGCCTCGTCAAAAATCACCGACTGGGCCGACTCGCACACCGAATCGGTAATCTCATACCCGCGGTACGCCGGCAGACAATGCATCACCTTGGCCCGCTTCGGAGCTGCCGCCAGCAGGGCGTCGTTAATCTGGTATCCCTGGAAATCCCGAATCCGCTGTTCTTTCTCGGCCTCCTGGCCCATACTGACCCACGTATCCGTGTAAAGCACATCGGCCTCTTTCACCGCTTCCATCGGGTTGCGAATCTGTGCCGCGCAGCCGGGACTGATCTGGTTGGCTGTATCCAGTGTCTCCTGATCCAGTTCGTACCCCGCCGGCGCCGCAATCACAAACTGCATATCCAGCTTCGCACACGCAAACGCCAGCGACCGGGCGACATTGTTGCCGTCCCCGATATACGCCAGCTTCAAACCCTTCAGTTTGCCGAAATGTTCCATCGCCGTCTGCATATCCGCCATCGCCTGGCAGGGGTGCGACCAGTCCGACAGGGCGTTAATCACCGGCACCGTTGCCCAGCGGTCCAGTTCGATAATCGTCTCATGCTTGAAGGTCCGGGCCATAATCCCGCTGACATACCGCGAAAACACCCTCGCCATATCCTTGGCCGGCTCGCGCTGCCCGATAATCCCGATATCCTCGGGCTTCAGATAAATCGCATTCCCGCCCAGGTCCTGCATGGCCACCTGAAAACTCACTCTCGTCCGCAGGCTGGTCTTCTCAAACAGCATCGCCAGGGTCTTGCCCGTCAGGCATAAATCCCGCTTGCCGCTCTGGTACAGTTTCTTGAGGCCGATGCTTAAATCCAGCAGCTCCAGCAGTTCCTGGCTCGTACAATCCCGGATCGAAAGAAAGCTTTTCATAATCTTATCCCTCTGTTTCAAGAACGGTTGACAGAATACCAATCGCCTGGTCGATTTCAGCAGTGCTGATAGTCATCGACGGCATAAACCGCAGAATGTTGCTCTGCGTACAATTGATTCGCAGACCCAGTTCCAGACACTTGCTGACAATGTTACCCCCGGGCACCGTCAGCTCAATGCCGATCATCAATCCTTTGCCGCGCAATTCCCGGATAATGGGAAACTTCTGCTTGAGTGCATTCAGTTTATCCGTGGCATACTGCCCCATCCGCACGGCATGATCAATCAGCTTGTCGCCTTCAATCGCCTCAATCGTCGCAATTGCCGCCGCACACGCCAGCGGATTCCCGCCAAACGTCGAGGCATGAGTTCCCGGCACCAGTACTGATGCAATTTCCGCCTTGGCCACGATGGCTCCGATGGCAACTCCGCCGCCCAGCGTCTTGGCCAGCGTGATAATGTCCGGCACCACCTCATAATGCTGATACCCGAACCACCGGCCCGTCCGTCCCATCCCCGTCTGTACTTCATCTAGAATCATCAATGCCCCGGATTCATCGCACAGGTCGCGGATGGTCTGCATGTACTCCGGCGTTGCCTCACGCACACCGCCTTCACCCTGAATCGGCTCAATCAGCACGCCGCAGACCTCATCGCTGAATGCCTGCGTCAGTGCATCAATATCGTTAAACGGTACATACTCGAATCCCGCCAATAGCGGCATGAATCCCTCATGATACTTCGGCTGCGCCGTCGCCGTGACTGCTGCGAATGTCCGCCCGTGAAAACTCCGCTCAGCGGTGATGAATTTATACCGTTTCTTGCCGGCGTTGAATTTCCGTGCCAGCTTCATCGCCGCCTCGTTGGCTTCCGCGCCGCTGTTGCAGAAAAAGCACTTGCCCCCGAACGCACGCTCCGACAGCAGTTTGGCCAACTGGCCCTGCTGCATGGTATAGAACGTATTGTCGATATGCAGCAGTTCCCCGGCCTGCCGGCGAAGGGCTTCCACCACCTTCGGATGGCAATGCCCGATCCCGCTGACCGCCCATCCCGGAAACAAATCCAGAATCTTGTTGCCGTCCAAATCGTATAAATAATTGCCCTCGCCCCGCGTAATCACCCGCGGCAGCCGTCCGTAATTTCCGATCACGTACTGATTAAATTGTGTAATAACCTCTTGCGTATTCATTATTCTTTATCCGCCACAGGCGGATTCCATAATTTTGATTTTTGATATTTGATTTTTTATTTTATGATCTGCGTTCCAACGCCTTTGTCCGTGTAAATTTCCAGCAGCAGTGAATGAGGAAATCTGCCGTCGATGATATGGGCCTTCTTAACCCCGCCTTCCAGTGCCACCAGGCATGACTCCACCTTGGGCAGCATCCCTTTATTGATGATGCCGTCCTTGATCATCGCGTTGATTTCCGCCTCGCTGACACTCGAAATCCGGCTCTCCGGGTCATTGATATCTCTCAGAATACCGTGCGTATCGGACAGGGCCACGAATTTCTCCGCCTGCACCGCCGCCGCCACCTTGCCCGCTACCGTATCGGCATTGCAGTTGAGTTTCGTGCCGCCGGTCTTGGCCCGCGCGATCGGGGCAATCACCGGAATCACGCCGGACTGGCACAGCGTCTTGAGCAGTTCGCCGTTGACTTCCGTGGCCTCACCCACCAGCCCCAGGTCAATCTTGCGGCCATCATCACTGACTAACCGCAGCGGTTCGGCAAACACCACGCAGCTGCTCAGCGAATGCATCCCCATACCCCGGCACCCCAGTTCATTGAGAATCTGACACATCGGCGTGTTCATTTTATGCACCAGCACATGTTCGGCAATCGCCAGCGTCCGCTCGTCGGTATAGCGTCTGCCCTGAACCCACACCGGCTCCAGCCCTGACTCGTTCATCGCCTGCGTAATCGCCTTGCCGCCGCCATGAACCAGAATCGGACGCATCCCCACAATCGACATAAATGCCACATCCACCAGCAGCTTCCGCTGGAGTTCCATATCGTCCAGAATACTGCCGCCCAGCTTGACGACAACAATCTTGTCTTTGAAGCTGCGAATGTAACCCATTGCTTCAATCAGAGCGCCGGCCTTTTCGATGGCTCGTTCCATAGTCTAACCCTTTACCAACCAACACATAAAACTGTACTTCATGCAACACACCCGTTGGGCATAAAATAAAAAAAAGCCAACGGCGGGATTCGAACCCGCAACCCCTGGTTTACAAAACCAGAGCTCTACCGTTGAGCTACATTGGCGTTTTTAACGTATTCAATTGTTTGCCGCATGCCAGCGGACGAGGTCATCCCTGCGCCGCGGGCCGGAAAAGGCAAATTGTACAAATCCCACCCCATTATTTCAAGAAAAATTCTCCTCGGAAATTACCAGTCAAAATGCCTCCGGAATAAACTCCAAAACGCACCTAACTCTTGTCCCCAAAAGGACGTATCCGCTCCTGGATGCACCAGCAGTCATACAGCACCAGCGCCGTCATCGCCTCAATCACCGGGATAATCCGCGGCACAATACACGGATCATGCCGCCCATGCGTCTCAATCGGCTGATTCCGCCCTTCAAGGTCAATTGTTTTCTGGGGTTTAGCTATCGACGATGTCGGCTTCACGGCAATCTGGAAATACACCGGCTGCCCCGTCGAAATCCCCCCGGTAATTCCCCCGGCGTTATTGCTCACAAAGCTCCCGTCAGCCATATTGTCATTCGACTGGCTCCCGCGCATCCGGCACAATTCAAAGCCCTTGCCGACCTCAATCCCCTTGACCGCCCCCAGCGTCATAATCGCATGGCAAATCCGCGCGTCCAGCTTCCCGAACACCGGATCTCCCAATCCCGCAGGCAGCCCGAAAATCTCCAGCTTCACAATCCCGCCAACCGAATCATTATCGTTTTTGGCCGCCAGAATCGCCTGCTCCATCCCCTTGGCCGCCTCGGCATCCGCACACCGCACCGGCGTCGTCTCAATCATCCCGTAATCGCATGAGTTCGCTCGAACGCCCCCAATTTCAATCGCATGGGCGACAATCTTAACTCCTTTTTCTTCAAGCAGCTTACGAACAACAGTCCCGCCCATCACGCGCCCGGCCGTCTCACGCCCTGATGACCGACCGCCGCCCCGATAATCTCGAATCCCGTATTTCTTATAAAACGTGAAATCCGCATGTCCCGGACGAAACAGGTCTTTTATCCCCTCATACTTGCTCGAATCGTGGTCGCGATTGAAAATCACCATCGCTATTGGTGCCCCCGTCGTCTTACCCCCAAATACCCCCGACAATATCTCCACCTGGTCCTTCTCATCCCGCGGCGTGGTCACATCGCTCTGTCCAGGCCGCCGGCGATTCAGCTCTTTCTGGATATCCTCCGCCGAAATCTCCAGCCCCGGCCGCACCCCATCCAGCACCGCTCCAATCGCAGGCCCGTGACTTTCCCCAAACGTCGTCAGCCCAATTACATCCCCGTAGGTATTGGCCGCTTTCGACCGGATTGCCAGTTCTCGCCCCAATCCCTCCACAATCTCCGCCGCGATTGCCGCCGGCGTTTTCCCCGTCGTATCCACCAGAATATCCGCAAACGGCCCCAGCAGTTCCTCACGAAACGCCACATTCTTATCTAGTTGCTCCCGTGCATCCGGCCCGCGCAGCCACGGCGGCAATCCATCCTTTTCCAGCCGCGCCCAGATAACCTCCGTATTCGCCTTCAGATAGATCAAAATCGCATGTTTCCGCAGGGCCTGCCGACTGCCCGGGTCAATCAGACTCGACCCCCCGCAGACAATCAGCTTCCATTCCGCATCCTCCAGTTGCCGGGCCATCATCGCCTCGACCTGACGAAACGCATCCTGCCCGTGCTCAACATAAATCTCCCGGCACGTATGCCGATGCCCGATCTGCTTGAAAAAGTGCTCTTCAATCAGCGCATCCGTCTCAATCATCTCCAATCCCGTCATCCGGCTCAATTCCCTGGCGACGGTGCTTTTGCCTGCACCCTTGGCCCCGGCGATTACTATTTTCATACAATCCTCTCTGCTTTACTGGATTTACTTAACGTACTTATTCAGTATAACCGCTTTCTCGCCGCAGGGCAATTGTCTGCTTTGCCGCCAGGGTTCCTCCCCGGCCTCCCGGCCCCGTGCAAAGCCGTACTCCACCCCATTGGCCGTCTTATACACCGTTTCGCCTTTTTCATCCCATCGGTCATAAGTCCCCGTCATCGTCGCCTCATACCACCGGTACGGAAACTCATGCTCGGCAAACAACGGGTCAATGGCCGTGATATCCACATTATGCGCATGCTTTAAATCCTGCTGCGTCACATTATAGGTAATATCCCGCGTATAATAATGCTCCGCCCATACCGCGGCAGGGCGGTTCGGCTCACCCGCAATCGCCCCCAGCTCGTCCGGGTCCCACTGGCTGGGCACATAGGCATCCAGAAACGTCAGATGCACCTCCACCCCCGGCCGCTCTTTGACAATCCGTTTGGCCGCCGCGTCAATCACCCAACTGCCCGCCGAATGCCCGATCAGATGCACATGCCGAACCGAATCCGACAGCTTCAGGACCGCCGCCGCCAGCCGCGGCCCGCCGATATCCCGGGCATACCGTGCCGCATGGACCGACGTAATCACCACCGACCCGCCCGACCACCCGAAGCAGCCGCACATCCACTCGTTCGGGTCCACCCTGGCCGCGATCGCCTCGGCCATCTGCTCAGGCCAGTCATTCAGCGACTTATCCCCCCAGCCGTGCGTCACAAAGACCGCCTTATTCACACCCGCTGCCGGCCGGATTGCCCCCTCAATCACCACATTCGGCTCAGCCGCCACCGCCGGCGTCTCCACATCATATTGAAAAATATACACCCCCTTATCGGTGATATTATAGATACCCCGCTCCGTCCGGGCCGCCGTCACCGGCGCATCCAGCCACTTGCCCAGCCCCGCCTTCCGCATCCACTCCGCCGTCGTCGGCCCCGACTCCCCGCCCGAACATCCCGACGCCAGCACCAGCCACACAACAACACCATAACTCCATTTCATATTTTGCCTCACTATCAACGCTCCTGTCTTTGCCGGGTAGTATGATCAAATCCCATCAGGCCATATCACATAACCCACTGCCAAATTAACAAATTAGTGCGGCCCAGTCAAGCTCCGCTTGGCTATGTTTCATCCCCCAGCGTCTTTCTATTAATTCATCTGCTAACTGGGTGGCACGGTCAAGCTTCGCTTGGCCGTGGTTCGTTACCCTGTGTTAAAAAAGGGTGGCACAGTCAAGCACTGCTTGGCTGTGGTGCGTCACCCCGTGATATCAAGGTCTGGCATGGTCAACTTCTCTGCACTTAATCAGAGGGTGGCACGGTCAAGCTCTGCTTGGCCGTGGTTCGCAACCCTGTGCTGAATAGGGGTAAAGACAGTCAAGCTTTGCTTGTCTGTATAGCGTCACCCCGTGCAGCACAACCAGTAAATCCCTCTTTCTGAATTGCCATAGGGCCGCATCCCAGTCCCATCCAATCCTTATAGCTGGAATAATACCATTCACTGGGAAGCTGGACCAGCTTTTTACGCACAGGATTCAAATGAATGTATATACTGATCCTGCTTGAAATNNCGCGGCTAAGTACAGCAGCTTCACCCACTTGTTTCTTTTGCTCGCGGAATAATCATACCCGTTGGGTATATTTGATAATTTGTCTGGCCGTATCCCGGCAAGTGACATTACGATCATAGCCGCCCCCGGCCTGCCAGAAATGAAATGGCGATTCAATTTTGGCCGCTTCCGTCTTGAGATGGGGTAGAATCCGCCTGGACACAGATTGCTTGATGGTCTGCAAAATGGATGAAATGGAATACTCTTCTTGTCTGGGCCAGATCAGTAAATGCACATGGTCCGGCATAAAGACATAAGCCCACAAATCCACGCTGTATTTTTGTTGAGCCATGACGATGGCCTCTGCCAGATAGTCACACGCTTGTTTGTTAAGCAGATAGGCTTTTCGATGATAGCAGCTAAACGTCAATTCATGAGCCTGGTTGTTAAAATTATATCGCTTGCAGCGTTTTTGATATAGGTTGTCACCGATTTTCATATTTGCCCTGCCAGTTATAGTTTAAACCATCTTCTGTCTCCCCACAGCCTGACTCCGTCAGACTGTGCCACCCATCCGTAATCTCCCATCTTCACCTTCAACCCATAGCCCGCCATTCCAGCAGAGTGGATGGTCAAGATCCGCCTGGCCATGGCGCGTTACCCTGTGCAATATTGTGGGTGGCACAGTCAAGCTCCGCTTGGCTGTGGTGCGTCACCCAGTGATATCAAGGTCTGCACAATCAAGCTCTCTGTACATAAACAAAGGGTGGCATGGTCAAGCAGAGCTTGGCCATGGTACGTTACCCTGTGATAAGCACCATAACAATAAGATATCTTCAAATTCCATTTATACGGATCTTACTTGATATTTCTGTTTCGGTGCTATCATTCCAGCAGGTGCCACCAGTGCGGCTCTTCCTTTTTGCGGAGTTCCTTTTCCTTCTGCATCTCCTGCATAAAGACTTCCTCGTCTATTTCCTTGCTGAACTTGGATGACTTCCATGGTAATTGTGTCAATCCCCGTCGTTCCATAAACTCTCTTTCGGTGTTCTCATTACAACGCCGCAAATCTGCTATTTTCGCTCGCCATTCATCTTCTAAAAGATTATATAAACTATCGTATTCCAGACCTCTATTGCCTTCAACATTAGTTTTTGTTTTAATATTTACATACATATAACGTTCATCAGGTCGATCATAATTTCGACATGTAAATTCGAAACTCAATATGGAATAAAATTGTCCATCATTGGCTTTCATATAAACATATTTGTATTGATTGTCGGTTTCAGAGATATCAACCGGAAATGACACCGATGGAGTGTATCCTTCCGCAGGAGCCTCATACAATAGCTGGTCGCCTGCGATGCAGCCGCTGTTTGCACAGAGCGGCGTAATTGTGATAATATAGTGTTCGCCGTCTTCTGAAAGCTGACCCTGGACCCGGTAATCCTCTGAATCGGAAGATGCCTTTGTCTTGCCATTAGGCAGGA
>DLFY01000183.1:0-17786 GCA_002482415.1 Phycisphaerales bacterium UBA7708
CAAAATCCGCCTGAACGCTTACCCGCCTATTATTATGGTTTGACAGGGCTGAATCGGTTTTATAGTGGACCTCAAATCTCAATTTTGATTGGCTCTGTGCTGCTGATTTGTCTTTTTCTGCTCCTGTTTACACGGCTTATCTGGACAATATCTCAAAAAAAGACGCGTCGTTTTCATGTGCGTTTATTGCTGTTAATACTAACGTGTTTTGCGTTTTATGGAGGAGTTAAATGGCCATGGTGCTGGTCGCGACGTGAGGCCCTGCATTCCGGTTTTCTGCTGCGGATGCAGCGGAAAGCGGATGTTGATGCAATTCGTATGTGGTGGGAAGCGGTACGTGATCGATATGACGTAATTGATTATATTAATAAATCAGACTGGCCCAGGGCAATAAAAGATTTAAATCCCTCCTATGTCGAAGTAGGAAGAAAGACTGCACTGCCTAAATATGTCTCTTTGACGTGGAGTTCATTTGGTGGAAATTACTGGGGATTAAATGTTGGCCCCAAGACAATGCAGTGCCCTTTATCCCAAAAAGATCATATCGAACAAGAGGAATGCATCCCTTTAGTCGACGGTGCACATGTTTTTTTTATTTCTTTTGATTGATTCTGCGATTTAATCATAAGTATATAAGGTGTGAGGAGGTTCAATGTGTGAGAATAATTCAACGAATTCTTCGGTGCCGACTACGGGGTGTTGCCCTGTCCAGGTTCAAAAACTGCTTTCGATAAAGACCGATATGAACATCATATTGTTGATGGCGGTCTTTTTTTTGCTGAATGCATGGTTGTGGCCTTATGCATTGTATCGGCAAGGCCTGAATCCTGAAGGGGTGCCAATCGGTACTTTAAAGCAGTTCATAGGTGTATTGCTGATTAATTCCATTTTACTGCTGGTATTAATAGTCCGATTTATAGTTCAGTTCCGCAGTCTGAGTAAATTCCGATTAATCCTTAAGCTTGTGCTGATTGCCTCCGCGATGCTTGTTATCACATTACCGGTTTTATTTGTTACATCATCGTATCATGGTTTACCTTCATATGTTCCTTTCATGTATGGTTTTCTGGAACGGATGCAGGAAAATGCAGATACCAAGAAAATACAAAACTGGCTTGAAAAAGAGGGTTCCCAATATATGGATCAATGCCTTGTTGAATCAGAATATCCTGATGCGATTCGTGTTCTGAAGCCAAAATCAGTATGGGTCCAGGAATATAAACACACTCATCAACTATTCGTGCGATTAGAATGGGGTGGTGTGTTAATTGGACATTGGGGGCTTGTGGTAGGTCCGACAGATCTGGCATGTCCTCCCTGTGATCTTGGTATGGATGGGGAATATCGCCTGCCGTCAGCTAAGGGGGCCTACGTCTGGTTTGACTGGTGAGTTTGTTTTGTAATGTTTGGCACAAGGCTGGATAATAAAGAATAAGAAGCTTAATAATTTTTGAAACAAACGTTGTCGGGATTTGTCTATTATTTAAAATGATATACGGCTCTGTAGAAAAGTCGCTTTTGTATCGCCCCTGCCGGGGCTTAATGAGGAAAACTAACTTTTCCGGGGGTTTCCACCCCCGGCTATTTTATAATACCCCTCCGGGGTTAAATAAAAGTTTTTTTTCTACAGAGTCATGATATACTTGAGATATTTAGGAGGTTATTATGCGGAAAATAGGAGTATTGCTGGTTTTGGGATTGTTTGTGGTTGGCTGTGAGCCGGTGGAGTATGAAGTTCAGGATAATCAGATTCGGGTAAGCGGTGTTTCCAGCAAAGAGATTCAGAACATCGTCAATGAGATGTATGACCGGCATGGCTGGGTGGGCAAGAGCGTCAGTCATTTTTCCAAATTTACACAGATTAATCGCAAAAAGACATCCGAAACGACGGTGACGATGTCGGCGGTCACTGAAGAAGGCAAGCCGTTCAGTGTGGAGATTCTGGAAAAAACCGGCCAGCCTGTGGTGGTTACGATTCACAGCGACCCAGAGTCCCAATATACGACACAGTCGGTCGTTCAATTACTGCTGGGGGAAATCAATGCTGTTGGCTTTGCGACGACGGCACCGTCGTATCCTGGGATTCGGATTTCCGATCTTGCCCGCACGGCAGAGGGGGCCTCGTTCAAAGGCAGTTGGATTGCAGAGGGCAACTGGGATTCGCGGGTACAAATTATCAATTTCCGTATCGATAAAGATGGAAAATCCATGATTCAGTATGCCTTAGGCCCCGATGCGATTGCCGAATTCAAGGAGCGTGAGGCCGGGACGCTGCCGCTGGATTTTACGGTGAGCCGGCCGGGCGGGAAGATGGTTTTTACCGGCAACCGGGAGGCGGTGTCTGATGCGGCGGTTCGCGGCGGGACGGTGGTTCTGGAGATGGATATGGCGTATCTGGGGCGGATTGGTGCCTGTGTCAAAGAATCCATAACCGATGCACAATGTATTGAGCTGTTTTTCCAGTCTCTGGAGGCCGACTATGCCGAGCAGGTGGTCAAGGCCATGGGGCAAAAGCAGGCCCTGTCGGATTTGCTGCGGCTGCGGAATTATCAGATCGAGTCGTCCATGATCGAGAAAGTGTATGCGGCCGGGTATCGGTTGGGGGTGGATGAGCTGATTCGGGTGCAAAATTATCAGCTTTCGCCGGAATTTATGGCGGGCTTCAAGACGGCCGGGTATGACTTTAACCTCGATGAATTGATTCGGATCAAGAATTATCAACTGGATNNCGTTCAAGGATGCGGGGTATCATTTTTCGATTGATGACCAGATCCGGGCCAAGAATTACCAGATAGCTCCATCGTTTGCGGCCAAACTGAAGGAGATGGGGTGCAATTATTCGCTGGATGAATTGATTAAGGTGAAAAATTACCAGATGACGGCGGAATACATTGGCGGATTTAAGAAGCTGGGTTGTGATTACAAAGTGGATGATTTGGTTCGCCTGAAGAATTATCAGATAACGCCGGAATATGTCGGCGGATTTAAAAAGCTGGGGTGTGACTATACGATTGACGAGTTGATTCGCCTGAAAAATCACCAGATTTTACCGGACTATATCGAGGCCTTTCAGAAGATTGGGACTCCGCTGTCGATTGATAATCTGATTAAGGCCCGTAATTATCAGGTCAAGCCGGAGGATTTGAAAAAGTATGCCGATGCAGGGTACACGTTCACGCTTGACGAGGTGATTAAGCTGCGAAATTACAGTGTGCCGATGGAGTTTATTGTCGGGGTCCATCAGGACGGGTATAAGAATTTTACTGCCGATGAGCTGATTGCCTTCCGGCAGAAAAATATCAGCGCTGCGGAAATCCGTAAAATCCGTTCCGGGAAAGAGGCCGGCGGTAAGGAATAATATCAACGGATTCTCTATTTCTGTGTAAGGAGCAGCTTACTGCTCTGCGGCGATGTCGGCGTCCACTTCCTTTTCCATCTTGTCGAGTTCCGCGTCGAGATTCTCGGAGGTAATCTCTTTGTCGGCCTCGTTCTTGACTTCCTGGACTGCCTTGGCCGGTTCGGCGGGTTGAGCCGGTGCGGGCGGGGGAGTCTGTTTCTTGCAGCCGTTAAGGGCCGCTATTGCCAGAACAATCACTGTCATCCATAGTGTCTTGCGAATCATTGTATCTCTCCTGAAATCACCCGGTGGGGGGTGGATTAATCTTTTTTCTCGGTCTTGGTCTTGTCGGCTTCGGCTACTTTTTCTTCGGCCCTGGCGCCGCGATCAGCCATTTTCTGGCCTTTTTTCTGGTACCGCTGATTTTCCTTTTCCATCAATTTCTGGATTCGCTCAACGGCTTTTTCATCATTTTTCCCCTTGGCTACTTCCAGCATCTGCTGCAGACGGGCCTGGCGTTCGGTATGCTTTTGTTCTTCATGAGCAATCTGCTCCTGGACGGATGCGGCCTGCTGGTCTTTGCCCAATCCTTTATCTTTGTCTGCTTCAGATTTGCCCTTATCCTCACCTTTGCCTTTATCTTCGCTTTTGCCCTTGTCGTCGCTCTTGCCTTTTTCTTTGGCTTTGTCAGCCTCTTTGGTCTTTTCAGATTCGGGTTTTTCAGCCTTGGGTTTTTCTTCCCTAGCTTCGGTTTTGTCCTTTACTGCTTTGGATTCTTCTTTAGTCTTTTCTTTGGCGGCAGATTCGGCTTCTTTTGCTTTCTTCTCAGCTTTGGCCTTGGCTTCCTGGGCCTGCTTTTCCGCTTTGGCCTTGGTTTCGGTCGCTTCCTGCTCGGCCTTTTTTTGTGCGGCCTGGGCCTTCTCTTTGGTTTCCTTTTCGACTTTGGCCTTTTCCTTCTCGGCCTTTTCGTTCTGAGCTGCCGCGGTATCCGTGGCGGTTTCGGTGATGGATTTGCCTTTGGCTTTTTCTACCGCCGCGGTGCCTTCAGCATTTTTGCCTTTTCCTGCCGCCAGGGCTGGTGAGGCACTCAGTATAAACAGACCGATAATGGAAACAATTGCAAATAACCGTCTCATGGCATAACCTCCATTTCATGGTTAATATTTCTACTTTTTGGCAACATTCCAATTGCTATGACTTATAACTATTATATCGTCATTTGAGGATGGGTTCGCCAGAATAATATCTGAATGGATTATATCGTCCATGGGGCGATTGAGTCAGTTATTTGCGAAGCAGCTTTACCAGATATACGGCACAAGTTTGTACCGTGTTTTTTGGCAGTAGTCCTGATAGCCCGGCAACTGGTCTCGCAGCAGGATTTCTTCCTGCAGGAGCCTGAACACGATCAACGGGGGCAGGAGTGCAAAGGGGATTAACGCCCAGAAAGAGCCAAGTGCCAATGGGGTAAACAGATAAAATAGGATGGCGCCCAGATACATCGGATGGCGAACGAGGGCATAAGGGCCTGTGGAGATGACCTGCTGGCCCTGTTCAACTTCGATGATGCGTGAGGCGTAGGTGTTTTCCCGGAAGACAAGAAAGATTACTGCATAACCCAGAAAGACAAACACATCCGCGACAAGAACAACAGCCATCGGGACAGCCGACCCCTGGTAACGATGGTCCAGGCCGGCCATCACAAGGCCTGCAAAAAATAGAAGACTCATCAGCCGGACGATCCATTGCTGGGTTTTTTGTTTTTCGCGTTTTCGGGCGCGTCGCGACAGCAGGGCGGGGTCATATTTCCATAAATAAATCAGTGTGGCCATGGATGGGATAGAAAGGAAACCATAATATAGCCATCCCTGCCAGTAGTGTAAGGTTCCGGCAGGAACAAACACAAGCAATGCCAGAATGACATAGAATAATCCCGAGCGAATCAATAGCCGCCGCCGGGTTTTGCGAATATCAAACTGGGTTTCGTTATGTTCCATGGTTTTGAGCGTGCCGGGTTTTCATGTGAGTTGCAGTATATCATTTTTTCGCTGGGGCCAGCGGGTGATGAGTTCGTTCCGGCTGCCGTGTTCGTAGTCTTCGTATTCGAATCCGGGGGCGACGGTACAGCTCATCAGGCACCACCGGCCGGCGTCGATGAGCCGGGCTCCCTGCCATGTGCCGCGGGGGACGATGACCTGGACCTGCTGGCCGTGCAGGATGTCGGGGCCGATGATGATTTCGCGGCTGCCTCCATCCGGACACAGCCACAGCATCCGAGCCGGATCACCGAGGTGATAGTGAAAGATTTCATCGCTGCGGACGCGGTGTATCTTCGAACACGACTCCGGTGTCAGGAGGTACAGAATGTCCGTGCAGTAGCAGCGGTCGCCGGGGTAGCGGCTGTCGAGGCCCGCCCGGGCGATTTTTTCGGCGGCCCGATAGGTCTCCACGAACCAACCGCCTTCCTGTCCCAGCGGCTGCATGCCAAAGTGGTCGATAATCTGTTGTGTGGTATAGCTGTTCATCATCGCGGCCAGTATAGCATCGAGCCGTGATGCCGTAAAATAAAAAAGGCCGGACACAAAGCCCGGCCATTCTATAGAAAATCGGCAAGAACCAAAGGGGTTAGCGTTTAGGAGGATTGAACGCCTGAATATACACTTGTTTAATCTCGCCGAATAAGGGATATCGCGGGTTGGCCCCGGTGCACTGGTCGTCAAAGGCCATTTCGCTAAGCTCGTCGAGGCTGCCGATGAAGGCCTTTTCGTCCACGCCGGCGTTCTTGATGCAGGCCGGGATGTCCAGTTCGTATTTGAGCTTGTTGATAGCCCCGATCAGGCTTTCGACAAGCTGGTCGTCATTGGAGCCGGGCAGTTCCAGATACCGGGCGATTCGGGCGTAGCGGGCCTTGGCATTGGGATATTCGTACTGCGGGAAGGCCGTCTGCTTGCGCGGCGCATCGGTGGCGTTGTAACGAATGACCTCATTAATCAGCAGGGCATTGGCCAGGCCGTGGGGCAGGTGGAACATCGCGCCCAGCTTGTGGGCCATCGAGTGGCACAGGCCGAGGAAGGCGTTGGCAAAGGCCATTCCCGCCATCGTCGCGGCGTTGTGTACTTTTTCGCGGGCCAGTTCATCTTTGGCTCCGTTTTTATACGCACGCGGCAGATATTTCATCAGGATGCGAATGGCCTCCAGCGCCAGGCTGTTGGTGTAGTCGGTGGCCGTTACTGCGGCAATCGCCTCAATGGCGTGGGTCATCGCATCAATGCCGGAATAGGCGGTCAGGGCCCTGGGCATGCTCATCACCAGTTCGGCATCGACAATCGCCATGTTGGGTGTCAGTTCGTAATCGGCAATCGGATATTTCCGGCCGGTCTGGTCGTCGGTGACTACCGCAAAGGGCGTCACTTCGCTGCCGGTGCCGGAGGTGGTGGGAATCGCCACGAGAATCGCCTTCTGGCCGAGTTTGGGGAACTGATACACGCGTTTGCGAATGTCCATGAACCGCATCGCAAGGTCATCAAACTCCACCGCGGGGTGTTCGTATTGCAGCCACATGATCTTGGCCGCGTCCATGGGGCTTCCGCCGCCCAGGGCGATAATCACATCCGGGCCGAAGACGTTCATCTGCTGGACACCCTTGCGGATGGTGGTCAGGTCCGGGTCGGGTTTGACTTCATAGAAGATGTCGCTTTCGATACCCATCTGTTCGAGTATCTGGGTGACTTTGTCGGTCATGCCCAGTTCAAACAGGGGCTTGTCGGTGACGACGAAAGCCTTCTTTTTGCCCGCCAGATCCGACAGGGCAATTGGCAGACAGCCGCGTTTGAAATAGACTTTCGGGGGGACGCGGAACCACAGCATATTTTCGCGCCGCTCGGAGACGGTTTTGATATTGAGCAGGTGTTTGACGCCGACGTTTTCGGAGATGCTGTTGCCGCCCCAGCTTCCGCAGCCGAGTGTCAGCGACGGTTCGAGGCGGAAATTGTAGATATCGCCGATGGCGCCATGGCTGGAGGGCTGATTAATCAGGACGCGGGCGGTGGACAGGTGCCTGCCGAAGACCTCGATGCGGTTGTCGTTGGCTTCATCGGTATAAAGCACGGCGGTGTGGCCCATGCCGCCGAACTCGACGAGTTTGGCAGCGACCTTGACGGCATCATCAAATTCAGGGACGCGATACATGGCCAGCACCGGCGAGAGTTTTTCGAAGCTGAACGGTTCGGTCACGCCGACGGTTTCAACTTCGGCAATCAGAATCTTGGTTTCTTCCGGCACGACAAAGCCCGCCATCTGGGCGATTTTGTGTGCGGATTGTCCAACGATGGCCGAATTCAGCTTGCCTTCCTTGACGATGGTTTGTCCGAGGGCGGTTTTTTCTTTGCCTTTGACGATATAGGAGCCGCGACGCAGGAATTCGCTGCGGACCTGGTCATAGACGCCGTCCACCACGACGACAGACTGCTCGGAGGCACAAATCATGCCGTTGTCGAAGGTTTTGCTGAGCAGAATGGAGTTGACGGCCATCTGGATGTCGGCGGTTTCATCGATAACCGCGGGGGTATTACCGGCTCCCACACCCACTGCGGGCTTGCCGGAAGAATAGGCCGCCCGCACCATGCCGGGGCCGCCGGTGGCCAGAATCATATTGACCAGCGGATGGGTCATCAACTGATTGCTCAGTTCCACGGTGGGCGTCTCGATCCATCCGATGATGTCCTGCGGAGCGCCGGCCTCGACTGCCGCCTGGAGAACGACCTTGGCCGCTTCAATCGTGCACTGTTTGGCACGGGGGTGCGGCGAGAAGATAATGCCGTTGCGGGTTTTCAGGGCCAGCAGGGCCTTGAAGATGGCCGTCGAGGTGGGATTGGTCGTGGGGATGATCCCCGCCAGAATCCCGACCGGCTCGGCGATCTTCTTGATGCCGAAGGTTTCGTCGTCTTCGATGATGCCGCAGGTGGGGGTGTTTTTGAATTTATTAAAGACAAATTCGGATGCGAAATGGTTTTTGATGACCTTGTCCTCGGCGATGCCCATGCGGGTTTCCTGTGCGGCCAGCTTGGCCAGCTCAATGCGTTTGGAGTTGGCCGCCATTGCCGCAGCCCGGAAGATGTCATCTACCTGTTTCTGGGTATAGCTCGAATAGAGCCGCTGGGCGTTTTTGACCTTTTGAATCAGAGTATCCAATACCGCGGCCGGAGTTGGCGTATTGTCGATAACCGTTGCCTGTTCTTTGTTTGTCTGAGTAGTCATTGTATATTCTCCTGAATATAATAAATAGGAAATCGTCTCTGAGTAACAATCTGACAGGTAATTGTTCACATCAGTAAATTAATATCGATATATTACAATCTATAATCAATTTAGTCAATATATAATGTGAAAAATATCATAATATAAATTATAAGAATTATTATGATGTATTACTATGCTATTATATTGTACATATATGGTATAATAATGTGGGGAAATTAAGAAAAATCGGAGAAAATCCTGTTATAATGTTTGTCTGGCCGATAAGTTAGTTTATAGATACAGTCAAATGGCTAAGGCAGGAATGGATTATGCGTGATGAGAAAATGCTGAAAATACTGCTGCAAATCACCGGCGGGGTGATGATGGCGGCGATTGTCTTTGTTTTTTGTCCATTTTCCTGGATGCAGGCGATCCATAAAATGATTGGGCTGGGGGAACTGCCGTTCACGCCGTTGATGGCGTATCTCACCCGGAGTTTGTCCGGCCTTTATGTCCTGTTGGGTTTTGTTCTGGTCTTTATCGCTCGGGATATCCCGCGATATCTGGAGCTGCTGCGAGCGTTGACCTGGCTGAGCCTGGCGGCTTCGGTGTGTCTGGCTGTGTATGATTTTGTGATTGAGATGCCGCTGTTCTGGTCGTTGTCGGAAGGGCCTGCGACGATTCTATTGTGTGCTGCCATTCTGCTGTTGTGCCGGAACATCNNCTGAGCGGGGATTATTCGTCTTTTTTCTTTAATATCTGCAGCAGGTTCATGTGGTCATCTGTCCATAAGTCCACCCGGCTGTCATCCGTTATGGGAGGATTGGCTGCTTCAACAATCGCGGGTGTATCCAGAATTGCCGCGTTGCGGCTCAACAGAATCCAGTCCGACGACAGGGTGCCGCTTTGCGGGTTTTCGTCGCATTCAATCCAGGCCGAGTGCAGTTGAAATTCCTCCGCCAGCCGCCAGACGACCTTCTTCAAATTCAGATGATTCGATGAGATATGAAATGCCAGCACTCCGTCATCGCCAAGCTGTTTCAGATAAATCTCAAGGGCTTCTTTGGTCAACAGATGTACCGGTACCGAGTCGGAACTGAATGCATCCAGGACCAGTACGTCATATTGCTGCGGCGGTTGATTTTCGAGCGTCAGTCGTGCATCCCCCAGAAGAATCTGCACGTTCGCTTTCGATGCGGATAGATACGTGAAATACTTTCTGGCCAGACGTTCCACTTCCGGGTTGATTTCATAGAAGCAAATCTGATCCGTCGGCTTGCCGTAGATGGCGATGGTCCCCACCCCCAGGCCGACAATCCCGATACGGCGATGGTCCTGTTTGGGCATCGAATCCAGCAGCCGGCCGATACCGCTGGTCGGGCTGTAATAGGCCGTCGGCAGCAGTTTTTTGGCGGGAGCCTGAAATTGCAGACCGTGGAAAGTGGTCCCGTGCTGCAGGAGCAATTTATGCAGTTTGGGGTCCTGCGGGGCTTCTTCCCAGACAGTCAGGACGCCAAAGAAATTGCGGGCATTAACGATGGCCGTCTGATCCTTGACGGATTTGCGTCCCTGAAATACGATGCCAATTGCGCCGACAATCACCAGCGCCGTCACCCAGATGCGCCGGCGTTTGTGCTGGTCGGATTTTAATCCCTGCTGGGCCATCATCACCACTGCTGCCGAGGCCAGCAGGCCCAGGTGCAGTTCGTGATAGACCCGGAAAATCAGCGGCGCCACCACCGCCACCAGAATCCCTCCGATGGCTCCGCCCGCCGAAATCGCCAGGTAATACGCCGTCAGATGTGAAGACTCCGGCCGGAGGCGGAACAATTCGCCGTGGCAGACCATCGAGCAGAAAAACAGCATCGCCAGATACAGCCCGATCAGGGTTCCGACGCCCAGATTTTCCTCGAAATTGCGGGCGATAATCACGCCGATGATCCCGGCCATGAACAGAATCAGAAAGACCGGCCGGACATACCAGCGGGGATGGTCAAAGCAGATAATAAACGACAACAGATACAAACTCAGCGGCGCGATCCACAGGAATGGAATCACCGCGATATCCTGCGTGATTTTGGTCGTTACCGCCAGCAGTTCCACGGATGCACACGCCGGCAGGGCGATCCACAGCCAGAATAGCGACCGCGAGATTTTCGCCGCGGGCTTGAGAGGCTCGGACTTGCTTGCTAAGGTCGCAGCGGGGGATGATTTCCATTGAATCATTGCTACCGCCGCATACAGCCCTGCGTACACCAGAAAGCCTGCCGACCAGAATCGCCCAATCGCCAGTCGCGTAAAATGCGGCTCAAAGAAAAAAGGAAAGCTGACCAGGGCCAGCAGGGAACCGGCGTTACTGAGAGCGTATAGACGATAGGGCGACTGGCCTGGCAAGAGCCTGGCAAACCATGATTGCAGCACCGGCCCGGTGGTGGACAGCAGAAAATACGGCAGTCCCACGCTGGCCGCACATATCAGCAGTATCTTAAGTATTGGATTGTCCGTCGGGGAAGGCTTCAGCGAATCGGCGGGAACCACCGACAGTGTCACCGCCGCGATCACCAGAAGTCCAATCTGGGCAAGACTTTGCCGCCGGGGAGTCAGAAAGCGGATGCACAAATGCGCCCATCCGTAGCCGGCCAGCAGGAACAACTGAAAAAAAAGCATGCAGGTCGTCCAGACCTCCGGGCTGCCCCCAAACCACGGCAGCAGAAACCGCCCGACCAGCGGCTGAACCTGAAACAGCAGGAACGCCCCCAGAAAAATCGTCACCGCAATCAGCGCAGCAAACCCCGGCCGCCTCACCGCGGCTGCGACCTCGTGTGTTGCTATGTTTTTTGCGTTTTTACCCATCATCGCCTGTATTCAACCGGCCCCAGAGCATACCGGTTTTCCCGAAAAACATCAAATTCTTTTATATAAAGGATTATCCACAAATGGCATAAAGCTAAGAAAGCGTAAAGAATCAGCAGGATTTACTGTTAGATGTAGATATAAATAGTAATATTAATATACCTATACGTGCCTCAATTAGAGAATCTTTGCTTGCATTGTTGACAATTCCGATAATTTTTGATAATATCCATTAGGTGAATGAAACACATAACTCTTTAAAAAATCATATTGCTATGTCGATGGGCGAAACCTAATTCCGTGGAATCTGAACTCCTATACAGTTTTTCTTTATGCGTGGTATCGTATAGTTTGTGCATTAAACTAAATGTACTTATTCTGGGTCGAGAGGTTTTGGGTGATCTATGTATAACAAACAATTTAATCTGACGCAAATTCTAATAGGTGTAATTCTAATTGGAGGATTAGCAACTGTTTGCATCTTTGCAATCTCTGGACATCCACTATCAATACACAATCCATATGCATTAGGGATCGTTTGTGTTGGAATGATGCTGGCGGAGTTTGATTCATGGAAAGACAACAAAAGAGAGTTTTTTAGAAGGTGTCTTTTGGCAACTCCCTTTGCATTATTGTTGATTATATTGTCAATGTTAATATTGCCAAAATCCCAGGACTTCAAAGGATTTCACAGTAATGTGTTTTACTATGTTTTGGGTATGCTTTTATTCTTTGGGTTAATAGCGAAGACAAATCAGTTAAAACGACATTATGCTGTAACTTTAGCCGCGGCAGTTATTTGTTTTGTCGCAATGCAAATCCTAAGAACAACTGGCCGATCAGGATGGGGGATGTACGTTGCATTAGGATGTGGTTTGCCTGTGATAGTATTTTACATAGGCTATTACAAAAAATTACATGAGAACAGAGACGTTGAAATTTATCCTCTCGCTATGGAATCTATCAGATTTATGGTAGCAATCTTCTTGCTTCTTTTGTTGTTTGCTNNTTTATGTGAATATTATCATATAGGACATGCAATTCCTTTCGCAATTTCTATTTTGGTATCGGTGGGATTTTGGGGGGCATGCAGATATTTTAACATAAAAGACCCGTCTCATATTAATGTCCCAGAAAAAGGATGATGGGGCCAATATGGTGTGGGGTGATTACGGCCGGCTGTTTTTTTTGGATTCAAGAGGGCCATCTAAAACAGGCGGATTTTGATAATGTCTGGTTGATTTTGTAATGTGAATAAGCAATTCAGTATTTCATGCAAGAGAATTAACACTTTTGAAAAATTTGTAAAACATAAACAGATATATCCTGTTATATTTTGCTGTATAATATTGCTGTGTCATATTTGGATTTATATTGACATCTGTGGACATTTTGTAATAAAATTCCACGCTGTCCTATTGAGGGCAAATATTACTGTGGAGAATCATAAATGCAATTGTCAGTAAAAGATACAGCAGCGCTGTTAAATGTTTCTGAGAAAACGATTTATCGCTGGATTAAGCAGGAAGCAATTCCGTTTTATCGCATCAATGAGCAATTCCGATTCAATCGGTCCGAATTGCTGGATTGGGCTACCTCCCGGCGAATTCAGGTTTCGCCCGAGATTTTCAAGGAAGTGGACCCCAATAAAACGCCGCTGCCCAGCCTGACGGATGCATTAAAGGCCGGGGGGATTTATTATCGCGTTGGCGGCAGCGACAAGCCGTCCGTTCTGCGGGCGATTGTCGATGTACTGAATCTTCCGGAGGAAGTGGACCGTGAATTCNNGTGCTTATGGCCCGCGAAACGCTGGGTTCGACCGGGATTGGGGAAGGGATTGCGATACCGCACGTCCGGAATCCGGTCGTCCTGCATGTCTCCAAGCCCAGCATGGCTCTGTGCTTCCTCGACCACCCGATTGATTTTCATGCGATTGACGGTCAGCCGGTCGGCACGTTATTTACGCTGACCAGCCCCACCGTCCGGGCGCATCTGCACATGTTGTCGCGTCTGGGCTTTGTTCTGCAGAATCAGGAATTCAAGGCAGCCCTGAAGCGTCAGGCCTCGCGTGAGGAATTAATGGAGACTCTGGCGCGTGCCGAAGCCTCGCTGCCCACAGCCCCTGCGACTCAGAGTGGTCAGGCCAAATGATTTGAAGTGTACGGATGCCGACGGATTGCCGGCCTGAAAGGACGCATTGATGTCTTTATCCCTGATCCTGATAGCGATTGGTCTTGCAGCCGCCAGCGGCCTGCCGGGACTGGGTCTGTCACGGTCGTCGGTCTGGGTGCAGAGGTTGTCCGCCGGATTCATGACGCTTGCCGCTATTTCAGGATTGAGCGGAGCCACGGCCGGCTTATTCACGCAGCATAATACGATAGTTAATTTCCCCTGGCAGGCGGCGGGTGATTCCTTCATTGGGATTGACGCCCTCAGTGCGTTTTTCCTGTTCCCCGTCTTTCTGATGGGCGGGCTGGGTTCGATTTACAGTCTCGGCTATTGGCCCCAGCGTCAGTACCACCAAAACGGCCGGAAACTTCGCCTGTTCTGGGGCCTGCTGACGGCGGGGATGGCGCTCCTGGTCATCAGCCGACACGCGATGGCTTTTCTGTTCGGATGGGAAGTCATGGCCCTGTCAGCGTTCTTTCTGGTTTCCACCGAAGACGAAAAAGACGAGTGCCGTAAGGCAGGCTGGATCTATCTGATTGCCACGCATATCGGCACACTGACCTTGTTTGCGTTGTTTGCCCTGTGGCGATGGGCCACAGGCTCATACGCCCTTATGCCGGTAGCCGCGGATGCAATCAGTTTGGGTGTAATGAACATCCTGTTCTTTCTGGCGTTAATTGCTTTCGGTGTCAAAGCGGGTGTGATGCCGCTGCATTTCTGGCTGCCCGGTGCGCACGCCAACGCTCCCACCCATGTGTCGGCGATGCTATCAGGGGTGGTGCTCAAGATGGGCATCTATGGGCTGGTGCGATTCCTTTCGCTATTACCTGATCCGCCTGCCGTATGGGGCGGCCTGATTCTTCTGCTGGGTGCAATCAGCGGATTGCTTGGCGTCGTATTTGCCATCGGTCAGCACGACCTCAAGCGCCTGCTGGCCTACCATAGTGTCGAAAACATCGGGATTATTCTGATGGGCCTTGGCCTTGCGATGCTGGGTCGGTCGCTGGACCGGCCCGAATGGGTCGTGCTGGGACTGGCCGGGTGTCTGCTGCATGTGTGGAATCACAGCCTGTTTAAGGCGCTGCTGTTTTTGTGTGCCGGCTCGGTTGTGCACAGCACCCATACCCGCCAGATCGATCAGCTCGGCGGGCTGGCCAAAACCATGCCGTGGACTGCGGCGATGTTTCTGGTCGGCGCGGTTGCCATCTGCGGGCTGCCGCCGCTGAATGGCTTTATCAGCGAATTATTCGTCTATCTGGGCCTGCTGGGGGCGATGTCCTCCGATGGCATCACAGGCTCGGCGGCGGTTCTTGTTGTGCCTGTGCTGGCGATGATCGGGGCGCTGGCGGTGGCGTGTTTTGTGAAAGTATATAGTACAGTATTTCTCGGCAGTCCGCGTACGCCGGCTGCGATGAATCCACACGAAGCCCCGGTTTCGATGCGGTGGCCGATGGGGGTGCTTGCTGCCTGCTGTGCGGCTATCGGGATTGTGCCGATTCTGCTGACTCCTGTTCTGGATTCTGCGATTGCCGTCTGGATGCTGGATTCGGATATCATGTCACCCAGCGTCTGTATGGCGGCTCCGCTGGAGGCCATCAGCATTCTGTCTATCGTTCTGATTGCTTTATTTGCGATATTGTCACTGGCCCTGCGGCTGCGTCATTCGCCGCTGCGTTCCACGGTGACCTGGGACTGCGGTTATGCCGCCCCGACCAGCCGGATTCAATATACGGCGTCCTCGCTGGCTCAGATGATTGTGGCATTGTTCAATTGGGCACTGCGTCCGGACATGCACAAACCGCATATCGAAGGGGTTTTTCCCCGACCGACGAAGATGCACAGCCATGTGGATGATGCGGTTCTGGATAAAGTGCTGCTTCCGGCCGGGAGCAGGATTGAGACATGGTTTGGCTGGTTTCGTCGATTCCAGCATGGCATGATACAACAGTATGTACTTTACATCCTGATTGCGGTAATCCTGATGCTGAGTACATTGATACCTTTTGAGGAATTTATTACGCGTCTATTTGCGCGGTGAGTGTTAAAGAAGATGAATACGGCCGCGGTTGATATGCGGTCCGTATCAAGGATATGAAAACAATATGAGTGTGTGGATGATACTTGCGGCGATTGCCGTATTGGGCTTTGGCGGCTTTCCGGCGTGTTTATTTTCGTCACGCCGGGCAGCAGGGCAGAAGCTGACAACGTTATTGATGCTGCTGGGCAGCGGACTGGGATTGAGCGGTGTTGTGATGTCGCTGGGTGAATCGACAACGGCGTCTATGTGTGCGGCATGGTTTTTGCCGTGGGGCCGGTTTGCTGTCGCAATCGATCCGCTCAGTGTTTTGTTTCTGCTGCCGGTCTTTGTGGTGCCGGCGCTGGGGTCGATTTACGGTCTGGGCTACTGGAAACAATCCGAGCATCCGGCCAATGGCCGACGACTGGGCCTGTTCTATGGCCTGCTGGCCGGGGCGATGGCTCTGGTGACGATTTCACGCGACGGCGTTCTGTTTCTGGTTGCCTGGGAGGTCATGGCGATTGCCGCCTATTTTGCCGCCACTGCCGAAGACGATAATCCCGAAGTCCGCCGTGCGGGCTGGGTGTATTTGATAGCGACCCATGTCGGGACCCTGTGCCTGATTGCCATGTTTGCCCTGTGGAACCAGGCGACGAGTTCCTTTGCCCTGAGTCCGACACAAGGCGTGTCATCGGAACTGGCCGGAGCACTCTTTATCCTTGCAGTCATCGGCTTCGGCTTCAAGGCGGGCCTGATGCCGCTGCATGTCTGGCTGCCCGGCGCTCACGCCAACGCTCCCAGCCATGTCTCGGCGGTCATGTCCGGTGTTATGCTTAAGATGGGCGTATACGGTATCGTCCGAATGACAGCCCTGCTGCCGGCACCGGAGATGTGGTGGGGCGGTGTCCTGCTGGCCGTGGGGGCGGTTACGGGGATTGCGGGCATTGCTTTTGCTATCGGTCAGCACGACCTGAAACGTCTGCTGGCCTACAGCAGTATTGAAAATATCGGCATCATTGCGATGGGGCTGGGCCTGGCACTGCTGGGCCGTACCCAGAATCGTCCCGACTGGGTCCTGCTGGGGCTGGGCGGGGCATTGCTGCATGTCTGGAATCACAGTTTGTTCAAATCGCTGCTGTTTTTCAATGCGGGCGCGATTATTCACGCTGCGCATACACGGGATATTAACCGCCTGGGCGGCCTGACGCGGCACATGCCGCTGGTGATGGGGTTGTTTGTCATCGGGGCGGTTGCCATCTGTGCGTTGCCTCCCTTGAACGGCTTTGCCAGCGAATGGCTGCTTTATGTCGGACTGTTCCGCACGCTCGGTTCAGATGTGCAGGCGGGCTGTCCGGCTGCGGCGCTGGCTGCGGTTGCACTGGCGATGATTGGGGCGCTGGCGGTGGCTTGTTTTGTCAAGCTGCTGTCGGCTGTTTTTCTCGGTTCGCCGCGTCATCCTTTGCCGGAGCATCTGCATCCGGCCTCGGCCAGCATGACGATTCCCATGCTGCTGCTGGCCGGCGGCTGTGCAGTGATAGGGCTGTTCCCGATGTTGACCGCGGGGCTGCTCGAAAAGGCCATTGGCACATGGATGACGCTGCCTGTCGCGGTGGACTCCATCACTGCAATTGCTCCGCTGAACTGGATTACCCTGCTGGGGCTTGCCCTGATTATCCTGGTTGGCCTGATTACTCTGATCGTGAGATTTCTGCCGATGTCAACAGTCATCCGCGAAGTCGGCACCTGGGATTGCGGCTACAGCCGTCCAACGGCACGCATCCAGTACACCGGCTCATCGCTGGGCCAGATGCTGGTCAGGCTGTTCGCAATTTTCCTCTGGCCCAAAACCGAAGGGCCAACACTGCAGGGCGTTTTTTCCGGGGCCACCCGGTTTAAGAGTCTTGTTCCGGATACGGTGCTGGACCGGCTGGTCGTACCCGTGTTTAACCTGGCCGGGCGATACCTGCCGTGGCTGCGGATTATGCAGCAGGGCCAGACGCATTTGTATGTTCTTTATATTATTGTTATTGTGATGATATTGATGATTTGGGGAGCATATGGGAATTAATATACCCAACGGGTATGGTTATTCCGCGACGGCCACGGACCGTTTTATGCCGCGCGTACTCACGGGGTAACATTACCCTACGCAGCCGCGGTGATAATGCTGTT
>DLFY01000183.1:17815-17947 GCA_002482415.1 Phycisphaerales bacterium UBA7708
AAATTTCAAGTAGGAACAGTATATGATAGAAAAAGTGATTCATATTGTGGTGCTGCTGGTTTTGCCGCCGCTATTGCTGGGCGTGATCAACAAAACCAAGGCCTGGTTTGCCGGACGCAATGGGCCGGTTCT
>DLFY01000333.1:0-582 GCA_002482415.1 Phycisphaerales bacterium UBA7708
CTGCATCTGCACATCCGCAAAGATAAATCTTGACTTCTCAGGTAGATTTTTATACAAAAGAATAAACTGTTCGAATGGGAGATATCCGACGATGCATTCACAGGAAAAACACATATCCGCGTATCGTTTAGGCAAATCACAGGTCGCCGTGCTGGTTTTATTACGATTCGCAGTCGGCTGGCACTTCCTCTATGAAGGCGTCTCCAAACTGCTGATGCCCGACTGGTCCAGTGCCGCCTATCTCGAAAACGCCAGTTGGTGGTTCAAAGACATCTTTCACTGGATCGCCGCTACACCCAGTGTGCTCTACGCCGTGGACCTGATGAATATCTGGGGCCTGACGCTGGTCGGCCTGGCCCTCATGCTCGGCTGCCTGACCCGTCTGTCCTGCATCTGCGGTATCCTGCTGGTCGCCCTCTACTATATCGCCAATCCTCCCTTTATCGCCACCGGTTTCAGCGGCCCGGCCGAAGGCCACTATCTGCTGGTCAACAAAAACCTCGTGGAAATCATCGCCCTGGCCCTCATCGCCCTTTTCCCGGCCGGCCGATATTGGGCTTTGGATACAATTCTGTCAGCCTT
>DLFY01000333.1:596-804 GCA_002482415.1 Phycisphaerales bacterium UBA7708
CCAAATGCCCCAACCAGCCCCGCACCTATTCAGGACCTCCCGCCCGCCAACCTCAGCCGCAGACAAATCCTCGAAAGTCTGGCCTCGGTCCCGGTCCTGGGCTTTTTCGGCTTCCTGGTCGCCAAAAAGCATCGCTGGAATAAAGTCCACGCCATCACCGGCGCCACCATTCAGGCCAGTTCCCTGCGTCTCAAAGACCTCAAAGGCA
>DLFY01000333.1:815-5113 GCA_002482415.1 Phycisphaerales bacterium UBA7708
CCTCATCCTCGGCGGCAATCTCATCGGCGGCTGGGCCCACTCCCGGGATTTAATTTATGTCCCCTCGCTGTTCAAGGCATACAACACCGAAAAGAAGGTCTTTGAAACCCTCATGCTCGCCGAAAAAGCCGGCGTCAACACCATCAACATCTCCAAAGACCAGCTCCCCCTGATCAACAAATACAAGAAAATCTTCGGCAGCAGCCTCCAGACCGTCTGCCAGGTCCACCCCACCGCCGACGACCTCTACAGCGCCGCTAATTATGTCATGGACAACGGCGGCACCATGGTCCAGATTCAGGGCAACTGCTGCGACTGGCGTGTCCGCGAAGGCCGTATTGATGTGCTTCAAAAGTGCATCGACCACATCCGCTCCAAAGGCTTCCCCGCAGGCCTTGGCGCTCATTCCATCCAGGCCATGATCGAATGCGACAAAGCGGGCCTTGAGCCGGACTTCTACATGAAGACCATCCACCACGACCGCTACTGGTCGGCCCATCCCAAAGAAAACCGCAAACCCTTCTCCGTGGACGGCGACCGCTCACCCAATCACAACGAATTTCACGACAACATGTTCTGCCTGTTCCCGGATGAGACCATCGCCTTCATGAAAACCAAAAAAATTCCGTGGATGGGATTTAAGGTGCTTGCCGCCGGCGCTCTCACTCCGCAGGATGGTTTCAAATACGCCTTCGAAAGCGGCGCTGATTTCCTGTGCGTGGGCATGTTCGACTATCAGGTCGTCGAAGATGTCAACATCGCCATCGACATCCTCGCCGGCATGAAAACCAGAGAACGACCCTGGTGCGGCTGATTATTGAATCTTGAGTTCCTCGGGTGACTTCGGCGGAGCAATCTGTTCAAATAACTCCACCGGCCACAGTCCAAGCTGCTCAAAACCCTTCGGAACCGTCTGCTTGAACTGCACGTAGGCCGCAACCTTGCCCTTCGTCGTGTAGCTGGTGACTTCCGCATCTTTGCCCGGCGTCAGCACCGAATACCCCGCCAGAACACAGTCTTCCAAATCGACATGCAGCCGCCCGGTCGGGCAATGCCCCTCGGTACAGATAATCCCCGTGGATTTACCGCCCATTTCCGGCTGCGTAAAGTTCAGCACAATCATCCGGCAATTCACAAACCGCGCCCGCGTGCAATGGGCCGCGTACGACATCGCCACCGCATTATCCGGATGCACCAGCGTACAATCCTCAAACACCGCATGCGGCGCATCGGGCATCGTTTTTTCCCATCCCCCCATCAGCACCGCCGCCGTATCGCCCACATAATCCAGCGCCAGAAAATAACACCGCCGAAACACACTCGGCTCGCCCGGCCGGACCACCGGATAACACACCCCGCCGCCAAACGCCCGACCCGTCCCGACGCAATCTTCAACAATCACCGTAAAGCCCTGCCCGCTCTGGTCGGTCAAATCCCAAAACAGCCCCGCATCCCCGCCGGCGGTGTACAGATTCCGGACAATCCACCGATCGCATACAATCGACGAAAACGTCTGGCCGGTCTTGTTGCCCGTCGGCCAGTTCTTATCGGTGGAGCGGAACGGCCCCCACCAGTCCCAGCTCTTGAATCCCTTGTCCGCATCGCCGCAATCCAGCAGCACCCACCCCTTGCCGCCCGAACCGAGACTGCCGTCAAAATCCCCCACCAGCACATTATACGCCCCTGCCGCCCCGCGATAAGCCGGCGCCAGATTGGCCTCCACATACCGGTCCGGCCGCACCACAACCCGATGCCCGCCCTGCTCATCCGGCACAGCCGAAAGCCCCGCCTGAATCGTATGAAATGCCTTCTGCCAACTGCTGCCGTCGGAATTGTCCCCCAGCCTGGACACATAGATGGTCCGCCCCGCATGGCCGGAATAATCCCCCGCCATAGGGTCCCACCCCGCCGCAGACATCACCCCCGCCCCGCAAAACATCACCAACAACATCCCACGCATCACCAATCCGTTATTCATATCCGCACTCCATGAATTTGTATTTGATTCTCGCAAATCTTACATCAAAATTCCCAAAGCCCCCATTTTATTTTTATCAAATCTGAAATCTCAAATTTCAAATTTCAAATCCTTACTTACCCTCACGCCAGCTTATACGCAATCTGCTCATCCAGAATATCCTTGACCGTCAGCGCCACGATACTCTTGCCCGTCTTCCTGAAAAACGCCTGAATCTCGCTCATCGCATCGGACGAAAAATCAAACGACACAAAAAATCCCTTCGTCCGGTCTTCCCGCATCATCACCGCCTCAAACGCATCAATATCCGGCCGGCCCACCTTGTCCTTCTGCTTGACCTGAATCGGATACCACACATCCATAAACCCAAGCTCGCCGGCCTGTTTCTTCGGCGCCGCAGACACCGGATAAATCCGCCCGTCAATCCCCATATCCCCAACCTGCACCTTGTTCGGTATCCCGCCCAACGCAATCACCGCCCAGTTCTCAAACTCGAACGGCGGCAGCTCACGCAGCTTGTCTATCGTCCACGGCAAATCACGCACCACAAATCCGCGTCCCGCACGCCACAACCCCTCATCCTCCCGAATCTTGCACACATCCCGAAGCCGCTTGGCCATCACCCGGCACGCCGTCGGCGAGATATCTATCCCAATCCACTGCCGCCCCAGATTCTCCGCCGCCACCAGCGCCGTCCCGCACCCGCAAAACGCATCCAATACAATATCATTCGGATTGCTCGACGCCTTGATAATCCGTTCCAATAACGCCAGCGGCTTCTGTGTCGGATAACCAAGACGTTCGGCTGATTGTGAACCGATAGATGGAATATCCGTCCAAATATTATCTAAAGGCATCCCGTTACCTTCATCTAAAAACTTCTTATATCTCGGCATACTGCCCTTAGACGGCCAATAGATAAGCCCTTCAGTGTCCATTCTATCAAGTTCGGCTGGTGGTCGTATCCAATGGCGATTTTTTGCTGTAACGTCTATTCCCCTCCAAGTTTGTCCTGTCTCACCATTGCGAGTTCCTGCACCAGTTAAATCCGCCAACATAAACCGCTTGCCGGATTCAGGGTCAACTTGACGATATGAGCTTCCTATATGTTCTTCCGAATAAGGGCGGGTTTGTCGATTCCAAGTAAAATCATCAGAAAAGGTATAGAAGAAAATTGAGTCCGTAATGTGTCCATAGCCACGTGTATCACCATGAGCAGTTGTTCTCTTCCAGATAAGCTCAGCTTGGAACTGATTGCTTCCAAATATCTGATCCAGCATGACCTTGACATAATGCGAAGCGTGCCAGTCGCAGTGGAAATAAAACGACCCGGTTTTCTTAAGCACCCGGTGCAGTTCAACGCATCGCGGCCGCATAAACTCGATATACGCCTGCGTCGAGGCGTGCCGGTCTTCAAACGCCCGTTTTTCCTTCGTCTCGCCCCAGAACACCTCATAATTGCGGTTGCTGTTAAACGGCGGGTCGATATAGATCAAATCCACGCACCCATCCGGCAGCTTCTTCAACTGCTCCAGGTTATCCCCGCAATATACCACCCGTGTATCCACCACCGCCGAAGGCCGCCCCGCATGAACCGCCTCCGCCGCAGTCTTCCCCTTGCCCGCCTTGCCTGTCTTACCCGTCGCTTTCGTCCTGGCCATCTCGTATTCCCTTATCGTATCAAAGTCAGCCGAACCATAAATTTACACCCGGCCCTGTTCCCTTATTCGACTTATCCACAGCAGCCCCCATTGTCGCATAAAAATCCGCACATTTCAAATCCCATTTTGCTGATTTGAAATCACAACTCCGAAATCTTTTTATATTTTTATGAAATCTCAAATTTCAAATCTCAAATCCCTTATTTCGACTTCTTTATCAAATTCCAAATCTGAAATCCTTTTTTCTCCCTTTATGAAATCTCAAATCTCAAATTTCAAATCTTTCCCCTCTCCTCCTCCGGATAATCCTGCGGTCGTGCCTTGCGGATATAGCCCTGAAGCTGTTTTTCAAACGCATCGGCGCGTTTTTTTGCCTCATAGCGATAACGGGTCTGTTCGTTCAAGTGCCGCTGACCGCGAATATCGCTGTTTTGCAGACTGTCCGCCCAGCCGCGAATCTGTCGTGAACAGTTCTCCGTCAAAGTTCTCAAATCTGAAATTTCAGATTTCAAATGATTCGCCTCCGGCATCCGTTCCGCAAAATGCAGCATCGACCGCACTTCCCCCGCTGACCCTCGTGCAATATAAAGAAACGCCAGCAGTTCCGCCGTACTGCCTCGCTCAAATCCTTCGGCAATATTGTTGGAAACGGATAAGGC
>DLFY01000333.1:5150-5384 GCA_002482415.1 Phycisphaerales bacterium UBA7708
CCCGCGTCAGCCGATACACCACAACCGCAATCTCCATCGCCGCCTTCCAGACCGGCAAGTCCTCAAACCGTTCGTACGTCATAACAGCTCCCTTCAAATTTTCCGTCCATCCGTCTTTTCAAATCCCGCTTCCCTTGAAATCTCAAATCTTAAATTTTAAATCTGACTCCCTTGCTAATTCCATTATCAAATCTCAAATCTGAAATCTGAAATTCTTTTTTTCTCCCTTTATGA
>DLFY01000276.1:0-3484 GCA_002482415.1 Phycisphaerales bacterium UBA7708
TTCGGCTACGAAGGGCGTTCCACGACACAAATTGTCGAGTTGATTGAAAATGAAATCGATTCGGTACTGGCGACGGTGAAAAGCCTGGTGCCGCTGGGACGTGTAAAAACCTTTATTGCGGTGGGCGGGGACGCCCGGTTTGCGGCATCCCGGGCCGGACAGCAGATGGATAATCCTCAATTTCATCGAATTCGCCGTCAGGCCTTTGAAGAGTTTGTTCAATCCCATCGCAATCAAACGGTTGAGCAATTGGCGCTTCAGTCGGATATGTCGTATTCGGAGGCTGAAACGCTGCTGCCGGCACTGCTGATTTTTCAGTCTCTGCTGCGTCTGACCCGCGTCAAAGAAGTGATCGTTCCTGCGGTATCCATGCGTGACGGCCTGCTGCTGGAACTGTCCCGCCGGTGTCGGGGGCAGGAAGATGAATCCATCGCTCAGGAAGCCATCCAGTCGGCGATGGCGCTGGCGGAGAAATACCGTGTCAATCTGCATCACGCCCGTCGTGTGGCGGATTGCGCCCTGCGTCTTTATGATGAAACGAAGGCGATTCATGGACTGGATTTGAGGGCAAGACTGCTTCTTGAAGTGGCGGCGCTGCTTCATGAGTGCGGAACCTTTGTTTCAACCCGTGCGTATCATAAGCATACGTATTACCTGATAGCCAATTCGGAAATTTATGGTCTGCTGCCCAAAGAGGTGGCTGTCGTAGCTCATGTCGCACGATATCATCGTCGCAGTGCGCCCAAGATATCGCACCTGGAGTACACGGCGCTTCCGCAGGAATCCCGGATTCTGGTGAATAAGCTGGCGGCAATTTTGCGGCTTGCCAAGGCGCTGGATGTAATGAATATCCGTCAGATTGAACGGCTGCGCTGTGTGCTGGATCAGGATTCCGTACGGATTCAGGCCCCGGATTTGTCGGATGAGTCGCTGGTTAAGCGTTCGATGGAAATTCACAGCAGCATGTTTGAGGATGTGTTTGGATTAAATCTTGAACTGGAAGCATTACCGGAATTGACTTGATGACTGCGACTTCAAAGACACAACTGAATCTGGATGATTCCCGATTGTATATCAACAGGGAACTGAGCTGGTTATCCTTTAATGAACGTGTGCTGGAAATGGCCCGGCGTGAGGATGTGCCGCCCATGGAACGGATGAAGTTTTTGGCGATATTCAGCTCGAATCTTGATGAATTCTTCATGATTCGCGTGGCGGGTCTGATGCAGCGTGTGCAGGCGGGTATTCAGACAAAAGACCCGAGCGGATTGACTGCGGACGAGCAGCTTGAAGCAGTTCGTCAAAAAACGCTGACCCTGACTGCCCGGCATGCGGAGGCAGCAAAAACACTTTTGGCGCTGTTGCAGAAGCATGGGCTTTATATCCTGAATCATAAAACCTGGAATAGTGACCAGCGTCGATTCATACGGGATTATTTTCAGTCTCATCTGCTGCCCCTGCTGACTCCCATTGCGGTAACGGATCCGCAGTCTTTTCCATTGTTGCCCAATTTGCAATTGCATATCGGAATTACACTGTCTGCCCAGGCCGGGGAGGAAAAACAGCTCATGGTAATCCCTGTCCCCACCATCGTGCCGCGGTTTATCGGACTGCCCAGCAGAGAGGGGGAATTCTGGGTTACGCTCGAAGATATTCTGATGGAATATGCCGGCCTGGTTGTCCAGGGCAAAAGCATCGAGTCGGTGGATGTGTTTCGTATTACCCGCGATGCCGATGTAAAAATCCAGGAAGAAGAAGCCGGGGATTTGCTGGAAACCATCGAGGCAGCGGTTCTGGAACGTCGTCATCGGCAGGCCGTCCGTGTGGAACTGTCTGCAGATTGTTCTTCGACGATGCAAAACTGGATTCTTGCCCAGTTTCAGGTCGGTCCGCAGCAAATTTATCCCATCGCAGGAATACCGGACCTGCGATGCCTGTGGGAACTCGTCGGACGGGGGGAATTTGAATCTCTGCGATGGCCGGACTGGCCTGCGCAGCATCCCGCCGATCTGGCGGGTTATGAATCGATCTGGGATGCCGCCAGCGATCATGATGTGATGCTGTTTCATCCGTATGAGTCGTTTGAGCCGGTGGTGGAATGGATACGGGCGGCAGCAGAAGACCCCAGTGTCCTTGCCATCAAGCAGACGCTGTATCGAACCAGCCCGGAGTCGCCTGTGATTTCAGCGCTTGAACAGGCAGCGCGCAGCGGGAAAGAAGTGACGGTATTGGTTGAATTAAAAGCAAGGTTTGAGGAAGCCCGCAATATTCGATGGGCCAGGCGGCTGGAAGATGCGGGCTGCTATGTGGTCTATGGCGTCGCAGGCCTCAAAACCCATGCAAGGCCTTGTTGATTATCCGGCGACAAGGAGGGCGAATCAAACGCTATGTGCATCTGGCAACCGGCAATTATAACGAAAAAACAGCCCNNATATCGGCCTGATCACCTGCGATCCTCAGTTGACATCCGATGTGGGCGCTTTTTTTAATCTTTTAACCGGTTTTTCAGAGTCGGTGGGCTGGTCAAAACTGACCATTGCGCCAACGTCGCTGCGGCAGCGTATGCTGGATTTAATTGAGCGGGAAATCAAAGCCAGCTCGCCGGATCATCCGGGCCAGATTATGATTAAAGCCAACTCCCTGGAAGACATTCATGTGTGTCAGGCCTTGTACCGTGCTTCAGCGGCTGGAGTCAGAATCAAACTCAATATTCGCGGCATTTGCTGTTTACGACCTGGAATCAAGGGGCTATCAGAGCACATTGAGGTAGTCTCTATTCTGGACCGTTATCTGGAACATGCCCGTATTTATTACTTTGATAACGGAGGACATCCGGAAGTATATTTAAGCAGTGCCGACATGATGGGTCGCAATCTGGATCGGCGTCTGGAACTGCTTTTTCCAATTGCCCAGCCTGATCTCAGGCAGCGGCTGAGTTCGATTCTGGAGACCTATTTTTCCGATACGGCCAATGCCTGGCAGCTTTGTTCCGATGGTGTTTATAAGCGGATGGTATCCAAAGAAGAACCTCTGCGAAGTCAGCAGTCCTTCTATGAACAGATAACTGACGCGGCAGGGTTCCAAAAAGCCAGGTTCCGATTCCGGCCAATACGATCCAATGGAAAACAGTGATATAGGATTTTTGCCGGCTTGTTGGCCATAGAGCACCAGAAAATGGTGCATCGCTGCGTTTCGGGTGGAAAATTTTCAGCGTATAGCCCTGACACCAATAAGGTGTTTGGATTCGTATATTTGTTTTACAAAAATACTCTAAAAGCAGTCGTAAAACACTGCTATATATAGATATATAGATTTCTTCTTAAAGGCCTCGGATGAGGTGCAATCAGTATCGAGGTGAGTACGAATTATATGTATCCATTTATTATATCATTTTATTTTTATTTAAATGGATAAAATAATCTTTTTTTCTTGCAAAGTTAGAGCTGCCTAACTATATTAATCCTATCAGAGTCACGGTTAGTTG
>DLFY01000276.1:3490-4205 GCA_002482415.1 Phycisphaerales bacterium UBA7708
ATGAGAGTCTAAGAATAGCGGCTAACAAAGCAAAATTTTTTGTGAAAAAAGTTAGGGAAAGCTAACTATTGGTGCTCATAAAAGAACATCATGGATAGCGACGCTGATGGATATTATATTTTAATATAATATGGGCTTATTAAATAATAAGAAAAAATAATAAATTAAAAAAAATTCTCTTGTTAATCCCATAGGATATTTTGTAAAATAAGCGTACTTGAATTTCAGATAAGGCATCGATGTAATTTGCTTCGTGGTTAAGCTCTGTAAAAAAATATTGTTTGTCAAATGCCTGGAATTGTTTAAGGCAAATATTTGAGTGGCAATAAATTCCCTGGGTAAAATATTCGGGAAGTGACTGTGTATTATAGGATCAGGTATCCAAGGGGTCGTCAGGACACAACGCGTTTCAGTTTTATTCGTTTCTGTACTGGATAGCATATGTCCACAAAAGTGAGGCGGTTGATATTGTAGTGTGTCATTGAAAAATATAGTTTGAAAAGAGGAAAGGGAAAACGATGAAAAACACTGGTATTGCAAAGATGGTTCTTCTGGCGTTGTTACTCGCAACTGTTTCGTATGTGAATGCGGCTGTTCCGCAAACGCTGGTTTCCGAAAGCACGCTGCTGGGAGGGCAGACGCGAACGGCGGCGGGTAATACATATGCTCATGTCAATGATGGGCAGACGTCTTATATTGCGTTTCAGAAAGGAGG
>DLFY01000276.1:4218-9563 GCA_002482415.1 Phycisphaerales bacterium UBA7708
GTACCTTGTTTACTCAGGCCGACTGGGCCGCAGCCAGCGGAGGTGCCAGCAACCTGACCGTATTTAATGGCTTCGGCATATCCGGAAATTATCTGGTTTGGACGGACAGCACCACCGACGCTGTCTGGAAAGCCGATAAAGCGACAGGTGCGATCAGCGTTATAGCATCAAAAAGTGAGATCCAGACGTATTTAGGCGGGACCGCTCCTGCCAGTCTTGCCTCATTTACCCTGGCTCCCAACGGTGGAGTGACCTACTTTGAAAGCAGTACCAAAGCCATGATAAACTGTGATTTAAACGGCACGCTGACGACGATTCTGCCGGCTGGGTTTACTGCCAATTCGATCACAACCGGTTTAACATATGATTCCGCCGGCCGCCTTTACTGGGGTGATAATACCGCAGATACTGTCTATCGCGCAACCTCAGGAGGTACCATTGAGACCGTTTTATCCAGTGCAGTTGTTTTTGGATTGACCGGTCAGAGCAATGCCACATTTGGGGATATCTTCTACGGTGAAAATGGATGGGTTTATTTTTATGAATCCGTGGATAACAGTATTTTGCAATTCAATATGAATGATCCGGTCAATACGCTTGGTTTTCTGGTTGAGAACAGCGGTCGTGCAGTCACCTTTGGTCTTTATAATGACGGCGTTTCCGACTATCTGACCTATCATAATTATACGGGCGATTTACTTGCTATGACAATTATTCCCGAACCCGCGACGATGACCCTGATGGTTCTGGGCGGGATGGGATTGATCCGGTTTCGCAAAAGGTAAGATGTAAATCCTTGTGCGACGTCGGACAATAGAATTCGGACCCGGCGGGTGACTCCCGCCGGGTTTTTCAGAGGTTTTGTATGGTGCGTCTATTGGTATTACTGGCAGTTTGGAATGGTATTGCAGCATGGGCAACCGCGTATGCAAGATATCATGTCGTTGATTTATCCGATTTGGCGGCTGGATCGACGATTATTCCCTCTGTCGGTTATGGCATCAATGATGCAGGCATGATTACGGGGCATGGCCAGCCGACTGCCGACGGCAGCACATCAAAGGTGTTTTTCTATAATCCGGCAGCAGGGATTTTTACGAATGCAGGGAATCTGGCCGGCAATTTTGTGGAGGGCAATGGCGGTAATGGATATTCTATCAACCAGCAGGGGGTAATTGTAGGCCGCAACAGTATTTCCAATACGTCGTGGCTGTATCGGCCATTTTTATTTTATGATGCGAATGGCAATGGGATTGCGGATTCCGGTGAGATGCAGAATCTGGGGCCGGAAGCTGATTTTACATCCGGCGTTGCCAATGATATTAACGACTCCAATCAGGTGGTGGCCTATAGTACGGACACGAACTCGGCGACGGTGGGCTGGGTCTGGACGGATCGTGATCACGACTTGCAATACGATGAAGGGGAGAAACAGTATTTCAGCGGAATGACGCCGATGTCCATCAATAATTCGGGGCAAATTGTTCTGACCGGCTCAGGCCAGTCCTTTTTATGGAACGATCCGGATGGCGATGGAGTCTATCTTGAAAGCGACAAGCAAACATTGCCTGTGCCGGCGACATATCAATCCATTTCAAGCACACTGATTAATGAGCACGGCGGCATCAGCGGCAGTGTAAGGAACATCAACAGTAAAACCAACGGATTGTATTGGGAAGATACCAATCAGGATGGTGTTGTCGATGCAGAAGAATACACTTTATTTGGGGCTGCAATGACGAATACGTTTGTTCGGACGATGAATAATCATGGGCAGCTTGCAGGGGGGACACTTGACTATGGCAGTCAGCGTGTGGCTTATATCTGGACTAAAGAACAGGGGATGGTCAATCTGAATGATGTAGCCGCGTACACTCATGCGACGCTGGGGCCGGCTTCGTTCAGTCAGGCCGAGGCGATTAACAATCAGGGGGTCATCGTGAGTACCGGCTGGTTTGATATTAATCACGACGGCAAGAAAGGCTCCTCGGACCCTGAACACGTTTTTGTATTAATTCCGATTTCTTCAGGCGATATCGACATGGATGGTTCGGTTGATCTGGATGATTTTGAACTTCTGTCGGCTCAATTCGGCCGCGTGGATTGTTCATCCGGAAATGCCTTTTGTGATGGAGCGGATATAACACAGAACGGCACTGTTAATCTGGACGATTTTACACCCATTGTGGAAGATTGGCTGATAACCCCTATTTTTTAACGATGCGAGGAAAAGATGGAAAGACTACACAACACTATCATCACGGCGGTAATGCTTTGCAGCATTCTAATCTCCCCTGTTCCTGGTGCGAGCCCGGACCATTTTAAGCACTTGGTTCCGGCTGATCATGTAATCTATAATGGAGCAGGTACCGCTGCAACAGCGATTGGCGGATACTGTTATATTCCAACGACCGGCCGATTCTATACCAGCACCTACGGCAGCGGTCGCGGAATTCGGGTATTTGTCGGAACCAATGAAGACTTCCCGGTATGGCCCGCCCCATTTGCTCCGGAGAATCCTTTGCAGACTGCAGCCGGCAGGTCGTGGCATTGTGATACCGATAGTGATTTGACCCGGATTATGGGGGCGACCAGTTTTGAGAATGGGACCACCAATCCGTTGACTCATCTGCTGAACGGCTTTACGGTCAATCCCAAAACGGTTGTATATAACGGCATCACTTACGGCCCGTACGAATTGGCCGTCCTGAGTAATAACACGAATTCAGGAACTGTCGCTGTCAATAAGCGCCTGCTGACCTGGGATTTCCGTGAAATCTGGTCGCCTACGAATAAGCAACCGGATCGTGCCAATGCGGAATTTGCTCCAGGGATGCGTGAAGTCGATTATTTTGGCACGGTATATGGGTATGGCTGCACCAACTGGAATGATACCTTTGACAGCCTGATGACATTTGGCCAGATGGCCGCTGCGATAGGGGCTTCGGTATCTGCCCCGGTGACTACGGATCAGGTGGGTGGACGCCGTGCGGTGTTTTCCGCGGATGGTGCCAAGGTGTATTTTGTGTCTGCGGACAGCCGTTCTTCCGGCAGACTGTTTACCGGGGTATGGTCCGTCGAACTGGCTACAAAAACGGTAAAACGGTTATTAGATGATACCGCCTATAAGATTCAAAGGCCGATTGCCGAACCGGCCTCGGTGGCCATCGGTGTACGAAACTTTACCGGTCAAAGTTATGCGGATAATATCAATCAGATTCTGTTTAATGGAACGGATGCCAGCGGGAATATCGGCGGCATTAACGCCCTGGTGGATGATGGCAGTGCTGTTCCGAGTATTTATCCTGCCGTGCCGGCGGAAGCCATGCTTGATTTTCTTGGTATGGCCCCGGATACGCCGCAGGAGAATCGTCCCGGGTATATGTCGATTGCAGCGGATGAGGAAGGGAATTTGTATCTTTATACCAATTCTCCCTATTCGGCTTTATACAAATATGATACCCAGGGAAGACTGCTCTGTATAGCCAATCGGCTTCAGCACTATGCGTTCAATACTCAGGTTTTGGGTTCCACATCGACCAATACCGCATACCTTCGTCTGGATGTACGCAAGGTTCCGGACCCCAACACCCCGGAAATCTCTGTTGTTCAGTTGATGTTCATGTCCACCGCGGGCAAATGTGTGGCCGGGGTGAATGTGTATAAACCCATGGATTTCCGCCGTAACGGGGTGATCGACGTGGCGGATGCCAATTTCTTTAAAGCTCAACTGCAAAAGACCTGGAATGCAGAGGATCCGAATGTTCCCAGCGGAAGCCTGGATTATCTGGATTACATCCGGGCGGACCTGAATGGCGACTGCGAATTGATTACTGTTAACGGCGTGGTGACGATCAAGACCCCGTGTGTAACCGAAAAAGACCGTGAGATTTTCTGGCAGTTTGTGCTGCCGGGCGATGCAAATTTTGATCATGTGGTGGATTTGAGCGATTTTGCAGATATGGCTGCCAATTATGGCCAATCCGGTAAAGACTGGTCACAGGGAGATTTTGATTTTGATGATGATGTCGATATGGATGATTTTATATTATTAACTAAAAACTGGTTGAAACATTATGACTGAGAATGGATTGAATACAGGACATAAGAATCGGATAATCCGGGGCTTTACCCTGATTGAACTGCTGGTGGTCATGGCGATTATTGCGATGATGCTGGGGGTGCTGGTGCCTTCATTGGCACGGGCCAAAGAACAGGGTCGGGATGTCTATTGCCAGAATAATCTTCGCCAGATGCACATTGCAGCGGCGGTTTATGCGGAAAATCAGCGGGGGTTTTTGCCGATTGCCTATTATTCGGTGAAGTTGCCTGCCCAGCGAACCCAGTATTGCTGGGATTTTACCGAGTGTCGCAGCAGTGAAGGGGTGGTTGTGCAGCCCGGCCTGCTCTGGCAGGAGGAGATGATGGAAAAAGTCCAGCAGTGTCCGTCGTTTAAGGGCGATTCGAATACCACGGCCAATCCTTATACCGGGTATAACTATAATACCAGCTATATAGGACGTGGTCAGTATGAGGGAATTGTATTGCCTGTACGGTACCATGAGATTCGATATCCGGCCGGATGTGCGATGTTCGGGGACGGCCAGACTGTCAATGGGGCGAATAAATTCATGCGAAGTCCGCTGCCGTCGGAGACGGATATGAATTTTTCCGGGCGGTGGGGAGGCACGCAGGGCTATCGACACAATCAGAATACTAATATTGCCTGGTGTGATGGGAGTGTGGAGTCGAGGGCGGAGCTGTTTTATGGTACCGATGCGGATGGAACAAGTGACCTTGTCCGGCAGTACAATGAGCAGAATCCGCAGAATCCGATAGGATTTTTATCGGAAGATAATTCTGCATACGATTTACGGTAGTTTCCACTTCACAAGCCTGTGCCTGTATTATACAATTCAGGGATGGATAAGGAGCTGATACAATCCGGAATGGTTTCACTGGTGCGACCGATGCGGGGGCTTTGGCGGACGGTATGTCAATTTCTCTGGCCTGCCCTGTGCCAGGCCTGCTCAACTCCCATTGAAGAAGACGCCGGGGGATTATGCTCGGCCTGCTGGCAGGAGCTTTCCACGGCGGTGGGGTGCGACTATTGCCGCCGCTGCGGACGGGCAGTCACGCGATATGGACTGGTGGCCAATCGATGCGGCGGATGTCTGGAGGAAGAACTGGACTATGAAGGCCTGTGCCGGGCGGGATTCTATACGGGGGTGTTAAAAAATTTATTGCTGGGATTAAAATTTCGAGACCAGACCGAAAATGCGGACTATTTGGGTCCAATTATCCAGGGAGCATTTGAGGCATCCGGGTTTTCCGATAAAATAGAT
>DLFY01000142.1:0-3428 GCA_002482415.1 Phycisphaerales bacterium UBA7708
CCGCCGCCACCGCCGCCGCCGCCACCAAACCGGGGTTTGTTGGTTTTGGGAGGATTCGCTTCGGCAACTTTCAGTATCCGGCCTTCAATTTCTTTGCCATTCAGGGCATCCATCGCAGCCTGGGCTTCCTGTTCGCTGCTCATCTGGACAAAACCAAATCCTTTGCTCTGGCCTGTTTCCCGATCCATCACGATGTTGGCACTTTCCACCGTACCGAATTCGGTAAACCATGATTCCAGCATGGCGGTGTCCACTTTGGCACTCAAATTCCCAACATACACTTTCTTTGTCATCTTGTTTCTCCAAAAAGAAAATTAAGACCTATGAGCCATACCGACAGACAGGCCAGATGTCCGGCGGGAACAGTTTCCCACCTTATTTCATTTATAACTATAACAATCCCCAAAAAAAATGCAAAACAATAAAATAGAGTCAAAAAAACTTTTTTTGTATCGAATATATTCTACATACATCTTGTCGTGTTTATGAAATTATTTTAATTCCGAAAAAAACATGGCCCNNCGGTCCAGGTCTTTTAAATTCTTATTCAGACATCGTCCGTTCGGCAGCAATTGCCCGTCGATGCAGTCACCCGGATTTTTGACCTCGACTTCCAGGGATCCATCATCACTGATTAAACCCATCATGGAATGGCCTGAACAGACAAATATCGCTTCCGGATTAAAAGTCTCAGGAACTGCTATCTCAACAGGTTTCAATAATCCCGTTTTGGGATTCCACTGATAAAACGCATAATCCGCCGTACCGTCCACGGCCCCTGCGGCAATTAAATACGACTGCTGCGACTCGATATATTCAATGGAACGTATGCCTCGGCCGCTCAAATCCAGCAGCACCGGTTCTCCAAATCGGGCCACTGCGCCCCTGTCAATGACCTCGTCGGGATTCTGCAGACAAATTAAAATCGCTTTTTTCTGCCCATCGGCCGGATCGCNNGAAGCCCGAGCCACAGCGATTTTCCATTCTGCCCTGCGGCAAGCCCTTCGATGTTAAATCCTTCCCGTTTGGGTGCCAGCCGTTCCCGCTGTTTTTTTGTTAACGCATCCTCGTCATCGAGACGTGTTACAGACTGTAAATCCAAAAACCGCAGCGACGGTGCGTTCAGCATATCCTGCAGCAGCGTTAAACAGGGCTTGCCTGCCGGAGTCAGTTCATACGGCACAGCAGATGATGGCGCCGAGCGTATCTCGACGGCAAAAAACCGATACCGACTGGCTCGATATTTACCGTCTTTATTTCGGGCATGCGAGGTAATCCAGTAGATACGGCTGCCTGTTCGTGCGGCTCCTTCAATATCTGCTTCCGGTGATTTCAAATCCACCCTCAGAAACGAAGATAAATCACAATTCAGCACCGGCTCAGGCTGTCCATCGGCTCGATACATTTTCAGGATATTGTGTTCATCATCGGCAACCACAAAGTAATTCGGATCGATTGCCGCCGCCGCCGAGGGATCGCTGCCGCCGGTCAGGGTATGAATGCTGTCGGCCCGGCCCACAGCAATTGCACAAAGAACCGCAAATCCAAGACAATAACATATCGGTTTCATAAAACCCCCTGTTCGGCACTTGCCATACCACGACTATAAGGCACTAATTCAGCGTCACTTCCTGCTGATATTCCGGGACCATCACATCCGCACCGAGGTTATCCTTGAGATATTGCTGGAAGCTTTCAGCAGATTCTCTTTCGCCATGGACCAGGAAAATCTTACGCGGGAGCTGTTTGAGATTGCCCAGCCAGTCCAGCATTTCCCTGCGATCCGCGTGAGCACTGAATCCATGCACTTTGACTACCCTGGCTTTCACCCGATAGGTCTGGCCCAGAATACGCACTTCGCCGCCGTTGCTGTCCAGAATCTGCCGGCCCAGAGTCCCCTGGGCCTGATACCCCACAAACAGGATGGTTGATTCCGGACGGCTGATATTATTGGCCAAATGATGTTTGATGCGACCGCCGGTACACATTCCCGAGCCGGCGATAATCATCACCGTCCCCTTGATATGGTTAATCGCCTTGGACTCGGCGGTGGCCTGAACCTTAATCAGACCCTTGAAACTGAACGGCGAACCATTCTTGAGAATCAGCGACCGCATCTGCCGATCATACAGCTCGGGATGCTTCTCGAAGACCTCCGTGACCTTGACCGCCATAGGGCTGTCCAAAAATGTCATGATATGCGGAATGCGGTCTTCCAGCAGCAGCTCATTAAGGAAATAAAGAACCTCCTGGCTGCGTTCAATCGAAAAACTTGGAACGACCAAATTCCCGCCTGCTTTCCACGTTTGAATCACCGCCTGAGCAAGCTGGTCTTTGGTATTTTCCGTGTTTTCGTGCTCCCGGTCGCCATAGGTCGATTCCATCAGGACATAATCGGCATGTTCAAAAACAGCCGGGTCACGAATGATGGGTTTATTGTTGCGTCCAAGGTCCCCGGTAAACAGGATCGTTCTCGACTGGCCGTTCAGATGCAGAATGATTTTGATAATCGAGGCCCCCAGAATATGCCCGGCTTCATGAAAACTGACCTCAATACCCTTTAGCGGCGAGAACACCTGCGTAAATGGAACGGACTGAAAACAACTGAAGCTTTTTTCGGCTTCTTCCATGGTGTAAAGAGGCTCAATGGGGCGAGGGCTNNACGCTTGCGTTTGAAGGCCGCATCTTCTTCCTGCAGCTTGCCGGAATCCATCAGCACGATTTTTGCGATTTCCGCCGTTGCGGGGGTGCAATAGACCTTGCCTTTAAATCCCTCCTTGACCAGCTTGGGAATCAGACCGCAATGGTCCAGATGAGCATGGGTCAGCAGCACCGCATCCAGGTCCGCCGGGGCAAATCCGAAATCTTCCCAGTTGCGGGACTGAAATTCACGCTCCTGATACAATCCGCAGTCAACCAGCACCCGGGAACCGTTGAACTCCAGCAAGTGCCGCGAACCGGTTACATTCTGTACCGCGCCAAGAAACCTGATTTTAAAATCCATGCTGTCTCATTTCATAAAATTGTCGTCTCGGTCGATTAATAAGCCGAATTCTGGGATTGCGGCTGAGGTTCTACCACGCCTGAAACCGCCTGGGGTGCCATTAACTCCGGCTTCACAAAGATATAATACAATTTGCCTTCTTCATAGACCTGCCCGGCCATCTTGCCGGCCTCGTCGCCGGACCCCATATACACGTCGCAGCGTCCCGGTGCACGAATGGCCCCGCCGGTATCCTGATCCAGGGCGAANNCGCTTGGAAATCTCCATGCCCACCGGTCTTGGCAGATTGGTTTTAATCACAGCAATGCCGCCTCGCGGATAAATGGACTTGTCGGTGGCAATCGTCCGCATGGGCGTGACCGGCTCATTCAGACTGCCGCGCGGGTCGCCGGAATCCATCTGGAAAAATACAAACCGCGGGTTG
>DLFY01000142.1:3465-6696 GCA_002482415.1 Phycisphaerales bacterium UBA7708
CTTTGAAATAATCAATCATGCGCTGAAGGCTAAGGCCGTCTTTGGGCAAGACCCCGTCGGCAATCAGCTCCTGGCCAATACTTTTGTATTCATGGCCGTTGTTGGCGGTATAACCGACCGTGACCAGGCTGCCATCCGCCATCCGGATTTTGGCCGACCCCTGCACATGAGCAATATACACCTCAAACGGATCGGATAAATAAATCAGCTCCGTCCCTTTGAGCTGACCGCTCTGTTCCAGCTCTCGGCGTGCCGGATATTGTGTGAACGTTCCATCCGCCATTTTCCGCCCGAGTATGGTGCCGTCTTCCCCCTTAACCAGGTCCTGCGGCTGCTTATAAAGCGGGTACCGATAAACCGCTGTCGGGGTCATCGAACCGTTAAAGATGGGTGTGTAGTAACCGGTAAACAACACCGTGCCCATGTCATCACAGCCGACCGACTGATAAAATTCAAATTGCTCTTTAATCGCCGCAGCCAGAGGACGGCCCGCAAGCCCCTGATCCAGCAATTTCGCCAGTGTCTGCAGGCTGGCTACAGAACGCTCATGGGTAATATCACCGCAGGGGAAATATTTTTTACTGCTGCTTTTATTCAGATAACGCAGACTATTGTCAATGGAGCGACGCAAATCCAGCGTTTCATAACAGGCAAATGTGATATCCGGAATCATGGCCGGGTCAGTAATCTTGCGAAGGGCGTATTGTCCCGGCGGTAACTGCCTGTCATATTGGGGTTTTACTACCTTGACCTGCTTTTTACATCCTGCAAAAGTCAACGCCACTGCCGCTGCCAGAAGCAGCCGAACCGCTAACGAACGACGCATAGATATCTCCATAAACAAAAAAAAGACTTTCCTGACCGGCTTTTCCGTAAGCCTTGGTACAGAAATAACTAAGACATTATGGCGAAAAATTCAAAGAAGTCAACCCGGTTTGTCTATATTCTCTATTATCGGAGGGTATGTGTGAAAAGTTGAAAATTGGTTAACCACAGCAATGTTACGACAAAAAATGCTGTCAGTCGACCTCATGCGGCGAATCGGATTTGTCAGAATCCGCTTCTGGAGCGGCATTCACCGGAACACGATATTCCCCATCCAGCCATTTGCCCAAATCAATCAGCCGGCATCGTTCAGAACAAAAGGGGAAAAAACCACATCGCCCGTTCTGTGGTGGACAGACAGGTTTTTTACATATTGGACATTCAAACACCATAATTGACAGCTAATTTCTGTTATTTGGAAGGCGGACTGTCCGGCCCATCTTCAATCTCATAGAGATCTTCCAGGTCCGGGTCGGTTTCCAGATGATCATACTCCCCCTCTTCAACCTCTTCTTCTTCGCTTTCTTCTACATCTTCCTCTTCGTCCGGTTCCTCTGATTCCACAACCTCTTCATCCTCATCTTTTACACGAGTCTTTGCGGCTGTACGATACGACTTCTCCTGCAGGCTCACCTGGCCTTTTTCCAGTTTGGCCGCATAATCCACGCAATATCGAGCCCACGGACACGCTTCGAGGCGAGGAATGGGAATCGGTTTTCCTGTGCCTTCACAAATGCCGTATGTCCCGTCCTGGATTCGCTTTAACGCAGCGATTATCTCGGCCACGATTTTGCGTTCCCCACTCATCAGGCCCAGAGCAAAATCCTGCTCAAAGGTATCTGAGCCGAGGTCGGCCATGTGAATCGGCATCGTGGATAAATTACCCGATGAATCCGCACTGTTTTTACGGAGAGCTTCTGACTCGATGGAATCCACATCCCCTCGCAACTGGTGCAATTTTTCCAGAAGCATCTGACGAAAATACTCCAGTTTCTCCGGGCTAAGATAGGTTTTCGTGGATCCCTGAACTGCCTTTGGGACAGATGAAAGGATCGATTTTTTCGGGGGTGAAACCTCAGTATTATTATTTAAAGATTTGGTGTTATTGCCGGCCTTTTTGGCAATGCTGGTTTTGCGTCCCGTTTTGGCCGCTGATTTTGCCGTGCTTTTGGCTGTTTTGGCAACCGTTTTGGGCACCGCCTTTTTTGCCGTTGTTTTTTTTGCCGGTTTTTTCATTTTTACCACCTTATATACGCAATTATCGAGCCCTGCTGCACTGGAAATACAAGGTTATCTTTTCCATTGTCGGCAATCTGAGAAGCCAAAAATATACTTTCTTGCAAAAAAATAGCAAGCAAAAAACATTATCTTTAACTTCTTTTAAATAAAAGACTTATTGTTATTGCTGCGCGTCTGACCGTCCGGAAAATCGCCCGGATGGCACAAAAAACGGTGTATTACCGATAATCCCGCGATGGCCCTCGACACCAAAATAGGACTTAAGTTTATCATTATCAATGACTTGCAACGGATTGCCAACCTCATATCGCCCCGACCCGCCCAGCAGCAGTACCCGGTCACAATACTGGCAGGACAGGTTAATATCATGTGTTACGGCCAAAATCGTCTTATTCCGGTCTTTTTGCAGGGATTTCAGGAGGTCAAATATATAAACCTGATGTTTAATATCCAGATGATTGGTCGGCTCATCGAGCAGTAAAATCGGGGTATTCTGGGCCAAAGCCCGTGCAATGAACACCCTCTGCCGCTCGCCTCCGCTAAGCTCATTTAGTTTCCGATGGGCCAGGTGGGAAATCTGGGTCTGCTCCATCGCCCCCCGAATCATGGCCTTGTCGTTTTCATCTTCAAACAAAACAAAACCTTCCCGCCCAACCCGCGCCATCGAGACCGTTTCCAGCACCGTAAATCCAAAGGCCGGGATATACTCCTGACACACCATGGCAATCTGTCGTGACAGGTCCCGAATCTTATATAGACTCAGCCGTTTACCGTGAAGTTTGATTGAGCCTTTCTGAGGCACCAGCAAACCAGCTAAAAGCCGAATCAGCGTACTTTTGCCCGCTCCATTAGGCCCGAGAATGCTCCAGAAGCTCCCCTGCTCGACCGCAACCGCCAAATCCGACAGCACGGGCAATTGTTTATAATGAAATGACAGGTTGTCGATTTCAATGACCGCCATTTAATCTCCCAAATGAAGCTTCTTGCCAAAACGCACCAGCAGATACAAAAAGAAAGGACCGCCCGCCAGCGCCGTAACCACCCCCACCGGCATCACCGCCGGCGGCACTACAATTCGCGCCACCGTATCGGCGACAATCACAAACGCCGCCCCTGCCAGCGCACTGACCGGTATCAGCAGACGATGGTCCGGCCCTATCAGAAGAC
>DLFY01000142.1:6723-8281 GCA_002482415.1 Phycisphaerales bacterium UBA7708
CCCTACCAGCCCGCTCAAACTGACCGCCACCGCGGTAATCAGTGCAGACACGGCAAAGCATCCCTGATACAGCCATCGCACATTCACACCCGACAGCCGGGCTTCTTCCGGGCTGAAACTAATCAGATTCAGCCAGACCGAAAACCGCATGCATGCAATGACTCCTGCCGCAACGATACCGGCACTAATCCACAACAGCGACGTATTGTCAATCGCTGAAATATTGCCCATCAGCCAGAAGATAGTCGTCTGGACCTGGCTGGCTGCAGCGATTGAATTCAAAAACATAATCACTGCCGATAGAAATGCATTAACCACAACACCGGCCAGAAGCAATCCCGTCATGCCGCCCTTATACCCGCGTCCCCCCAGCAGCCAGACAATCCACACCGTCCCCAGTGCACAGACAAAAGACAACAGCGTAATCGAAGATATTCCAAGCACAGTCGCCCCAAGGCCGCCGATTACGGCCAGCATCGTCCCAAGTCCCGCTCCGCTGGAAATGCCCAAGAGGTATGGGTCGGCCAGCGGATTGCGTAAAATGGCCTGCAGCACCGTCCCCGCACAGGCTAATGCCGCCCCGACTATCCCGGCCAGAAAAATCCGCGGCAGACGAAACTGCACATAAATAATATAATCCTGATTGAATCCGTTTCCGGCTTGTCCAACAATCCCTTCCCATACGCGTGAAAAATGGACCTTTTCGGAACCAAACAGAGAGCATATCGCCGCCGTCGCCAGCAGACCCGCGATGCCGACCAGAATGTACCTCCACATTGTACCGGACGTCAGTGTTTTCATGCTCAGTTGAATTTCTCCTGCGGCCAGAGACACTTGGCGACTTCTTTCAAGCCCTGTTCAATGCGAGGCCCCAGCCGACTGACCAGGTCTCCATCCAGGACATAAATGCGTTTATCCTGCACCGCCGGCAGGCTCGGGTATCGCCCATAAAATTCATGGATCGTATGGGATAATCGTTCGTAATCGGCCTGCGTATCGGCTGGTTCGATAATAATATCCGGTGCCGTGGCAAGCAATGTTTCCTGGCTGATGGGCGGATACTGATGAATGGTCTTGCCGATTGCATTCTGACCGCCGCAGGTGCGAATCATTTCATCGACAAACGTATCCACCCCGGCCACCCGCAGCGGGTCCCGCTGAATGACCCACAGCACCCGCGGTTCAGCCCGGCCTGCAAATCGTCTTCGGAGATGATCCTGCGCCCCCTGAATCCGCCGCATCAACTGACCGGCTTCCTGCGGACGATTGACGGATTGGCCCAGCGTTTGAATTCCGCTGTACAATTCGGGAAAGGATTCAATATTCAGCGACAAAGCCCGGCATCCCATTTTTCGAAGCCGTCCGGCAAGTCCCGCCTGCTGGTCAAAGCCCATTGCTACCACCAGTGTCGGCTGTACGGCGATTATCGCTTCCATATCCGGCTGCCAGAAGGTACCGACTTTGTGCAACGACTGAGCCTGTTCCGGGAAATTGCTGTCGGAAGTAACCGCGACCATCTCCTTGTCCAGCCCCATCGCACATAATATTTCCGTCAGAT
>DLFY01000252.1:0-909 GCA_002482415.1 Phycisphaerales bacterium UBA7708
GGTTCGACCCCCGTCGGCCTCGATGAAGCTTGTCAGTGTCAAACGCTGACAAGCTTTCTTTTTTGGTACCTAACATACATGTATTAATGGACTTATGATAGTCGTCAATTGCATGTATCCCATTGCCTGTCCCCTCTTCGCCTTGTGCCATTTTAGGACATTTTGGACTATCCCGGAAATCAGTTCCAGTAAGTTTTAGGGTAAGTTTTTTCGAATCCAAATCTACACCGCCGCCGTCGGTGCCGGTTTTCTTCAGTTCGGCCTTTTCGGACTGTGAATCATCCCCCGCCTGGTGAACCGCTGGTAAAACGTCCAGGGCCGCTTTCTGATCGCTCAATGGCAGGTGGGTATAGACATCCATCGTCAGAGTGATTTTGCTATGCCTGGCCAATCCCTGCGCAACCTTGGGGAGAATCCCGCCCTTGACCAAATTGGTAATGAAGGTATGCCGCAGGGCATGGAAATCAACAGACCTGCCGGCCGCGTCAACAGGATCAATCCCTGCTTCGATCAGATCGTCCCGAATCATATCCGCCCAGCGGATGTGGGGTTTTATCGGGAATACAAGGACCGCTGAATCATCCCCCCGCAGAGCCTTCCAGTCAGAAAACAGACTGGCAATATCCGCCCGCAGCGGCTGAACGTCCCGCCGCCGTCGTTTGGAATACCCTGCTTCAATTGTGACCGATTGGGCACCTTTTGAAAAATCAAAGNNGCAGGGACGCTATTTCTTCCGCCCTGAATCCGGTATTGATGGCCAGAATATAAATCATGGACCGTTCATATCCGGTAAGTCCATGTCGATCTTCCGCCCGTCGGGTCGTATCGATCAGGACCTTCAGTTCATCCGACGACAAAGCCCGCCGCTTTTTCTTGCGGTCAACATCGGCGTTTTGTGTTTTCAGGTGG
>DLFY01000252.1:940-1161 GCA_002482415.1 Phycisphaerales bacterium UBA7708
CTTCAGGGCTTTCAGATAGAAGTTTTTGCTCTGGATACTCAGCGGGACAATGACCTTGCGGCGTTCATATTTCTTACGGCCGCCCCCTTTTATTTCGATTTTTTCAGTCACTTCCCTGGTCAGTCTGGATATGGCATTCAGAATCAAGGAGGGCTGAACGTCAGGCCATAAGAGAATCTTGCTTTCGTCCAGAACTGTTTTGGCCCGCTGATAGGTCATAT
>DLFY01000252.1:1184-19312 GCA_002482415.1 Phycisphaerales bacterium UBA7708
CAGTAAAAAGTCCCTGAATGCGATAAGGTGATTACTCAGCGGGACTTTTATCTGCTCCCTGAATTTTTCTTCGAGGCCGTTTTCGGCCCTCCAGGCGTCTAATTCCAGTTTTGCTGCAAGTTGTTTGCTGGCAAACTTATCCTTACTCCCCTTGACGACCTGTCGGGTCCCCNNNCACCGGGTTTTCCCGACCTTGGGCTTGCCGGTTTTCGAATCAATTACGGACTCCCCGGTCTTGGGGTCCCTTATAGTATATCGCTGCTGAAAAACACGTGCCATATTATCCCCGCTTTCTTTTCTTCAGTTCATATCCAAAATAGGCCAAAAGGATATCTGCGGTTTCACTTGTGCAGGGCCTCCCATTGTTGATTTTGAAGAGTGCGGCCTGTGAAATTCCTGTTTCCTTGGATATCTGATATCGTGATTTTCCGCAGGTCTTGATTTCGTGAATTATGATTTTCGTTATATTCATGTCCATTATTATATAGGCTGCTTGTTTCTGGTAAAGCATAAAATTCCAGGACTATTCCTTCTCAGTCCAGCCCGGCCCGTTTCCTCTGAATTATCCTTCCAGCTTCGACTCCAGCCAAAAAAGCCCTTTCCAGCCGGTTCCGAAGGTACACCCCGCCAGCTGATGCCTCCAGGCAAAGCTCCCCTTCAAACGAGTTGAACCATGCGTCCCGCGAAGCCGCAATCAATTGGCCTGCAGGAAAGCTGTCGATCCGAATCATACATTTTTTATACACGCCGTCACATGCGCCGGATTGCTTATGTACGCATGTGGGGCAGGGATAGATTTTACGCCTTGCCATTAACAACTTCCCCCTTATTTAAATCCTGCCTTCTTTCATGGTATCTCAACAGATCCCGAATGGATGCCTTAGACCTGTCGATTCTCCGCTCTACCCAGGGAACAAATACCCGAAGCGGGATATGTCGAATCTCACGGCTTTTGATTTCAAGAATCCGCAAATGCTCAGTCCAGATTCGGAACGCCTTATCAGTCATTTCCAGCCTCTTTCCCCATTAAAACAGTATCGTTCCATTTTATCATTTTATCCAGGTGCCGCTTGATTGAAGGCTCAATCCGGCATTCTTTGACCTTCACGATACACCAAATCAATGCAACAAATGCAATATAAGGGACTAAAAGCCAGCTCAGGGTATGACGAAATAACCGCATGACAAAGGTCCGCTCTGTCCATATCCAGATCAGGATTGAAAGCAAAAGCCCGAATTGCATCCCTGCGATAAACCAGTCCATTATCCATCCCCCCAGACAATCCATCTGTAAATCATCCTGTCCAGGTGACGGCGCAGGGAAGAAACAAGGCTCCATTTTCTGTTTTTGATTATGCACCAAATCAGCGTGACAAGGGCGACATAAGGGAATAACATCCAGCCCAAAGTGCACCTTATAAGCCGCATAACACAGGTCCGCTTTTCCCACGCCAAAATCAGAATGGATACTCCAAAGATCAGAGTGTATAACCCAATCGCATATTGTATTATCTCGAAAAACCGATCCATATTTTATCTCTCATGAATTTGCATTGCATCTTTTGGCGATAAACTGCCTCAATAGCAGCGGCTTGTTTTGGAGTGAATGCCGACTGTTTTTTCATGCCGTCCAGAAAATCAATCTCCCACTCTGAGAACCCTCTATCTTCTGTATTGAGCATTTCAAGAACCATATTTCGCAGTGTTTTATAATCATCCATGATTCATCACTCCTGATATTGCAATACGATCAAAACAGCATTTTTTCGATCCGGCGGTCTCGCCCTTCCAGGCCAATAATCTCACAATGCCCATGTATCCTGGAGACGATCCGCTGATCGTACAGCTCCCCAATCTCTTCTGGGTTGCGATTGGAACTGAAAAAAGTGGGCAGGCAATTGGATACGCGATTATTAAAAACCAGATAAAGCTTTTCCAGTTCGTCGTCTGAGGCCTCCTTGCTATTGCCGCCGATATCGTCGATCAGCAGGATTTCAGCGGCCGCGGTATCCACCAAAAACTTATCCGCGACGCCATATCCATCCGCCCCTTTTGCCCGGTGTGTCTTTAAAAAATGCTCCCAGTTCCAAAAAACAACAGACTTGATCCCGCAGCGGATATAGTGTTTTGCGATGGCACAGAGGGAGTGGGTTTTCCCGCAGCCGACCGCGCCGAACAGGTACATTCCTTTTCCCCCGTCCAGATTGCGGACGGTGTCCCTCAGAGCATCCGGAAGATCGGTGATTTCCGCCCTTTGATACAGCCTGGGGATGACCCGGTTAAGCCGCTTTGTGATCTCTTCCTCAGCTCGCCGGCGGGCTTCCTCAGAGACTTTTGCATCGCGGGCCAGGTCATCCTCAAGCCGACATGGACTGCAATACTTTGTGTAAACGACTGTCTCCCCCATCGGGTAGCTGTAACATTCATTGACCCCGCATTTTTGACAAAGGGGTTTATCCGGCTGCGATTGTTTTGTATCGTCCAATTTTTACCGCCTTTCCAATTCGGTTTAATTTTTTTTCTGTCGATGCCGCCGGCAGGGTCTTCCAGCGGCGGACCGCCGCCGTCCAGGATACCATCGGAGAGGTGCCTACCTTCCAGCCTTTGCCCTCGTAGAAATCACAGAAATCCTCAGCGTCGATTTCTCGGCCGATAGATTTTGCATAGGCCATGACCTCGTCCGGTGTGGGTTTCACAAACGGCTTTTTGTCCTGGTCCGGCGCTGTATCAGACTGTCCCTGCGTATCGAACAAAGTCCCTTTTTCCGCTGGCCCTTTTTTGAGTCCATACCGGTCATTGAGCATTGAAATAAACGCCCCCTTTTTGTTTTCCGCCGCCGATGCGCTGCATTGACGGGCCAGGTCCAGAACGTGCTCCATTTCGGTTTCAATATCGCTCTTGCTTGCCCGGCAGAATTCCTGAATCGATAGAATCTTCCCGGCAAGTATCTCTGTTTCCCTTGCCGACAGGCCTGAGAATTGCTGACTGATTGCATCGATCCAGGGCTGCGGGTCCGGATAGAGATACTTTTCTTTGGTTTCGTTTTCTTTGGTTTTGTTTGTCGGGTTTCTCCGTGGTTTCTCCGGAGTTTTTCCGGAGTTTTTCCGGTAGGCTTTCTGCTTCCTCTTACGTTCCCCTCTGACACGGTCAAAGGTTTCCTTAATTCGTTTAGAGGTAAGGACTTTCGATTGTTCCCATTCGACGCGGTCGAAGAGTCCAATCGTGCATGAATCGTCTATCATTTTGTCCAGCCGGCCCAAATCCACGTCGATTCTTTTTGCAAACAATTCTTTCATCAATTTATCGGCCAGACATAATTCGTGATTTGCGCTGGCATAAATACGCTCCAGAGTGATGAAATAAAACGCATATCCATCATTACCGAAAAGGTGTCTCATGGCTTCGATTTTATCGTCGCTGGAGGCATTGACATCGTGCGGAAAATAGGTCAGTGCTGTTTTTTTTGGCCTTGCCATTCTGTACCTCGCTATCGTCCGGACTGTTTGTGGCTTTGCCGGTTTACGGCCGCTTCGTATTCATCCCGCCTGGGGCAGCCCATCTGAATCCAGGCCTCGATATCGGCACGCCGCCAGCGTGCCGATGATCCTATGGTGACAGGCCTTGGGATGGCCCCGCTCTCGTTCAGGCGGTACACGGTTCGTCTGGAGAATTTCAACAGACGCGAGATTTCAGAGGCTGTAATAAAAAGACTTTCCATGATTTCTTTCGGAAGGAATAGCGGGTGGTGCCCGTGCGGCAGTTCAAGGCCGGGGTCTTCGCAGTGACCCAACACCACCCGCCAGCAGGTCCATAATTCTGCATTGAACTTTTCGCGGGAATTTTAAATAATCAACCCAAAACCGGGTCAGACGAAACGATCATCCGCCGCCAGCAATGGGTTGCGGGATATCTGCCGGAAGCGGGCTTGGGCTGAGCAGATTGACCATAATATCCTTGGCGGTCTTTCCGCTCAGAAAGCCTTCGATTGCGATGTGGGCCGGGATGACCTTGACCTGTGCGATCTCAGCCATGCGGTCCCGCGCCGCTTTTTCACCGGCGACATGGCCGCTGCGGTAGATCGAGCGGTACACCGCCGGGAATTGAGTTTTCAATTGTTTTGCGTCCATCTAAAATACCTGCCTTTCGTTGATGGGGTTATGGTTCACCAGGTTCTTATTTCTGGTGTAGTTGAATCCATGCCCGGTATTCCGCTTCCGAGCACGCATTAAACGCCATGGAAATGGCCTTGGCTTTGCTCGCGCCCTGGGCCATGAATTTGTCAATGGCGGCGGCAAACCGAATTCCTGGTCCACCCTGGGCCGCCTGGGGAGGATTGTTTTGCTGGGAGGCCGCATAGACCCGATCCTGCATCAGCAGCAGCTCCCCGGTCTGTTTTTTTTGGGTAGTCTGGAAAATCGCATCCGCAATCGGGAACGCGGCCGCTTTGGCCTGCTGCGGCGTCCACAATTCCGCAAGCGCGGTATTGACCACGCCGGCATATTCAGGCCGCGTCAGGGTTTTTACGATGGTATCCTGATCCGCCTTGATTTCCCGGACAGTGCCGATCAGGTCTTCAGCGCTTTTGAAGCCTGAATAAGACATGGGATGGCACGTGTACTCGTGGCGGATTTGCTGCTCGTTCATGCCCAAAACCTTGGGGTAATGCTTCAGGGCATTCCGCTTTTCTTGTTGTGTCATGTTAATAGACCTTTCGTGTCGTGAGTTGGGTTTATGTTGGCCGGCTAATTGAGCGGCAAAACTACGCCGCCGCCGTTTGTGGCCCGGGTATTGGCTTCGGTTTTCTTGGAATTTTCTTCCAGTTTTTTGACCAGAATTTCGGTCTCTTTTTTCATCTCAACCAGGGAGTCTGTCAGGGCTTTAAAATAGCCATACAGTTCGGGGTTTGCGTTCGGGTTATCGACATCAATAGTCTGATTGTTCCCGCCCAGATATCCACCGGAAACAAGCTTTTTGACCTTGCCGGGGGCATAATAATTCCTCTGATATTCGGCCTCGATGAGGGACTGGTCGATAAATGCCTGGTTATCCTTCCCTGAAAAATAATCCATTTTGTTCAGGATTCGCGTTCGGTTTCCAACCGACATATCTGTCGCGGCAAAGTTTAAATACATCTGCTGGCGGGCCTTGCCCGCGGCCGCACGCCAGGGGTCCCCGGAAACAAGCCCTTCTATCAACGAATTCGCCTTCTGCTCAAAAATTGCAGCGGAATTTTCCGGCTGCTCTTTATACACATCAGTGACAACCGAAAAAGCATTATACCTCTGCGCATTAGTCAACTTGCCCAGGGTCTGCGAAATCTCTTCCGGCTTTATAACCGGAAGCATCTTCGTAACTTCCGCGCCAAAATACTTTTCAGCCTGGGCGGGATTAGTCTTAATCCATTCCCACCGCTGCTGGCTGTTCATGCCGGCAAGCTGGTTTCCGATTTTGTCTTTTTCCGTTAGAGATCTTCCGAAAGCCCCCTTCACGGGTTCAATATTACGGGAAGTCATGTCAATTATAGATGAAAGCGCTTTTGTATCATACCCCTTTCCCAGCGCATTCACGCCGACGGCAAACATTTCCGCCGGATTCAGCCCGACCTCCTTGGATTGGGCGATCAATTTTTCAAGTCCGGCAGCCTTGGTCGCATCAGCCCCCGATTTATCGAGCAGATAGGTCGCTAAATCTAAAACATCATCCTGAGAGCTATCGGAAAATGTATCCTGAAGATTGCCGACGAGATCCGCGAATTGTTTTTTGTCCTTGATCCAGCCGGCCCCGGCAATGGAAATGCCGACTCCAGCCGCTTGTCGCCAGTTCAAATCCGGCGCATTGGCGCGAACTGCGGATCCCATTGCCATCGATTCCTCAATCCCAACCCCGGCGGCCCCTGCGTTCTTCCGCATAAATTCCTGTAAGGCTCCGATATCCCGCTGTTCGCTGGGTTTTAAAAGTCCGATCTGTCCTTGATGGATTTTGTCCGAAAGCGAAGCCGCCTCCTTCTGTTTACGCGCAACGTCGGCCATCTCATTTTTATATTCCGCCAGCGCCATCTGGCTGGCTTTAATTGCGCCCTGCCAGAGTCCGATCCCCGCGGCAATCTTAACCGATTCATTGAGCAGCGATTTAAAACCGGAGGTTGTTTCTGCGGCGCTGGAAGTGACCTTTTTGGCTGACTTACCGACCTCGCTGAGGTTTTGATCGACCTGTTTGACCGCCCCATTGATGGCCAGAAAACTCCGCAGCAGCCCCCGGTCGTCCCCCTCGAATAACATTTTGATATCTGCGTCTGACATAAATCGGCCTCCATTATTTGTAAGTTATCATTGCCCGGTCATCCGTGTCGTTCCATCGGACGGACGGCTCGCCGTCGTCGGCAGCCTTCGTCCGGACCAGTGTATCCACAAAGAAATAAAATCCATCGCGTTTTTCCAGCCGGATGATATCCCCAGCCCGAAACCACGGCACAAAGTGCCGCATGTCCGGTGTGGTTTCATAGTACTGGCCCGTGATAATGACCCAATAGGTCTGCCAGCTTGCTCCCACCGCCGGCTCGTTCGATTCCGCCGCCGTGTGATCAGCAATGCAGATAAACAGGCGGCCCTGGTGGGTCCGCTGATCGCCCGCTTCATAATTGGCTTCGATAGCCCAAACGGTATAAATCTTTCGCCCCAAAACCGCTTCTTGTCCAGCCGGAAGCGCGGTGATCTCAGAGGATAGCTCCCAGTAGGTCTCCCAGTTTACGCCCGATCCTGGCTCATCGTCCGCGGTTGCGGTGTGCCCCAGGATACAGGTATAAAGAAACCCATCATTGGTCCGCTGCTGGGCCAGCGTGTATTCGGTTCCCGTGACCCAGGCTGCATAAGAGGCGGTTTTCAGCCGCAAGATGTATTGCGAATACCCCTCAATAGGCCCCGCTTCGGACGGCCTGTCCGGGTCCGGATATAATAGCCCGCGGACGACCTGGGCCAGAACAAAGCCCGCCGAACCAGAAGCGATGGCCGGATGCGTCTTTTTGGAGACGGCGGCAAGGGACTGCCCGACATCGGCAAGCTCTTGTCTGATCTGGCTCATTGCCTGCCGTCCTGCGTATCCATAATCCGCAACCCCTGAAATGGCTGCGGCCAGTTGTGCAAAATTCAGTCCGGCATGGGCTGTCCGAATTTCCATTTTCGGTGATGCGCCGAAGCTGTATCGGATCGCACTGATACAGCTCCCGTGCGTGCCGGCGCCGTCGATATCCAGCCCCACCAGCATCGTGCCCAGCGTGGCCGTAAAATCGAAATCGGCAGTTACAATGGCCGCCTGGTATTGGGTCCGGCCGTACCAGGCCCGGGCCGCGGCCATGACTTGTTTAACGATATCGCGGTCGTCCCGCAAATCCGCATAGCCGCCCCCGTAGATCACCGGCGTATTCGTGCTGTCCAGGTCCACAATCGTCCCCGGCGTCACCGTCCACAGTTCAGCCCAGGGGATATCCAGGGTCAGGATAACGGGATTTTCAGCGGCGGCATTCAAAACCGCCTCAGCGGATAAATACTGATCGGTTTCGACCATTGCGGTCACAAGGATAGAACGCCAATCAAATCCGAATTCGTCCACCGCGTCATCGTACTGGCTCGGCTCTGCGCCGTCCCAGTTGTTTTTAGCCAGCAGATGGGCCGGATTGAACCGGATGGAAACGCCCATCTGATATTCCAGCGGGCGGATCACCGGGGCGTGTTTGGTCCGTTCGAGCAGACACCAGGCGCCGTCTGAATCCACCGCGAAGACCATGATCTTCCGCTGCTTATCCTCGCCGCCGTTGGGGTAGTGATCCACCGGGTTTGCGGTCGAATAATCCCAGCCCTCTTTGAATGGCAGCCATGGGAAAAACTGTTTTTGTCCGGGCCAGTATTCGGCCTGGATCGGATCGTCGTTTTCATCCAGCACAAAGTCCGCCAGGGCCGGGTCCCATTTTTGATTGACGATCTCAGATAAAGCGGTCCACCCCCAGCTATCCGGCACGATAAATTCTGTAAATACCCGGATGAATTGCTCCGAATTCCTGAAGTTGTCATTGTGCTGCTTTTGCGAGTCCTCGTCCAACAGATCATAGGCCTCCTGGTTTCCGGGTTCTCTGGCCCCGGCCAGATAGGCTGCCTGGGCTTCGTCAGTCCAGCCCTTGGTCAGTTCCACGGCTTCACCCCAGCGGCTCCAGTAGGTTTCCCAATCAATCCCCTCGCCCGGCTCGTTGTCTTCGTCGGCGGTGTGGCTCTCGATGCAACGATACAGGCTTCCATCATTCGTTCTGAAATCTCCTGAGACATAAGCTGCTGCGGTACCGCCGGCCATTAATGCCCAGGCCGGGGCCTCCCATTCTGCGGTCCAGGTTGCCGTCGCCTTGATGCGTGCTCCGCGAACACAGATGCGATCTACGCGGGCTTGGTCGTTCCGGTCGATCCTGATCGAGGTGTCCTCTTTGCGTGTCCAGGCGTCCAGTGTGACCCGGTCCGTGGCGTCGTGTGCCGGCAGCGTTACGCCGCCCAGGGTAATCTCTTCCTCCAGCACGCTCCAGATATGGATTTCCGCTGCCCCGCTGTATGACAGGTACACATGCCAGGTCAGCCCGCGGGCCAGGCTGATCAGCTCATTGAGCACGTCCAGCAGGGTCTTGCCTTCCAGGCTGTAGATGACCTTCAGACTCTGGAGATAGAGCACCTCCGCCGGCTCCAGTCCCGTCGTGTAATACCAGGCCGGAAAGTCAAACACTGGACCCGTCGTCGGGGCCAGCCGCTTGACGGCATAGACCAGAATATCCCAGACCGTCCAAAGCTGGGCAGTGTCCGGGCAGCCATCGAAAAGATAGGTGCTTGTGCCGGCATGGGAAACCGGCTCTTCAGTACGATTGCCGGCCAGCCTGCCGTCCCCCATCCGGGCATTGAACAAAATCAAAGTCGGGATCGAGTGGACGGCCTCCCCTTCCAAAACGAAGCTGTTTTCGATATAGGCCTGCCCCAGCAGGTAATCAAGCGTATAGGCAGTCATGTTCTGATTAGCCGTCTTGACCGCGGCCTTTTGGCCCAAAGGCTGATACTCTTCTTTGGCGACACATCCGGTCCATATCGGATATTCGTTCGTGCCAGCGTCGTCGTCGGCCATCGTGACCTGAATATAGCTGCCAGTCAGACTGGCAAGCGATGCCGCATTGACCAGGGCCGCGCCTGCTTCGGTCTTGCCGCTGCCATAAGGAACACTGAAGCGGGCCTGCCCAATCGCCGGGGCCGCTGCTCGTGTGGCCTCCAGCACCGCAATCTCAGGCCGCGCCGTCCAGCTCGCTGCCCAGGATGCCCTGGTATAGACCTTAAAATATTTTCGTTCAATCAAAGCCATATTTTTTTTAAATGAGGGGGGGGCCATTCCCCCCCCCTCGTCGGATGCGCCCGGTGTGCGGACCGGGCTGGCCATTTGGCCGCGTCGGAAGAAACTCAGTTTATAAATAATTTAAGAGAGCATTTTAAGTTGTGGCGGGGTCGNNCCCAGCCCCGCCGATGGCAGAAGCAACCCAATTTAACAGGTTCGGCGCCGATAGTCGGACAGCATCGTCGCCGTTGAATAAAAATGAAGGCGCCAGTGCTTGGCCAGCGTTTCCATCCTTTCGAGTGATCGTTTGATTCCGGGTATTTCTGATACCGCTGGTAATTCTGCGCGGATTTGCTCCAGCTTTTTTAGGTCGGGGGTGAACGTGCCCAATTCTTCTTTTTCCGCCGTTTTGCCGGCAATTTGCTCCATGAGGCGGATACGAGTTTTCTCATCTCCCCGGGCCTGAGCTTCGGCAAGGTCCGCGTTCAGACGTCGCAGGTCTTCTGCAAGGCCGGCAGCCTTTTGGGAGTGGGTTTTCCGCTGCTCATCGATGGCGACGATCTCGCCGTCGATACGCACGCATACCGCGTGAGTTTGCTTACTGAAGCTATCCAGCCGCTGCTCGATCTCGGCAATGATGGCCGACATGTATTGGGATGCGGGCTGTTGGGGTTGTGTTTTTTGCGTCATTGGGGACATGTGTCATCCTTTTTGAAATTAGGGTTTTTGGTGGTCGGGACTGCGTTATCGCCCGCAAAGAGCCTGCCCGGAAGGAAAGATCGGTGCTGGGAATTTGGCGTGACGCTCGATGTTGGAAAAGTAATTCGCTGCATGTTGAATAGCGTCTGGCGTCCAGAGGTAATTGCCCGCCTGATTCTTCTCGGGTGCCGGGAATTTCCCGGCCCAGACGGCGCGAGATAAAGCGTCAACCGTCACGCCCAACGCAACGGCGACTTGCCTTGTCGATAAACTTTCCATCGATCTATTCCTTAAAATAAGGTTCAATATCATGTTCAACATCATTGCAACACCTGATTACATAATCGGTAATTTGGCTTTGTTTGCAAGGGCGAAATTTGCCGCCAAACGATGATGCTTGGAGTAACAAGAAGGATTAGCTTTATATTTTGAAGGTTTTCAGGATATGCTGTTTAAATGAAGAATTCGCGGTCTATTGACGGTTTTGAAATTGGAGTACTTTGTCGGATTAACTTTTTTATATAAAATTTTATTTTCACGGCCTTCTTTTGGATAAGCTCTTAATCTCTTCATGGGTCAGGGGTAATATCTTCAATCCTTTCGGTTCAAGTTCTAAGAAATCCTCATTCTCAAAGACAAAATACTCTCTTTCATCACGATCATTTGAAAAAAATAAAATCAATTCATTAGGAAAAACGGCTTTTAAAATAACAGGCCAAAACTCCGAGTTGAAATCGGGCGCGACGAGAAATCTATTCAAAGCGCAATATGTAAACCATGCGGCAATTTCTAAGCTGTCAGTCCAAGAGCATCCACAAGAAGACCATAAGTTATACCGAACATTTTCGTTTATAAAATCAATGTTGGACTTACATGCAACCAAGCCACGGTATAGGGTAAATTCCTCCTGATCCGGCATTTTATTCTTTGATTCTTTTTGGGCGTATTTCCTTATGGTAATACGGTCAATATATGGAACAATATATCTAATATGTTCTATATGATTTTTCAGAAAGTGCGCCCTTGTCATGGCCTCATAAAAGAATTCTTCTAAAAGCCCATTACTATCGAGTAAGTCTTCCAGATGGTCATAACAAAACATGATTCGGCCTTCATTGTCCTGACGCATCCATTGATCACGAAATTCTTTTTCTGTCATACTTGCCATCCTGCTAATTATAAAACTCCCCTATGATATATTGATCAGATTAAACCTGTACTTGCCTTTGTATTCCAGTTTTATGTAGTTTTCTTCGTTGTGAATGCTGAATACTGTTTCGTGATCGATTTTGTTGCCCTTGTGGCGATGTTTCCCCAGATACCTTATCAGGGCCTTCCTGATGTTTTTTGTTAAATACGATGCCTTATTGCCCGCGAAGTGGTTGTGTTCATTCGAAGTAATCATGCCTATAATGGCCCTTTTTATATCGCCTTCGTTAAACTTCTTTAAATCTAAGTCTATGTTCTCCACCTCTGTCTCTGTGTCCTGTGCCGGCGGCGGTACGGCTGTTTCCACGGCGGCGGGAAGCCCCTGGTCTATGGGCGTAAATATCCCCTTAATGGCAGCATCGAGCGGCTCTTCAGGACCGATCCGCTTTTTAAGAAGCTGGGTATCGCGTATCAACAAAGCGCGGAGGTTATCCCATTCGTTCCATTTAAACCCGACCCGGCCTATAAGATGCGAGAACTCACGGCAGAGGTCATCGAAATAACGGGCCCTGAGCACCTCTATCCCCGAAGCCTTATCTCCATACACCCTAAAATATTCAGATTCCGGTATTTGTCCGGTTTCCTTCAGCTTGCCAGCTCGCCGGTCAGACAAAAGATAGTCATTCAAGACATCCCTGTATAGGGTGTTGAATGCTGAAATAATCGAATCATATCTAATAGATCGATATCCCGCAAACCCTTCGTCATTAAGCTGATATGCAACAAAAAGGAGGTATCCCAATCGTTCAATTTCTCTATCGATGTCCACCGCAGACATATTATCATGGACATATATGGGATTCTCACAGAGGTTGTATCTAAGAAAATAATCTGATAAACGCTCTACGATACCCGACAGACATTTCAAATATTGCAGGAGGCCCTGCTTTTTGTCATTTATATCAAGGTGAGATTGGCGATCTCTGTATTCCGATAAAGTGTCAATATCTTCGGCGAGAGCTCTATTCGGAAAAACGATTCTCTCAATTGCAGCCAGATTGCTCCACAGCCCTTTTTCTTGTTTATTGAACTTTTCCACGTTTTTAACCTCTGCGAAATGTGTATTTCTTATTATATTACGATGACGATGCAATCCACTTGCCGTTATTATACCGTTCTATTCGACAACACCTTTCAATTGCTACTGGCTTTGAACTCACATACCACAAATTCGGATCCGATCCGCTTTCAATGGCAATCTCTTTAAGGACATTATACAATTTATATTCAATTTTACCCTTGAGGCTTTTCCAATGGATAAACGATGGACTTAAATATACGCCAAAACGATAGAGGCCATTGCATATTTCTTCAGTTTCCTCTGTTGTTAAGGACATATTCGTCCCATCTTTGTTATTCCACATTTTATTTGCTGTCGGTTCCCAGTCAGGGCTTGCCGTAAACCATAAAAATCCTTTTTCGCCGGGTCTTAGAGCATACGGGGTTGTTTCATTTTCTGTCAGTAATACACGCGAAGAAATAATCTTTTTATAGTGGATTCCTGTCGTATAGTGAAATAGTGTTATTTTTTTTCTCATTATTATTTTTATCCTTTCAACCTGTTCACTACTGTCTCTCTCAAATGAGCATATCTTTATCCTGCCGCTGCTGTCTGGTCCTGATCTGCGGGTGCTGCCGGCTGGCTTTCCGCCGTCGGCGCGGGTTTCCGGTCCAGACAATCCGTCATGCCGACCAGGTGCTGGGGTGAAACATGGACATAAATCGTCTCCGTCGTCTTGACGGAGCTATGGCCCAATATCCTGCTGACATGGCTGATCGGCACGCCGGCCAGAATCATGCTGGTTGCGAAATAGTGCCGGAAGGCATGGGGGCCGAAGCTGCGGAGGTTAAGCTTCTCGGCAATCAGGCTGCATTGAAATCCCAGGGCCTTTCGGCTGGTCGGGATATTCTGCCGCCGACGTGTGCATTTGTCGCTCGTAAAAACATACTGGTCGGGCTGTTTGTCCTGGCCGCTGCGAAGGTCTTTGAGGATGGCCTGGGCGGTCTGGTTGAGCGGGATAAACCGGCGCTTCCTGCCCTTGCCGATAATGGTGATCGAGCGGAGATCTTCGCTGACCTGCCCCCAGGTCAATTGGCTGAATTCGGAAGCCCGAAGCCCCGTATTGGCGATAAAAACAAATCGCCGCCGAAACAGCGGATTTGCCGCTTCCATGATTTTCTGGTATTCGGCTTCGGTCAGAAACCGGCTGTCCGGCGGATCCTCTTTGAACATCGAAATACACCCGGCCGGATTGGGGGTTTTATGCCGCCGGCAAAACCAGGTAAAGAAACTTTTGATCACGGTCAGGTGACAATTGGCCGTGCGATTCGTTGATGTTTTGATAATGCCCTGCAGATAGTCCTCGATGTGCTCGACGGAAATTTCATTGACAGACCGGACCTTCTCCATTTGCACCGTTAAAAACCGGGTGATAACATTTTCATAGAGCTTTTGGGTCCGCTCCGTGTGCCGCTTGCAGTGGTCCAGGAACTGACGATAAGCGGTATCGATATCCGCTCCCATAGCCATCCGGCCCAGCTTGATATTCTGCGACAGTTCGGTCCATTTTTTCTGGACGCGGATTGCATCCTCCTTCGTTCCGCCATGCGGAAGGTATTTTTCCAGGCGATATTTTTTCCCGGATTGGGGGTCCTTAATTTGCTTGCGGACCCTCCAGCAATTGCGCTTTTTGCAGAAGTCAATATTTCGGACCTTAGCCATGTGACACCTCCGATGCGGTGCTGGGGTGGGATTCGATCAGGGCCTCCATGGCCTTGACCACAAAGGACAAGGACTTCCTGGTCAGTGCAGCGTATATCCCGGATAAGGCCTGCATCCGCAGCGTCAGGGCCTCTGTTCCTCGAAAGAATTGCTCCGCGCTGGGGGTGATGGCAAGGGGAAATGGACCTGGTTTAGACCCAAAGCCGCCGCCGGCAAAGGCCGCAACCCGTGAAATCTCTCCGGGGGTCCCCACCTGATTTAAGGTTGAAACGAACAAAAATGCAATTTGCCGCTTTTGTGAGTCAAGCTCTTCCTGTGGTTTTTCCATGATTGGTCTCCGTTTTAAAAAGGGTGGGCAGGGGTGTGAACTCTCTAACATACGTAGAGGTAGCCAGCCTTACGGATAGACTGTCCCTGCCCATCATTTTTTGCACTAAACGGATTTTGTATATTAAAGAGTTCACGCCCTTATTATCGAAGAAATCGCCGGACGGTCAACAGAAATTTTAAAAAACTTACGCCGCTATTCTGTCGATTTTGTATCTTGTATTAAAGCCGCTGTCGTGTCGATGAATGCCGCGATTTTCGACATGACCGATTGGTCCGTTTATTCCATCGACATAAAGGGGGGGGCCGCTGTTCTGGGTTCCGCCGGATCGCCGCCTGAAGGAAGGCCCCTGCCATCCCGCAAGGCCCCGGACAAGGGGACCTCAGAACCGCTATAACAAAATCGCTCCAGGATGGGCCACAAGGCGCGACAGGCCTGGATGGCCCCCTGCCCCGGAGCTGGGCGATTTGCTTTGTTAGCGCCGAAGCTGCGGACTGTAAAAGGCCGAGTATGTAAACTCACAAAAAAAATTTCCCTCGCACCCTCCCCCCGCCATGACCGGCCGAACCGCGTTTGAATTGGCCCGGGAAGGACCCGTAAACTTTGGGGGGGGAGGGGGCGGACGGCGGGTCGGCGGAGTGTTCATAAAGTTATACTCTATAATGATTTGCGTTTTCACTTTACAATGAACCAACAATCCAAAACGCCCTTGCCTGGGCCACCCTGGATTCTCTTTCCAAAAGCATAAAACTAATGTTTACAGTGGTTTACATTTAAACGCGGCTAAAAATCGAAATCAATATCAAACGGATCGCGGCGGTATTGATCAGGAATTCTTGGGATTTTTGGCCGCGGTGGGTCTGAATCCTGCTTTTGATCTTCCTTTTTGGCCGCGGGAGTTGCAGGCTCAGCGACGTTCTCTTTGCCGACGGCAGCGGGCGTTGATCTTGCAGGCCTGTCCCGATTCTGCCGGAAGGGATCAAGGCTATTATCATCGCTGGACAGAAGGCCTTCGTATCGACCGACGCGGTCCATATTCGACAGGCGCCGTGCCTTAGAAGAATAGTACTCCGCCGCTTGTGGCGCTGCTGTAGAACGAATCTCGATCAACTCGTACACGTGAGTTACCGGCCCGCGGCATTTCACGTGACGGGTGATCTTCAGGCGGCCATCCGGCAGGCTCTCAGAGATGCGGCTGCGGATATCGAGACGCTGCCCGCAGACTTTGCATTTCATGGGGCCTTGACGATCTCGGTCCAGCGGCTTGGGGTCTGTATTCTCTGCCGGCTTTTTCATTTTTTGGNNAGGCCGGTTTGTTCGGGTGTCTCACTTCGGCTGCCGACGGCGTCGATTGGCAATCCCCTTCGGGTTTATCTTTGCGGATATCCCCCACAATTTCTTCATAAATGAACTGATGGCCCCGCGGACCTTTACACATGACCTGGCGAGAAACCTTCACCCGGCCATCCGGCAGCCTCTCTGAGTCTTTATAGCGGACGCGGACAAGGCTGTCACAATAAAAACATTTGGTTTGATTGATAACGAACTGATCAATCGGGATTCGGTGGATCGAGCCGAGGCCGGTGACGTCGTAAACCTTACTTTCTTTGGGTGCCATTTCCTCTGGGGAGATTGGGGCCGCGCTTTTATCCAGGAAAACTTCCTTCAGCTCGTACCCATGGGATTTCGGTCCCTGGCACCGGACGCTTCGGGAAATCATTACGCCGCCGTCGGGCATTCTCACAGTCGTCGTGCCGCGGACCCGCAGCGCCGCCTCGCAGTACCGGCACCGGGTCTTGCCGGGAACAAACTTATCGAACAGGGGCTTTTGTGATGTTTGATTGTTACCTAATTTTTCCGATGTTTTTTTACTCATTTTTTACCTCAGTCTATGATTCACTTGGTTTCTGTGTAGGCGGCCAAAGCTTGAATCGCTTTCTTGATTGCACCCGGCAGGGTTGACCACTTGTCTATAATGGCCTGGAGTTCTGGGGGTGTGAATGGAGGGGAAATTTGTGCGCAGTAAGTTTTAGGGTAAGTCAGACCGGCGTTTACAGGTTCGTTTTTTATAAGTGTCTTTGTTTTGTATAGCTTACGATTCAGCAGCGAACCGCTCTCATCGGACTGTCGATCCGAAGGTTGCGGGTTCGACCCCCGTCGGCCTCGATGAAAGCCCTGTCGGTGTCAATCGCTGACAGGGCTTCTTTTTTTGTGCCTAACAATGCCGTATTAATGGACTTATGATAATCCCCCAATTCTCTTTTTTGGCCTGTTTTTCCCCCTTCGATACTGTCAGATATCGACTGCTGCTGACACTTACTGGAAGGCTTTTTTGTAAGCTGATTTGTAAGCTCTTGAACACTATTTTGATCGGTCCCGGTTTTGCCCAAAACCCCGTTTTCAGGCCGCAGGTATTAAAAAGCGATATCAGAAATAAAACCGTTCTTTTCCTAAATTATGATTCTTAAATGCCCCTGAGAACATTTTGAATGGCTTTGAGAGTCATTCCGTTGGGGTCGCCTTTGGTGGGCGGAAGATAACCCCCTTCGCCAAATTCGTTCCAGGCATAGAGCAGGATGAGGCGTTCAGCGGTAGTTTGATTGGGGTGGGCATCGAGCCATTTGATGGCATCGGAGAGCAGGCCGGCAAGCTGCTGGGGGGTACGATCCGGGAAGTACCAGCCTTCTTGCTGGTTGAGGCCGTTGGGACCTTCCCAGGGGCGCTTGTCCCAGCCCACGGTAACGACAGGAATATAGGGTTGAGCTTGGCTGCCCTGCCAGGCGGAATGATGGAGGGGGATCAACTCGGAGTAGGGGTGCTCCTCGGGACCATCGACGTAGCCCTTATTGATGTTGTAATGAGTTCTGAGGGTATAGCCCTGCTCGACCGTTCCGTTACCGCAGCAGGCCACTGCGACACCGGGCAGACCGGCCTGCTTGGCGGTTGACTGGAGCATATCGAGATCGGCTTTGGCAGCACCGGCGGCATTGAAGATGATGATAAGCGGTTTGCCGTCAACGGTCAGATGCCTGGGGTGCTTAAAATAAGGCAGCCAGAATTCCGTGGCGGCTTTCCATTGCTGGGGCCCCTGGATTTCAAAACCGGCATGGTTGGCGACCAGCAGGCAGAATTTGAGCCGCGGGTTGTTTTTGGCCTTGAGATACAGGTTCAGGCCGGCATGTTTGGGATCGGATTCGATAGCGGCCCGGTTGATCGGCTTGCCGTTGTCGTGCCAGTACCAACAAAAGGCGAACCATTCCAGGCCATGGTCGGCGGCCAGGTCGATCTGCTGTTCCATGATCGGCAGGGAATCATCCCGCCAGCCCCAGATCGGTTCGCGTTCGGGAAATTCCTCGAGCATCCGCCGGGTCAGGTGGGTGGGGGCATCTTTGGCCCAGGGCTGGTTGGGGTCATTGGCCTGGTGACTCTGTCCTGCCCATCCGTCGAAATAATAGGCACCGACTGAGGCTTTTGACTGTTTAGCGGTCTGGGCGTAACTGATAGTCGGAAAGAGAGTAATAACCAGTACGGCCACGAGGGTGAATATTGTTATAACGTGCTTCATCTTGTCTGAGATTTCCCATTTATACTTAACACGTATCATTTTGCCGCGAGGATGGCCACAGAACACATTGAAACCGTACTTAGCCGCGCCTCGGGCGGACAATTTCATCCATGATTGGTATCAATATTTACCAAACATGATTTAATCCTAACGGAATCGGCCACTTTACTCAATACACTGCCATGCGGTCAAGAAAATTCAATTCCATGCCCGGTTTCCCTCAAAATATACCCAACGGGTATGATTATTCCGCGACGGCC
>DLFY01000323.1 GCA_002482415.1 Phycisphaerales bacterium UBA7708
GACTCCCGGCCCGGTATCCTGAAACCGAACCACCCAGTCGGTACAGTCCTGTCCGACGGTAATAGTCAGAGTTCCATTACCTTCCATTACATCAGCGGCATTTTTAATCAGATTGCAGAAAACCTGGCACAGATTATCGTTTCGCATCATCAGGGTCTGGCCGTCATAATGCTTTTCAATACAGACCTCGATTCCCGCTAAAACCCCGCTCATCATGCCAAGGGCATTATCCACAATCCTGTCCAGCGACGCCGGCTCCATCGCCTGGTGCGTGCCGCGTGAAAATTCAAGCAGTTCCGAGATAATCCCCACCATCCGCATTAATCCGTTACGGCTCTGAATGAGATAGTCGCGGGCCTTTTCCCCGTTGCCCTGCTCCAGAACGCGAATCGCCAGATTCAGATAGCGAAGGATGCCATCCATCGGATTGTTCAGCTCATGAGCAACCTTTCCCGCCACTTTCCCGATGGAAATCAGTCGCTCACCCTGAATCATCGCATTTTCCCGCAAGGTTGTATCCGTCACATCATCAAGGACGACAGCACCATAAGATACACACCCCTGGGCATCCAGAATTGGGACACAAAGGATGTCGAGCAGCCGGTTTTTGCGTTGAAAACAATATCGAACAGCCGTCAGACGTGTGACACGCCGCTGTTCAAAAATATCCGACAAAACCTGTTTCCAATTCACCTTGGAATCCGTACCTGCCGCAAGGGATAAATCAATCGCGCCGCATAGTTCGATATAACGATCTGCTATGGGAGAACAATAGTGAATATTGAATTCGGCATCAAACAGAATAAAGCCGCTGTCGACAGACTCGGCTATCGAGCGAAATAATGAGAGAGCATCTGGATTAATCGACCCCACAAGGTGACTATCTGTTGTTTTTTTGCCATCCTGTTCGATTTTTGTAAACAATATATCCGCCATAACGGCCAATAATATCTATTTTAGGTCTAAATGTCAACATTGATGTTGATAAAAAACAACAATCACTCTTCCCCCTTTGTAAAAATACCACGCTTTTTCTACATAAGCCTTGTAATTATAAGGGAATAAAAATGATTTTGCGACGAATTATTTAATCTTACGAGCAAGCTCTTCGATAATAATTTAGAGAAAGATGTTTATTCTATACATCGTTTTCTTTGAAAAGAAAATTAGGTGCGGTGAACCGACTCAATTCAAGTTTCGTAACGAATTGTGAAATATAGACTTACATAGTTATCTGAAAGACCTATAAAAGTGGCGGTTTCTGGCATAAAGATTGCTCTTTTAAACTGATAGAAAATATCAATATTTATTGCTTCGTTGCATGGAGGCAACCAAAATGGACTCGGATCGAAGAAAACACAAAAGATTGCCGTTGAAGTTTACCGTACTTTGCCAAAAAGTCGGACTCAGCGACGGCCGGCTGTATTCAGGCAATACAGTCAACGTCAGCCCCGGCGGAATGCTTGTTGAGGTCAACAACGCCAAGCTTCGTGACGGGGAACTGGTCAGCGTGGAAATGACCGTCCCGCCTACCGAAGGTCTGCTCGAGTACGGCGGAAGTTTTTCCAGCTACGCCCGCGTCGTCCGTGTCGGGCCTTCCGACTTTATGGTACGCCCGTCAAATTCTCTGGCCAGTTCTGTCGCCATCGAATTCTGTGAATCACCACGTTTACGGGTATAACATATACATAGCAANNTGTTTCCCATTTGACTTGATGTATGGGTGCTATATAATGGCCCGTATGCGAGTATGTATTGATATACTTTTAATCGGTATTCTCTTTTTTGCAGCAGGTTGTCTCCATGACCAAACGAAGGCTGATTCTCTGTCGTCATCCGAACGCCTGACCCTGCAGGATTTAGGCCCCGTAAAAACACCCAATTTCCAGAATCAGATCAGTTTTGATATTGTGACTTTTGAAATCGAGCACAACCAGGTGGAATCCCTGAACCAGGCACTCCAGACATTCCGTCCCAAAAACGTCACCTTTCAGAACCAGAGTCTTTATGCCTCCAACGGCATAACGGTTGGTGAAGGCAAATCTGTACGGGGATCGGAATTGGTTGGGGTATTATCAAGCGTGGGAGCTGTCCGAGTTACTCGAAAAGTCCTGAGTACTCTTGATCAGACATCTGAATTATTTGCCACCATTACTCTTCAGCAGCAGCGTAACGTTTTTTTCACTACCAACACACAGATATCCAGATCCTTCGATCCCGGTTATATCGGGTGGGTCATCAAGCCCAAACTAACATCCCGGGAAAACTCCATTCAGCTTCAGATAATCCCGGCTTATTCACCTTTAGTGAAACTCCGGCTGCCCCAGACGGACACACAAGACGACTATCAGGGGACCAACCTGCCGCCCGGCAGGCTGGATTGTACCCTCGAACAGGGAGATTTTATCGTTCTGGCACCCGCTCGCGTCCCGACCAGCACCACCATCGATGCCATGCTGTTCAATACTGAGCAGAATCCCGGCAAAATACGACTGTATGTCCTGATATTTAATACTGCTGAATATTCGTAATAAACCCGGTTTTGCTTGTAAAAAGCGGGCTTTGTTTGCTATAATACAACATCCGTGGATTTGACCTCGTATCCGGCGGTCAATCTCATGTGGCAATTTAAATAAGTACATTTCAAGCCAAGCAAGGAAAGGAACTGGAAATGAAGGTACGAATTGACGACAACTGTACCGCGTGTGGACTGTGCGTGGATACCTGCCCGGAAGTCTTTACGATGGGTGACAATAAGGCCGAGGTCCTTGTCGATACCGTCCCCCCTGAATTAGAAGAAACCGTCCAGCAGGCCGCGGATGAATGCCCCGTTGAGGCAATCCTGGTCGAATGAAACGGTTCAAAACCTTATTCAATCCTGAATATATACTGAATCGGGGAATTTTTGTTACCCCGACCGGAGAACTACTTTATTTGAGATAATTTTTGATGGAGTGCCTCTGTGAACAATACAATCAGCAATATACCTAAACCAATCAATGAGCCGGTGTATTCTTATGCCCCCGGCAGCAAAGAACGGGACCTGTTGAAACAGGCCATCGCTCAACTGGAATCGCAGCAGCTTGAAATCCCCCTGATCATCGGCGGCAAAGAAATCCGCACCGGCAATACCGGCACATGCATTCAGCCGCACAACCACAGCAAAGTACTGGCAACTTATCACAAGGCCGGCCCCAAAGAAGTCCAACTGGCCATCGAGGCCTCCCAGAAAGCCAAACATGACTGGGAAACCCTGCCTTATCTGCAGCGGGCCTCGGTCTTTCTCAAGGCCGCCGATCTGCTCAGCGGCAAATACCGCTATATCCTCAACGCCGCCACAATGCTCAATCAAAGTAAGAACGCATACCAGGCTGAAATTGACAGCGCCTGCGAACTGGTCGATTTCTGGCGGTTCAATCCCTACTACATGCAGGAACTTTACAAAGACCGGCCTCTGTACTCTCCGTATGGCAACCTGAATTTCGTGGAATACCGGGCGCTGGAAGGATTTGTCTTTGCCGTAACACCGTTTAACTTCACCTCCATCGGCGGCAATCTGTGTACCGCCCCGGCAATGATGGGCAACACCGTTTTGTGGAAACCCGCCTCGACCGCCGTCTATGCCGGATACTGGATTATGCAGATTTTACATGAAGCAGGCCTGCCCGCCGGTGTAATCAATTTCATCCCCGGCTCCGGTTCGCAGGTTGGTACCCCCGTCCTCGATTCCCCCCTGTTTTCCGGCCTGCACTTTACCGGCAGTACGGCTGTCTTTCAGGGCATGTGGAAAACCATCGGCGACCAGATCGCCAAATACAAAACCTATCCCCGCATCGTCGGCGAAACCGGCGGCAAGGATTTCATGGTCATCCATACTTCCGCCGATATTGCCGCCACGGCTACCGCCATGGTCCGTGGTGCCTTTGAATTCCAGGGCCAGAAATGTTCGGCCCTCTCGCGGGTCTATGTCCCCCGGGGCATCTGGCCCAAAATCAAAGAGCAGGTCATCGACCAGCTCAAGACCGTCAAAATCGGCCCCATCCAGGACTTCAGCAATTTCATGAATGCTGTCATTGACCGCGATTCATTTGACAATACCAAAGGCTATATCGACCGTGCCCGTACTTCCAAAGAGGCCAAAATCCTCTTCGGCGGCGGATGCAACGACGCCACAGGCTATTTCATCGAGCCTACTCTGATTGAAACCACCAACCCCCACTATGAATCCATGGTCGAGGAAATCTTCGCCCCCGTCCTGACCGTATTTGTTTATGAGGATGCCGAATACGAACAAGCCCTGCAGCTCTGCGACCAGAGCAGCATCTACGGCCTGACCGGCTGCGTCTTCGCCCGTGACCGCTACGCCATCGACCTGGCGCTGGACAAACTGCGGCACGCTGCCGGCAATTTCTACATCAATGACAAGCCCACCGGCGCCGTCGTCGGCCAGCAGCCCTTCGGCGGGGCACGCGGCTCCGGCACCAACGACAAGGCCGGCTCGATGATGAACCTGACCCGCTGGGTGTCGCTGCGGGCGATCAAGGAAAACTTCATCCCCCCGACCGATTACCGCTATCCATTTATGGGATAAAAAAATAAAAAGGCCCCGACTGATTTGCAGCCGGGGCCTTTTTTTATCAGCTCATAAAGTCCTTCCGGATCGTTTAGCTGTTTTCTACCTCGCGCGATAACTCCACACTCCGCTGTCGAGCCCGCTCGAAACCGGCAAACAGCGTATCCCCCAGATTCAACTGGCCAAACACATTAATCGCCGCCTCGGTCGTCCCATTGGGCGAGGTCACTTTCCGCCGCAATTCGGCCGGGCTTTCGCCGCGGGCATAGGCCTGCTTGGCCAGCACGCCTGCCCCCTTGGCGGTCTGATACACCAGGTCCTCGGCAATATCCACCGGAATCCCCATCTTGACACCCGACTTGACCATTTCTTCCATCAGCAGGAAAAAGTACGCCGGGCCTGACCCGCTGATGGCCGTCACCGCATCAATCAGTTCTTCCTTATCCACCAGGACTGCCCGCCCCACCGCAGAAAACAGTTTGAGCGTATGGTCCACCGACTCCCTGGACGCATTGGCTGAAAACAGCGCCGCCGCCCCTTCGCCCACCATCGCCGGCGTATTGGGCATCACGCGGATGACCTGGCAATTGCTCAGCCGCTGGGCCAGATACGCCGTGGTAATACCCGCTGCAATACTGATGACCAGCGTATTATCGCGGGTCTTGCCCTCGATCCCGTCCAGCATCTTCTTGACATTCTGCGGCTTGACGCAAATCAGCAGCACTTTGGCGTGTTGAACCAGTTCCTCATTATTCAGTGTTGTCTTTATCTTGTATTCCTTTGCCAGAAAACTCAGCCGCTCCGGCCGGACATCCGACGCCATAATATCCCGGGCCTTGTACATCCCCGACCCGATAATGCCTTTAATGATCGCCTCGGCCATGTTTCCGCCGCCAATGATTCCAATTGTTTCCATGCGTATCTCCTAAATTTTCAGGTATAAAGTCGATATAATATAACTAAATACCCATCCCCGGTAAAGCCTTTTTTGCCCCAATCGATACCTAACACATTTCGTAGGGGCGGACCTGTGTGTCCGCCCTTTCTTACACCTTGTGCGTTGCGTGTAGGGGCAACCCACTGTGGTTGCCCTTCGTGACCCTGTGCCCGCTCAAATTAAGAACAGCAGCACGGAGCGCAAGCAACGTGATTTCTCAAAAAAACTACGAACTATGAACTCCGAACTACGAACTTTTTCAATTCTCCATCCACCGTCCCGCAAACAGCGTCCAGTCCGCCAGGTCCACCACGCCGGAAGCATCCAAATCCGCTCCCGCACAATCATTCAACACCGCACACTGGTCCATCAGCCACCGCCCCGCAAAATGCCCCAAATCCTCCACCCCAACCCCATCCGGACACGCAAAATCCCCGACCCGTCCAAACTCCCAACTCAGCCGCGGATAATCCACCCCCTCCGCACACATCCGCCAGACATCATTGCTTCCATTGTCCGTCTCATTTGTAAAATCCCATCCCGTCTCCATAAATGTTGAACGCGATTGCATCTGTTCCGTCGAACAGCCTGTTCCGCCAAAACTTGCAGCTTGACTGGATGTGTCTTTATCCCAGAACGAATTTTCAACTATCGGTTCTCTATATCCATTAAATCCAATCAATCCGCCCTGAATAGTACTCCCCCAGGAGGAAAATTCAATTTCAGATACATACCCCGAAGACCATGAATTACATACTCTATCCTCATTCCATCCAATAAGTCCTCCTGTAACCTGATACAACAAGCCTGACACGACGCAGGAACCTTGTACTTCAGACTCACAATAGCAGTCTTCCACCAGCGCCGAAGTTTCTGTCCACCGATAGCCGTTTGAACCAACCAAACCGCCAACACTTCCACAGCCATAAACACCGCCTTTGGAATAACATTGTCGTATCCTGCCCCAGTTTTCTCCTGCAATACCGCCAAGATTAGAGTACCCTTCAACAATGGCTTCAACACCCATATTACTCACCGAAGCATTTTTGTCCAACAAACCAAACAGTCCAAGCTCACTGATAATAGAAAGATTGTATTCACCCCACGGGATAACACCATAAATATTCAGATTGCGTATGACATGCCCATGACCATCAAAAGTTCCATTAAAATATCCGACGACAGCCTCCCGCAAATCGTAACCTGCAAAATCAAGATCGTCATCAAGCCGGAAATGCTTATCCACATCATTAAGATAGGTACCCAGTGCCAGCATATCTTCCGGAGTCTTGAGAATATAAGGATCACTTTCCGTCCCGCTGCCTCCGCTATAGTTTCGCGGGGCATCCTGTATCAATTGATAATCCAATTTGATAAAATCCGGCGGCAGAGGCGATATATCTTCCCATACCAGCCGAGGCAAACTTTTGCCGTCGGCAATCTTCCAGACACCGTCGCCCCACCCTTCATAGGTCGCCCGAAGCTTCATCTGCTCGGTTGTTTTACCCGTTCCACCGGAACTGACAATAGTGCCGCTGACATCCGTATCCCAGAAACTGCGATAAACCAGCCCTATACTCAAACCAGCCAGCCCGCCACTGAGTAAATCCCAATCGGGATGCACTTCCTGGACAGAGGCACAAGCATAACATCTCAAAATCCTGCCTATATTAAATCCAACCAATCCACCCGCAATTGGATCGACCAGTGCTTGTGTAGTCGCATTACCTCTGAAATAACAATCCTGAATCATCCCGATATTGCGAAATACAAAACCGCCCGGCCAGAAATTCGCAGTTACTTGCCCTGCTGCATAACAGGCTTCAATGCGCCCGTTATTTTGATATGCAAACAATCCGCCGCATCCATCAGTATTTTCCGTACTGCTTTGATTCCATAAAACACCTTCAATACCAAGCTGTTTGATATGTGCATTGGGACCAACAACCCCAAAGAAGCCAGAACCATTACCAGTATTGTCAGTTATATAAACATTAATAATCTTATGTCCCTGCCCATCAAAAACACCGTCAAAACAGCCAAAGGCAGTGCCTTCATGAAGAGGATGCCAGGAAAGAGCGATATCTTCGGTTAAGATAAAGTGCTTATCCCAATCAGTGGGGCAATTCAATACCTCTTCAAAATTAGTCTGTGTCAATAAATAAGGATGCCCTGCTGAACCATCACCGGTAGTCTGATACTGCCATGAATTAGTAGGCCATGGCGCTTTATCATAGTGGCTGACAAGACTTTGCCAGATAAGAACTGGATAATTCCTATATCCTGACAATTCCCACACCTGCCCGTCCCACCAGTCATAAGCATAGGGACCGGCATCGTCGGCACAGAAACTAATCATGCCTTCATTCATCCCGGTTAATTGATAGTCGCGAGTATAACACATGAAAACAACGCCACCAATCAGATGTCCGACTAAACCGCCAGTATAGGTTGAATTGTCACAATTGACCTCTCCAACAGCATAACACTCTTTGATATATCCATACGCACTTCTTCCCACCAAGCCGCCGACATAATCCGTTCCGCTGACCATACCATCCGCCATGCACTGTTCGATACTTCCACTAAATGCATGTCCTGCCAATCCACCAACATATCCGAAAAACTGGCTGCTGCTGACCTCAGTACGGGAAGAACACTGAAACAGCGTTCCTTGGCTTGAACCAACCAGTCCCCCGACACAGGTACCACCTTCAATAAAGCCGTCATCAACAACACATCTTTGGATTCTGCCTTTATTCCACCCGACCAGGGCGCCGCATGTATCAAAATCGCAAACCTCAACCCGCCTGATATTTAAATCCTTAACCAGCCCTCTTTTACCAATACAACCGAATAATCCTCCATTACCTGCATACTGTCCGCCCGTTATCTTCATACCGTAAATCGTGCAGCCATTCCCGTCAAAAACACCCTCAAATGTCTTTCCGGAACTATCAGACGCAATAAGCGCATCACTAAATGTCCGACCGGACAAATCGATACTGCTAAGCATCTGTATGTGCTTATCCCACAGCAACGGATTCTGCATAACATAATCAAAATGCTCCGGCAGATAAATAAGATACGGATTCCCATCCGAACCATCTCCCTGTACCAGCGGTTTTTGAATCAGGTAGGGATACCCATCATTTACATTCGGATCAATCGCCCAAATATCGTCCGTCCCATTTTGTGTCTCTCCCGCAAAATCCCACCCCGCATCAAGATATGTCTGAATGGATTTCATCGGGTATGCAGATAAGCCCAACATTCTTTCCGGATTGCCATCGCCGAAGGGATAGGTTGCACTTTCTATGCTCCAAAAACAGTTCTTAATGAGCCCTCGATCATTATTCCAAATCAGCATTCCTTCATAGGCATAACAAACACCATAACAGTTTACGATTTGCCCTTCCGTCATATATCCTACTAAACCGACTGTTAGCCGTTCGTTATCTGGTGATGTTCCGATTGCATAACAATTTCGTA
>DLFY01000256.1:0-6649 GCA_002482415.1 Phycisphaerales bacterium UBA7708
CGGTGCGGCGGACGTTTAACGGGGTTGACAAGGATATTTACTATTACATCAAATACTTCGGGTTCTATAATTATCACGTGCTGGGGATGTGGCAGGCGGGGCGGAATAAGGACATTATCGAGGCGAAAACTGAGTGGTTTATGCCGGAACTGTTTACCTCGCAGGGCAAGACGTGGCGGGTGGACAAGGAGCGGTATCCGAGCTACTGCAATTATTATCAGGAGCCGCTGGTCCGGGCGAAGTTCAGTGGCGACCGGGGCGAGCTGCTGGTCGTTGCGTGTAATCCGTACAATCGCGGGGTGCAGACGGTTCGTGTTCGTGAGCCGGGGGCCCAGCGGGAGGTGAGCTTTGAGCTGATTGGGGATTATCCGGTTATAAAACGGTTTAAATTCGGACAAAAGCCGTTGTCGAAATAAAAAGGCAGCACAAGCTATTCCTTTTTATCCAGGATTGTCGACAAAAAAGAATCGATTGGAATCACGATTAATTCGCAGCTTTTTATTTCAGGGTGACGCCCCATTCGGCTGCGGTAAAACCGTCGCGTGAAAAGGCGGGGATTTCGGGGGCGGGCAGTGTCAGGGAGCCGGTTGGAATTGCTCGCACGGCATAGAGCAGGCGAATGAGATTGTCGGGCTGCTGTGAGAAGTTCAGTCGAACCATCTTTTCCAGTTGTGCGTTGTATTGAGGGTAAATGGCGTACCAGGGGCTGGTCTTGAGCCGGGGGAGCCAGTATTCGATGAAATCATCGATTTCGTTCGGGATAAATCCGGTTTGGGCGAGATTGGTTCGGAAGAAGTCTTCGAGATCCTCCTGTGCGACGACCCATCCGGCCTGGTATTGTCCGTAATCCGGCTGGCTGCTTTCGTAGAACAGGTAGTCGTAAAGGCCGTCAAGACGGCCGGTGGGGTCGGCGGTGATTTGCCATGAGCCGGCATAGAGAGGATCGGATGCGATGACGCTTCCGCCTGCGGGAAAGTCCACAGTGACGGTCAAGTCGGTGGTTGTCTGCGGGTATAGATAAATGTTGGGCTTGAGCAGGACGACAAAACTCGGGTAGCGAAAATCCAAATAGGAACCGTAAACAAAGGCGTCTTCGGTGTGCTGATCAGAACCTTCATAAAAGGTAAATAAATAGGTCCCTTCTTCCAGCTCAGCGGAAAATCGGCCCTGGGCGTCGGTGGTGAATAACGTGACCGGCTGATGGGTGTCCCAGTCGAGGACATTGACTTCGGTATAGGCCAGATAGTTGGCGGTAAAGAACGGCTGTGTCAGGAAGATGGTGCCGTTGAACAGGTTGGATTCAATCGGGTCCAGGTCCACGTCGAGGGTTGCCTGAAATGTCGGCTTTGCCGTTGGGGGGAATGGACGTGTTACCTTTATGGCTTTAAACGTCACCAGTTCGGTAAAGCTGCCGGGACGGTACACATACGCATAATAGAGACCCTGATAGCCCAAGTAGTTTTCGGCCAGCGAATCCTCAAATTTCAATGTCCACGAGCCTTCTTCTTCCAGCCAGACGGTGTTGGCGAAATAGCCCCATCCGTCGGAGTAGATATCCAGCCGGATGGCCTGCCAGAGCCAGTTGTCGGCGAAGACGACCAGGTCGCGGATATCGATGAGCTGGTCTTTGGGAACAGATAAATCGCAGAGGTCGTTATAGTTTGGGCTTCCCGCCTGAGATTTCCACGCCTCGTTGAAGAGATAGAAGTCTTGCAGGCTGACTTTGTGGTCTGCATTCAGGTCTGCAGGATTGGCCAGGCATAATGAGCCTGTCAGGCACAGAACAAAGAATAAGGTTTTCATGGTAAGCTCCTATGATTATTTTGTCGTTTTTATTCTGTAATTTGTGTGTCCAATTTAATCATTTATTTCGGTTTTGACGACCTGGCTGCTGCAGCCGATGGAGTGGCGTCCGGATTCAGTGTTGACGATGAAAAAGATGACCGTATCCTCCGCTTCAAAGGGGCTGTTGATCTGTTCGCGTTTGGCATCGTTGAAGAATTCCTTTTCGACGGTCTGGTCGAAACAATAGGTTTTATCGAGCAGGGTGGAGGGATACTCTTTGATCAGTTCCTGGAGTTTCTTTTTGGAGATGGGGATGGCTTCGGTCAGGGGGTGGATCTGGCCGGACGGGTCCTCTTTGAGCCAGTAATCGTGGGCACTGTCGAGGACGTGGGTGTACATGCTGCCTTTGCTGGTGGAGTACTTGATGTGCATGGTCGGGCCTTTGCTTAAGGGTTATGTCTGCGGGACTTAGCGGACGCAACGAGATTGGGGAACGAAATCATGAAGAAACAGCAATTTGTTTTAAACATTTTCAAACCTCCTGAAACGGCCGCATTTTGGATAAAACTATCGGTTTCTAAATATAAACGATGCAGAAATGATTCAAATAATATACATTTTATTATACGGTAATCGTGGCAGGAATTCAAGGTCGGAGTCTGCGGATTTTGTGCAGGCCGGGGGGGGGCGGGACAACGGGATTGGAAATTTCTGCTTTGGGCAGGCGGGACTTTTTGCTGGAATCCGGGCGGTGTCTGCGATATGCTTTCCCTTGCTCATTGAAAATTGTCAGCAGTGAAGCGTGAGCCTGTCCGAGGACTGTATCCGATTGAGCTTTCAATTTCCACATATGAAACAGTTGTCAGATGTGTTATGGCGGAGGTTGTTTTAAAAACCCGCGATGGCTAATCCCTACCGATTCTATTTCCTGGCTTGTATATTCCTGTCAGTCTCTGTCGGGATTGCTTTGTGGTATTTTACAGGTATTGGTCCTGTCTGGATTTATCTGATTACGCTGAGCTTCGTCACGTTTTTATTTTATGGATACGATAAGCATCAAGCGGTTCGTCATGGAGGGCGGCNNTACGCCGGGGGCGCTGGCGGGGCAGGTTGTGTTTCGGCATAAGACACGAAAATTGAGTTTCCGAGCCGTTTTTATTATGATTGCAGTTGTGCAGACCGGATTGATTGTGTGGTGGTTTATGCGAGAGCGGGCTTGATCGTCATCATGGTCTTTTTGCTGCGGTTAAAGCTTTGGCCGGATTGCGGTCGATTATAATAAGAGGATCCTGTTCCATGGACATTTTGAATTGGGATCAGAAAGCGGCGTTTGATATGCGACCCAGGCCGGTTCTCCGCCTGAGTCTTGAGCCTGATGTGCCTGTGACCGATGAGCAGAAACGCTGTTTTGAGGCGGCTAAAAAGGCTTTGCTGGATACGCCGTATTTCTGTTCCTGGTCGGAGCGGCAGATTGCGGAATATCTGCTGGTGCATCTGGATAAGCTGGCGTGTCATTTTCGATTCTGGTATCGGAGTGCAGGCATTACCTTCAGTCGAACCCTCTGGGGATGCTGTTCGTGGGATGATGATATTCTGATTAATTTCAATGCGGCTCTTTTGCCGTTTCGGCTGCGGGAATATCTTTTTGTTCATGAACTGGTTCATACTCGGATTAAAGACCATGGCGAGGAATTCTGGCAGCTTCTGGATTACTGCACACGCGGCAAAGCAAGAGCTCTGCAAGACGAATTATATCGGTATGATATGAGACTGGCTTTGTAGCGAATACCCAACGGGTATAGAAGCAGATTAAAAATAAAAGAGCAAAAATCAAAATTATGGAAACCGCCTGCGGCGGAGGCTGAATTCACCTCAAGCACGGAGGCTTGAGCCACAATCGCCGCGACGAACCGGGGACATATTAAGCAGGATCAGCATATATACAGCATCAAACAGATCGACGGAGGTCTTGCAGAATCCAACTGAGTTGGGTATAATACCTATTCTGTAATTACGGTCAGGGTGATTAATAGAGAGATAATGAATCGTTTATGGTTACAAGACAACTGATAAGGATGAGGCATAGAGCACCGATTCGGGGTTTGCGCGGGGAATTCATTGAATTATAAAGTTATCATACATATATCATCATATAGAGGATAAAATGAAAGTGGAATTAATGGGATGTCCCGAGGATTTAATTCAGAAATGTGCGACGTGCGAATATTGCATTTTTGAGGATATTCTGTCGCCGGAACAGCGGAAGAACAAGACGCTTGACAGCGATATGCCCGAAAAGCATGTGTCGAGGATGGCCATTGAGCAACTGTGCGGGCGATATTACGATAAAGTCTGTGCGATGAAGTATGCGGCCATGCGGGCCGGTTGCGATGATCGTACGGCGATGCAGATGGGTGTGGTCAAGACGTTTGTGTGGGATCTGGGCAAGGCCCGGAAATGCAGAATTGATTTTAACCAGGCCCTGATCAACTGGACACGGCCGCAGCATCTGGGGCGCGGTTTTGAGGAAAGCTACGCGAAGCGGTATGAGGAGATCTGGAATCTGGGTCTTCGGAAATTCTATCACGAGAACAAGCTGTGCAATAAACAGATTTTTACGGCGGATCATATTTACGAGATGGTGATGGCCAAGCCGCAGACGTATGAGCGTACGCTGGCTGTTCTGGGGACGCTGATTCAGGAGCATCGGGAACGGGACGCGATTTGATTCGGGCTATTGCGTTTCCCGTTGAGCAACAGGATGAGTTGGCTCGTTCTGTCCATGGAATTGCCGGGCCGGCCGTCATTGCGCGGCTGGCGGATATGCATTTAGGGTTCCTCTAAAGATTCATTTTGGCGGACAAAGGAATCTTTTTGTCCCTGGCGGCGTCAGGCAAAAGCCGCTTTATTATCCAAATAAAGCGGCTTTTTACCTTCCTTGCCAGTGAGCAAAAATCTTCTCTTTGCCGCTCAAAAGCAATTTTTAGAGCCACCCTTTATCCGTCAGCAGGCGGTTGGATGCATATCCGCAGCACGGGCATATTCCGTGGGGGAGCTGTGGCGAATTTCGCTATGGTCTTCTTTTGCCGTCGCGGTTAATCCGTTCCTTCCAGCCAGTTGCCGGAAATCACATTGAAGTCCTGGAAGTTGACCTGGCCGTCGGGCGCTGCGGGGGCGATATCGGCCTGCAATGTCCCGGTCATAAGCCAGCTTTCGGCCATGAAGAGGACATCCGCCAGTTCGATGCCTTCGGGGCAGACGAAATCGCCTGTGGGCAGCGGCTGCCACTGCAAGCGGGGATAGTTGGTTCCATCGCAAATCCGCCAGGTATTGGTAAAGTCCCAGCCGGCGTTGGCAAACGTGGCCTGTGTTCGCATCAGGTTCGTTGTCTTGCCGGTGCCGCCTGCACTGGTTGGCTGGCCGCTGGTCTGGGTATCCCAGAAGCAGTTTGTAACAACTCCGGACTTAGACCCCAGTAAGCCCCCTTGATATGCAAATGTTGCGGCTGCTGTAACGGGTCCGGCCGAGTAACATTTTTCCAGCGTTGTACCTGTACCCTGGAAGCCCACCAGTCCGCCGGCATACGCCGTGGACGACGAGGCATCGACCGGGCCGGTGCTGAAGCAGGATGTGATGGTGCTGGATGTCTGCAATCCTGCCAATCCGCCGGCGTAGGCATTGGAAGCGGAAGAAGCCGTCACGGCTGCCGTGCTGCAGGAGGACGACAGCGTGTTGGAGGTCAGAAATCCAGCCAGCCCTCCGGCATAGGCGGCTGCAACGGTGGACACCGATGAAACCGTGCCCTTGCTGCTGCAGCGGGTTATTGAACCGGAACTGCGTCCAACCAATCCACCGACATAGGTCGAAGTTGATGAAGCTGTTACCACCCCGGCGCTATAACAATCCGTGATGGTGCCAATTTCCTGCCAGGCGGTCAGTCCGCCGACATACGAACCGCCGGTCGATAGAGACGCATTTTCAATGCCCAGATTCTTGATTGCGGCATTGCTGGTGTAGCCAAACAAGCCGACATACATGACCGCGGTGGTTGTGGAATACGTCAGATTGCGAATGACATGACCATTGCCGTCAAATGTGCCGGTAAATTTCGTGGAGGCGTTGCCAATGATGTTGTATTGTGTGCCGGTATAGGCAGACATGTCGATGTCAGCCATCAGTTTAAAATATTTGCTCCAATCCGATGTATTGAGGCCGATTTGATTCATGTGCTCGGCGGTATAAATCAGATAGGGGGCAGTCGAGGTGCCCTGGCCTCCGCCGTATTTTGCGGAGGCGGTGGTATTGCCGAAGTTATAGCCGGAATAAAGCGTATTGGGTTCGGTTGCAATCGTATATTGGTAATTCGCGGCCAAGCCCGGCAATGTCTGGGTCCATCCGTCTTTGTTTATTTCGCGGACACGATACGTGGCGGGGGAGGGCATATTTTCGAAGCGATAATAGCCGTTGGGGTCCGTGACGGTATTGGGTTCGGAGGGCTGGTATGCGCCATCGCTATTGGTATCCAGATACAGTTCCCATCCCGACATCAGCGGTTCGCCTGCATCCCGGATTCCGTTGGCGTTACGGTCGTCAAATTTATAGCCGGTAATATCGCAGGTAATGGCATCAATCGTCGGGCCGGTATACACTTTCATATACAGTCCGGCCCAGGGTGTTCCGCCAAACCAGAAAGGATACCATCCCCAGCCGTACAGCCAATCCTCATAATATTCCCAGAGTTCATTTTCGTTTCCTGCTCCGCCTGAGGCCAGCACCAGTTTCGTGTCGCTGCGGGTGCAGATGATTGAATAGCCGAAATACCCGTTGGGCAGCGTAAACCGATCCGCTTCGGGCAGTACATATT
>DLFY01000256.1:6681-7720 GCA_002482415.1 Phycisphaerales bacterium UBA7708
GTATCCGATATCGAGATTGTTGATGTCGATATACTGGTAAAATCGTACGGTCAGCGAGGTGGTTAAGGCTGAGTTATACCCGAATGTGAATTTGCTGACATAGCCTCCCGGACTGGTGCCGTAATCGAAAATCTCATAATAGGAACCCGGCTTAAAGCTGCCAGACACGGTGGAATTATTATAAATGAGTGTGTCGGCCAAGACGCCCTGGAGCACAATACCGCAAAACAGACTTACTATCGCAATTAATTTCTTTTGGGGCTGCATCATGATTCTCCTTTTAACCTTCCTGTTTTTGTACTAAACCCGTATCATTTTGCCGCGAGGATGGCCATAGAATACAATGAAATGATACTTAGCCGCACCTCGCGCGGACCATTTTATTCAGGATCGGTATAACACGGCCTGCTCCCTGCAGGACAGCGGGTTCACTTGAAATTTGGAAATTGTTTCTTATCCATCACCGACCTCCGAAACAAAAAGTATCATATCTATTTTTTGATATAAAGTCAAGGATTATGGGACTCAAGGCTTCATATTTTGTTGTAAATCGATATTTTGGCGAGTTTTCGGGGGGGGGTATGGCCAGCTTGGACAGGTTAAATTTTGTTGAAGTAAGATTTATGCTGCGGTATTGGCGATACGTGGTGTATAGAATTACGGTTGATTTATCGGGAGTGGGGCGGTATATTGGGGCGGATGTGTCTGCGGACTATCCAGGTCCTGCAAAGGGGATGTTGTCGTAATTTTATAAGGAACTATGCATGAATCGGAATAGAAGAAATTTTGCGGCCGGGGTTGTGATGCTGGGACTGTGCGGGGTTGTTTCGTGTGCGGCGGTGACGGCTCCGGACACGGTGAAAATGGTTCCGTTTCAACAGGTAAAAATGGACGATGTGATCTGGGCGCCGCGGATCAAGATGCTGGTTGAGGATACGCTGCCTCATGCTTTTACCCAGACGGAGGTGGCCCAGCGACGACTGCGGATGTGTGCCGAATACCTGGAAAACAAAGGCGGTCCCAAGCCTGAAGCGCATCG
>DLFY01000256.1:7761-26787 GCA_002482415.1 Phycisphaerales bacterium UBA7708
TGAGCCGAATCCCGAGATCGAGGCGACCATGGATCGGATTATCGATATTATTGCCCGGGCCCAGCAGGCGGATGGCTATCTGTATGTTTCGCATATCTGCGGCAATCCGATTGTGGGCGAAATGGGGCCTCGTCCTTACAGTTATGTGCTCCACAGCCACGAGCTGTATAATGTAGGTCATCTTTATGAAGCGGCCGTAGCGTATGCGCAGGCGACCGGCAAGACCAAACTGCTGGATGTTGCGGAAAAGAGCGCCCGGCATATCAACAAGGCCTTCTTTGAGGGAGACCCGAACTATAATGACGGCAAGCCCGTCAACCAGGCGCCGGGGCATGAGGAAATCGAGCTGGGTCTGATGAAGCTGTATCATTATACGGGCAAGCGGCTGTATCTGGATATGGCCAAGCGATTTCTGGATATCCGCGGGGTGACGTATATTCCGGACGGGACGGGGGTGAATTCGCCGACGTATGCCCAGCAGCATGCACCGGTTGCCAAGCAGACCGAGGCGGTGGGTCATGCGGTTCGCGCGACGTATTTATATGCGGCCATGGCCGAGGCGGACAGTCTTCTGGGTTCAACGGATTACAGTTTTGCCCTGGATTCCATCTGGCACAACATTGTGGATACCAAGATGCATATTACCGGCGGGCTGGGAGCGGTGCACGGGATTGAGGGATTCGGGCCGTCGTATGAGCTGCCCAACAAGGATACGTACCTGGAAACCTGTGCGGCGGTGGGGAATGTGTTTTTCAATATGCGGATGTTTTTGAAATATCATGATGGCCAATACGCGGATGTGGCGGAAGCGGCGCTGCTGAATAACTGTCTGTCGGGGGTGGGGCTGGACGGCAAGAGCTTTTTCTATCCGAATCCGCTGGAGGCCGACGACGGGCATCAACCTCGCTCGGGATGGTTCGGGACGGCCTGCTGTCCGTCCAATATCGCAAGGCTGATTCCGCAGGTACCCGGCTATATGTACGCGACCGATGGCAAACAGCTTTATACGGTGCTTTACGGCAGCAGCCAGACGGCGGTTGAACTGAACGGGATGAAGGTTGCGTTCAGGCAGACGACGGATTATCCGTATTCCGGAGAGATTGGGCTGGAGGTGAATCCGCAGCAGGCGGTTCGGTTTAAATTGAATCTTCGGATACCGACATGGGCGGGCAGTCAATTTGTGCCCGGTCGGCTGTATGCGTATAGCGAGCCATCTTCGGGATGGACAGTTGAGGTCAATGGCCAGCGGATTGGGCCTGCGGTTGAAAAAGGCTTTGCGGTGATCGAGCGGGTCTGGAATCCGGGGGATCGCATCCAGTTGAAGCTGCCGATGCCGCTGAAGGCCAATACCTGCATCGAGCAGGTCGCGGCCAATCGCGGGCGGGTGTCTTTTTCGCGGGGGCCGCTGGTGTATTGTGCCGAAGGCGTCGATAACGGCGGGGCGGTGCAGCGGTTTTTTGTGGATGCGGGGAAGGCAGTGGATAACGCCAAAGTCAGCAGGATTGAATCCGGGCGGCTGGCGGGGCTAAGCGAGGTTACGATTCCAGCCAAAGAATTGACCGCAGACGGCGTGCGTGAGTCGCAGTTGAGGCTGATTCCTTATTATGCCTGGAGTAACCGGGACCGCAGTTCGATGATTACCTGGATTGGTACGAGACCGGACCTGGCGCGGGTGGATATGCGTGATCCGCGGAATATGAAGTTTTCGAGGGCGCGGGCATCGCATACCTTCGACCAGGACACGGTGGATGCGGTGCGTATGCGGCATACCCCGCAATCATCTTCCGATCAATCGATTCCTCGCTGGACGAGCTGGCCGCAGAAGGGCAGGCCGCAGTGGGTTGAGATTGATCTGGGGCAGGTGCGGAGGGTCGTCAGTGTGAGCGTGTACTGGTATAATGATAACGGCGGGGTTCAACTGCCGGAGTCGTGGCGTCTTCAGGCTCAGGCGGGCGGTCAATGGAAGGATGTGACAATCTACAACACCGACCAGTACAGCACGCTGGCGGATAACTTCAATACCGTGCATCCGGCCGAACCGCTCCGGACGGATAAGCTGCGCATCGTGATGAAACCCCGACACGACCAGACGTGCGTTGGGATTTTGGCAGTGGATATAGAAAAAGAATAAAAAGAGTCTGTAATGCAAGAATGTTCCTTGAAGCATTTGTTTTTACAAGACAGAGAATCTCCAGTTGTATTTGCCATTCTGGGTCTTGATTTCAAACCGATATTATAGTAAACTAATAGGAAATAAAGTACGGATAACCGCGATGATGCGATTGCAAAGACAATGTGCTGCTGTATTTTTAGCCATGAGCCTGGTTTTTTCAACCTTTGGGCTGACTTTGTGTCATGGTGCGGATGGGCATATTGCGGTCGAGCCGGCTTTTCATCATCATTGTCAGGGGGGGCATGAACACGCTGTTTTTCATGCGGAAAGCACATATATATCGGACTATAATGANNGGACTGCGGCAATTGTGTTGATATTCATCTGGGCAGTTCTCTTTTCGCTGGGGCGAAGACTGCGAGGATGACACTCGAGTTTTCGGCTCCTTTGTATCTGTTTTCCGTGGTTCAAAATTCATCTTTGTCGTCTGCCATTCATTCAAACGCTATTCACAGTTTTTCACGTTTTAGTCCTATCGACAGTGTCATTCTGCTGATTTGACATGTCCTCTTAAATCACTGTTGTATCTCTTGATTCAGTAATATGAATTTATCCCGCAGGGACCGTCTGTCCGTGCAGGGATATGAGACAATGATGTTATGAGGACATACATGGTTCGACTGTTTGCAGTATTATTTTTGATTGCTGCGGCTGGGGGCTGCCGGCATGGGGGGCCTGAGCCGTTTGAGTCGGCGGGGCAATACCGACAGGTGCCGTTTGTTATTCCAGCGGGGGACCTTGCGGCACAGTCTGTGATGGCGGCGGGGGACGTATCGGAACCCAACGGTGTATTGACGCTGCGGGATGCTTTGGTCCTGACACTGCGGCACAATCATGAATTAAAGGCCTTATCGTATGAGGTTAAGGCCGCCGGGGCCAGGCAATTGCAGGCGGGGCTGTGGGAGAATCCGGAGTTGAGTCTGGAAGTTGAGGATGTGGGCGGCAGCGGGCCTTACAGCGGGACCGGGGCGGCGGAAACGACCATTCAGTTGAGCCAGTTGATCGAATTGGGCAATAAGGCACAAAAGCGGGCAAAGGTCTTTTCGTATGACACAGAGCTGGCGAACATGGACTATGAGGCCCGGCGGCTGGATATCTTCACGGACCTGACGAAAACATTTACGGAACTGCTCTATGTTGAACAAAAACAGGTGCTGTCGCAGGACTTGATTGCGACGCTTGGCCATATCGCGGATTCCACGGACAGACGGGTGCAGGCGGGCAAGGACAGTGCTCTGGATTTATCCAAGGCCCGTGCGGCTTTGGCAAAGGCCCGGGTCCAGCATCAGGCCGTTGAGACATACAAGGATTTTCTTCGCAAGAAACTGTCTTCTTACTGGGGCAGTCAAAGCCCAGGCTATTTTTCACCGGCAGGCAGCCTGGAGCAGATATGGACCATTCCCTCGCTGGATGAATTGCAGCATCTGCTGCAGAGCAATCCTGATGTGGCTCGGTGGGCCATCGAGGTGCAGAAGCGTCGGGCTGAGGTTGAAAGCGCCCGCGTCCGATCCATTCCGAACATCACCGTCGGCGGCGGGGTCAAACAGTTTAACGAGACCGACGATACGGCTTTTGTGATTGGATTATCCATCGGGCTGCCGATTGCCAACAACAACCAGGGGGAACGTCTGGAGGCGTCGCACAATCTGAGCAAGGCCTCCGAGCAAAAACAGGCGGCGGAACTTGCGGCGTGGAATGAACTGAACCGGCTGTATGCTCATCTGTACAATGCCCACCGGAAGGCAACTGCTTATAAAAATGAGATTCTTACATCCTGCGGGGAGGTCTTTGGGGCCTCGCAGATTTCCTATGATGAGGGCAAAATTGATTATTTGACTCTGCTGGATGCACAGCGGACTTATTTTGAATCGCAGAATGAGTATCTTGACGCCCTGTCGGACTATCACCTGTACCGGACGGAACTGGAACGGCTGATTGGTCGGGGGCTTGATGAACTGAATCCATACCCAACGGGTATGATTATTCCGCGAGCAAATGCAGCAAATGGTTGATGCCACTGTACTTAGCCGCGCCGAACCGGGGAATTTCAAGGTTGATCAGTATATCAGGAAAGCGAGAACATAATGCGTAACATCAAGACGATTTGTATTTGTATCATAGCGGCGTGCGTGCCGTTGTTTCTGGTGGTCTATCTTGGCTATGCACGGGCAGCCGGTGATGAGCATGACCATGAGACGGCTCAGTGTCAGGCAGACCATGACCATGAGCATGAGGATGAGCAGGTACAGGACGAGACGATGATCCATCCGGACCCGGAAACGGAGGCTGCCATCGGGATTCAGACCGCGGCGGCTCAACGCGGATTGCTGGAGACCATGATTCGCCTGACGGGCAAAATCGTGCTCAACGAGGATCGACTGGCTCATATCACACCTTATGTGCCCGGTATTGTTCAGCAGGTTGCCAGGACGCCGGGGGATGCGGTCCGGTCCGGCGAGGTGCTGGCGGTTCTGCACAGCCGGGAATTGCTGGAGGCCAAGGCAGCGTACCTGGCTTCTGTTGAGCGTTATGACTCGGCCCAAACCGTGTATCAGCGGGAAGCAAAACTGCGGGATCAGAAGATTGCTTCCGAACAGGATTATCTGGAAGGCAAGAGGGCCTTTGCCCAGGCCGAGATTGACAAGCTGCTGTCGGGGCAGCGGCTGCTTGCCCTGGGCGTTGAACAGGAGGCGATTGCGTCTTTGACGCCGGCGTCGGACAGCCTGCTGATGCGCTATGAACTCAAGGCCCCCATTGAGGGGGTGATTATCGAGCGGCAACTGACGCCGGGGGAGTATGTCAAGGATGACAGGCCGGTGTTTACCGTGGCCGATCTGGGGACGGTGTGGGTGGAACTGGATGTGTTTGCGAAGGATTTTTCGCTGGTGCGGCAGGGTCAGTCGTGTCAGATTGTGTCCGGCGACCAGACGTATGAAGGGCACATCCATTTTGTCAGCCCGGTGCTGGACGCTGGAACGCGAACCGCGAAAGCCCGGGTGATTCTGGCCAACCGCGACGGCCTGCTGAAGCCCGGCCTGTTTGTCACGGCGGTCATTCGTGAAGCTATTGCATCGGATGTCATTGTCGTTCCGAAGGATGCCGTGCAGGCGATCCAGGGGAAAAGCCATGTTTTTGTGAAGGCGGGGCAGGACTATGCGGCCCGGGCGGTGACTGTGGGCCGCAGCGGTGTCGAACAGGTCGAGATTCTGTCGGGACTGGAGCCTGGGGAGCAGGTTGTTGTCCGGGGGGCGTTTGATCTGAAAGCCAGCATCGTAACGAGCACTTTGGACAGCCATGCCGGACATGGACATTAAAGGATTCATTGACCATGCATAACAGACTTATTACCATCTCGCTGAGATACCGATTGCTGGTGATTCTGTCGGTTCTGTTTGTCTGCGGTTTTGGCGTGTATGAATATTTCCAACTTCCGGTGGATGCCTTTCCGGATATTTCGCCTGTGATGGTACCGATATTCACGGAAGCCGAAGGGATGGCGCCGGAGGAGGTGGAGCGGCGGATTACCTTTCCGGTGGAGTCGGTGATGAATGGGCTGCCGGGGGTCAAGCAGATTAAATCCACCTCGGCGTTCGGGATTTCGGTTGTCTATGTTTATTTTGAGGACGACATGGACATGTATTTCGCCCGGCAGGTGGTCAGCGAGCGTCTGTCCGAGGCGGTTTCACAGATGCCGGACCTGCCGGAAAAGCCTGCACTGGGGCCGATTTCCACGGGTCTGGGTCAAATCTTCATCTATTATCTGACGCTGGATGAGACGGCATCCACAGGGGGCATGGATCCTGCGTCGTACCTTCGGGATATCAATGACTGGGTGGTGAAGTATCAGCTTGGGACGGTGCCGGGAGTAACGGAAATCCTGTCGATAGGAGGCCATGTTCGGCAGTATCAGGTCAACGTGAATCCTGATGCACTTGTGAGCTATCAGTTGTCCGTGCAGCAGGTGGTGGAAGCTCTGAGGGCCAACAATGCCAACGTGGGCGGGCAATATCTTATAACCGGGCAGGAGGAAAGCCTGGTGCGGGGCATCGGTTTGCTGGAGAGCATCGAGGATATTGAACAGATTGCCGTTGCCACGGTGGAGGGGACGCCCATCCGGATTGCGGATGTTGCCCGGGTTGAATTCGGCAGTGCCGTCCGCCGGGGGGTGGTTTCCAGGAACGGCACGGAGGAGGTAGTTTCCGGGATCGTGCTTCAGCTTTACGGGCAGAATACTTCGGAGGTCATCGGGCGGCTTTATGCGAAGATTCCGCAGGTGCAGTCCTCGCTGCCGGAGGGTGTGAAAATCGTTCCCTATTATGAACAGCAGGACCTGGTTCAGAAGGCGACGGGGACGGTCAAGATGGCGCTGCTTCAGGGATCGGTGCTGGCGGCGATCGTCTTATTTTTGTTTTTGGGTAATCTTCGGGCGGCGTGGATTGTGGTGTTTTCGCTGCCTTTGAGCGTGCTGGTGTCGATTCTGCTGATGCGGGCGACGGGGATTTCGGCGAACCTGATGTCGCTGGGCGGGATTGCGATTGCGATGGGGATGCTGGTGGATGGTGCGATTGTCATGGTGGAGAATATTCATCAGCATTTGAATCGTCCGGCCCGGGACGACGCCCGGCATCGGACGGATATGATTATTGATGCGGCGCTGGAGGTTGCCAAACCGATACTCTTTTCTCTGCTGATTGTCGTGATTGTGTTTGTGCCCATCCTGACGCTGGAGCAGGTGGAGGGCAAGATGTTTATTCCGATGGCCTATACGCTGTGTTTTGCACTGCTGGGGTCATTACTGTTTGCGATTGTGATCGTTCCGGCCCTGTCCAGTTACCTGCTGCATGCCGGCAAGCATCAGGATGGCAGGCTGTTTGTCCGGCTGCAGAGGCTGCATGAACCGCTGCTGCGATGGGCGATTCGAAAGCCAGTGATTGTTTTGTGCCTGGTTCTGGCAATCGTTGCGGGTTCGGTTGGCGTTTTGCCTTACCTGGGTACCGAATTTATCCCCACTCTCGAGGAAGGGTCCATTCTGATTGGGGTCACGATGGCGCCTTCCATTTCACTGGACAAAGCGGTCCAGACGGTTCAGGCGCTGGAATCCCGGATTATGAAATATCCCCAGGTTGACGAGGTGATATCCCGGATTGGCAGGCCTGAGGCGGGCAGTCATCCGCACCCTGTCAATTATGCTGAAATCCATGTGGAATTGCATCCGATGAAGCAGTGGGGCCAGTTTGGCTCGAAAGCGGAGCTGGTTGAAGCTCTGGCCGGGGATTTGAAGAAGTATCCCGGAATACAGTTGAATTTTACCCAGCCCATCCAGAATGCCTTTGATGAACTGCTGTCGGGAGTGAAATCGCAGATTGCCATCAAAGTCTTTGGGGAAGATTTGCATGTGCTTGAGGAGGTGTCAACGGAAATTCGCAATGCCATCGATACGGTGGACGGTTTTGTGGATATCTCACTGGAGCAGAACTTCGGGCAGCCGCAGATTCAGGTTGTGGTTGATCGGCAGGCCTGTTCCCGGTACGGGGTCAATGGCAGTGATGTTCTGGAGCTGGTTGAAACGGCGGTGGGGGGCAGGGTTGCGGACTATCTTTATCTGAACACGCGGCGTTATGAAATTCAGGTTCGCTATCAGGAGGCATTCCGGGATAATGCGGATCGTTTGAAGTCCCTGCTGGTGCGGGCTTCGGATGGCAGGATGGTTCCCCTGGTTCAGGTTGCCCGGGTTGAGTCGTCCGCCGGTCCCATCCAGATTAACCGGGAGAACAATCAGCGACGCTGGATTATTCAGGGCAATGTCCGACAGCGGGACCTTGGCAGCGTCATTGACGATATTCAGGAACGTATCCGTGACAAGGTGACCCTGCCGCCCGGCTATTATATCGAATACGGCGGGCAGTTTGAAAGTCAGGTTCGGGCGATGTCGCGNNGCCGTTGTGTTTTTCATTTTTCTGATGCTGTTTCTGGCATTTGGGTCCGCCCGATATGCCTTTCTGGTGATGCTGAATATTCCGCTGGCCCTGACCGGCGGCATTGTTGGATTGTATGCGATGCAGGCCTATTTGTCGGTGCCTGCGGCGATTGGATTTATCGCGCTGTTCGGGGTGGCGATTCAGGACAGCATGGTGCTTGTGACCTGCATCCATCAGCTTGAGCGGACCCTGCCGACACGCGATGCGATTATTGCCGGATGTCACCAGCGTTTTCGGTCGATTCTGATGACGTCGCTTACGACGATTCTGGGGCTGCTGCCGCTGCTGTTGTCGCACGGCATTGGGGCCGAGGTGCAGCGGCCTCTGGCGGCGGTGGTCATCTTCGGGCTGAGCACGTCAACCCTGTTGACGCTGTTTGTTATCCCGGCGTTCTATGGGTGGTTTTCTGTGAAGACATCAAGCGATACCCAGTGGGTATGACTATGACGCGAGCACAAGCGACAAATGACTTATGTTGCTGTACTTAGCTGCGATGAAACGGGAAAATTTGAAAGTGATCAGTATAACTATTTTGGAGGTAACACAGATGAAAAGGCACTATGTAAAAACAATCGGGTCGGGACTGCTGGCCGTTGCTGCACTGTTTCTGGCCGGATGCAGTTGTCAAAAGCAATCTGCCGGCGAGCGGAATCCCCTGCCGGTCGAGACGATTTCCAGTGACAAGGTTCGGGTTATCTGGATGGAGGGTTATCAGGAGGGCGACAAGACTATCGTCCGCGGAGCGATCCAGCGGCAGCGTCAGGGCAGTGCGCCGATGAAGGCCCATGTGGATGTCCAGGTTCTGTCCGGCGGGGGGAATCTGCTGCAGGAAGTCATCACGACGGAGGTGTATCTGCCCCGAAGGCTGGCGGGCAGGGGGATTGATTTGCGGCCGTTTGAGGTTGAATTGCAGACTGTACCGGTCGATGACTCGAGGATTGTCATCAAGGCTCATCACGGTGAACATGAAAAAAATATGTAGAAAGTCGGTATCACTTCGAGACTGCCGCTGTTTTTGATGACTCTGAAGCGATGACTTTATCCATCAGTTCTTGATGAGGCCCATCCATGTTTTCAGGGCTTTGCCGGTATCGTCGAGCAGTGTGTACAGGCAGGGCACGATGATCAGGCTGATGACGGTTGAAAACAAAATGCCAAAACCCAGCGAAATCGCCATGGGAATCATGAAACGGGCCTGTCGCGAAGTCTCGAAGATCATGGGGGCCAGCCCGCCGAAGGTGGTCAGGGTGGTCAGCATAATCGGCCTGAACCGCCGGATGCCGGCCTGGTGAATCGCCTCGAACGCGGACATTGCCTTTTCTTTTCGACTCTGATTGGCGTAGTCGATCAAGACCAGTGAATCGTTGACCACGACGCCGGACAGGGCGACGATGCCCATCATGCTCATCATGCTCAGCGAGTAGCNNTAGCCCATCATCATGTGCCCGAGGATGGCCCCGATGATGCCGAAGGGAACGGCGATCATCACAATCAGCGGCTGAAAGTAGCTTCTGAAAGGGATGGCCAGCATGGCGTACACACCCAGCATGGCAAACAGGAATCCCATGTACAGGTTCTGCATTCCCTCGGCCATGTCCTGCTGCTGGCCTTCCCAGGCGTACGACAGGCCGGGATAATCGCCGACGAGCTGCGGCAGGATACTTTCTTCCAGTGTTGCCTTGATGCGGCTGGTATCGTCAATCGGCTCGACGTTGGCCGTGACGGTTACGGCCCGACGGGCGTTTCTGCGATTGATGTTGGTATACGACCGGCCCCGCTCAACCTCAGCGACCTGCATGAGGGGCACATCTTTTCCCTGCGATGTTCGAATCAGGAGCTGTTCGATATCATACTCGCTGTTTCGCTGCTCCTGCGGCAGTTTGACGCGGACCCGGATTTCGCTGCGTCCCCGCTGCTGTCGGAGGGCTTCAGCGCCATAAAAGGAATTTCGCACCTGGCGGGCGATTTCCTGGGCGGTCAATCCCAGGCTCTGTCCTTCGGGCTTGATTTTGAAGTTCAACTGCTCTTTGCCGGGGGTATAGCCGTCGTCAATGTCCTTGACATTCGGGAAATTGCTGAGCAGGGCAGCCAGTTTTTCGCTGGCCCTGTCGAGGACATCGATGTCCCGATGGCTCAGCTCGATTGTCAGAGCGGCTCCGGATCCCGGGCCTCCGCGGTCCGATTCAAAACGGAGCGATTCAAGCCCGGGGATCTGGCCGACCTTCTGACGCCAGAGGTCCGTTGTTCGGATGGTGCTGATGGGACGGATTTCCGGGTCCGTCAGGTAAATGCGGGCCTCGACCACATTCTCATTGATGCGGGTATAAATTCCCTTGCTTAAATTGTCGTTTCCATTTTCAGCGACCACCTCTCGTGCCTTGGTCTCCAGCAGGGTGCTGATTTCAGTGGCCCTGGATAACGGACTTCCAAACGGCAGGGTTGCGGTAACCACGGCGGCATCCGCTTCGACGCGGGGCATGAGGATCATGCCCACACGTCCGCTGTACACATAACTGCAGACGACGATAAAGACGGCGACCCCCAGGGCCAGGGTAATTTGCTTATATTTGATGCACCTGTCGAGGAACGGGGCGAATACAAATTCGACAAACCTTTCGAATTTCCGGCTGAAGGCCTGCTGCTGTTTATGGAGAAAGGCTGCCACCGGGTTATTGCTGGTGCGACGGGCGTGGGCCAGATGGGACGGGAGAATCAGAATGGACTCAATCCACGAAATACTAAAGACCGTAATGACCACCACGGGGATGACTTTCCATATCTTTCCCATCATCCCCGGCATGAAATACAGAGGTAAAAAGGCGATGATATTGGTGATGATGCTGAACGTGACCGGGATCATCACATCCCGAGTTCCCTGAATCGCGGCGTTGATGAAGCTCATACCGCGATTGCGGTAATCATACACATTTTCGCCGACGACAATGGCGTCATCAACGACGATGCCCAGAGCGATGATGAAAGCAAACATGGAAATCATATTAATCGTCACATCCATGGAGGGCAAAAACAGGAATGCGCCAAGGAAAGACGTGGGAATTCCCATCATGACCCAGAGGGCCAGCTTGAATTCGAGGAAAAGCCCCAGCAGCATCAAAACCAGGACCAGTCCGTACGCGGCGTTTTTGAGCAGCAGTGTCAGACGCTGACGGTACACATCCGAGTCGTCCCGGCTGATACTCCATTGCACTGCCGGCGGCAAATGGCTTTCAATGGTTTTCATGGCGTTTCGTGTTGCCGTGGAGACGCTGATCGGGGTTTGCTTGCCGACGCGATACACTTCAATGGCAATGGCCCTGAATCCGTTGAAGTATGCAAAACGATCCGTATCCACAAAGTCGTCTTTGACCTGTGCGATATCTTCCAGGTGCAGCACGGACCCGTCTGCGGTGGTGATAATGGGAATTTGGGCAAATTGATTGGCCCAGTCGCGACGTTCCTTGACGCGCAGGAGGATATCCCCGCCGGGGGTTTCGATATAGCCGCCGGGCAATTCGATGGCTGCGGCCCTGATTTTGCCGGCGATGGTCTGCAGGGTCAGTCCATAGGTTCGCAGGGTTGCCTGGTCAATCAGAATCTGCACTTCGTAATCCCTGGCCCCGTCCAGTTCCACCTGAGTGATGCCGGGGGATTGCAGCAGACTGTCCCGGACCTGTTCGGCGATATCCCGCAAAACCCATTCGGAGACATCGCCGTAGAGTTCAAGCTGAATTACTTCACGGCGGCGGATGACCATGCTGACTTCCGGCCTTTCGGCGTCTTCGGGGAACGTGGTAATCCGGTCGATTTCCTGCTTGATGTCCTGATAGACTTTCTGCTGATTGACGCCTTCGAGCAGTTCGGCGGTCACCAGTCCAAATCCCTCGGATGCGGTGGCTGTGATTTCCTTGATTCCATCGAGGCCGCGAATGGCCTCTTCCACTGAAAGAATAATGCCCTGTTCCACTTCCTCGGGACTCGAGCCGGGATAGGGCACCCGTACCGTCACGATGTCCAGGTCAAATTCAGGGAAGACCTCTTTTTTGATGGTCAGGGCAAGGATGAATCCTCCGATAAGAAAAATGAGCATCAGCAGGTTGGGAGTGACCCGGTTGTGTGTCATCCATGCAATGATTCCCCGGGTGTCATCGGTCTGAAGCCTGTTGTCCATTACCGGTTCTCCCCGCTGACTTTATCCAGGCCCGATTGGGGTGCCGCTTCCGCGGCGACGGGCGAGTTGTTTAAGCGAAGCAGCATGCCGTTAACGGGGGCGGAGATGTCAGTGGTTACGATGCGTTCGCCATGACGGATGCCCTCCGAGATGTAAACCATATCCTTGTCCCGGAAGACAATCCTGATGGGCCGGATTTCCATGGTGTCCTGATCGTTCATAATCCATATATGGCTGCCGTCGCGCAGGTAATTCCGCCGGATGGGGACAACCGATGAAACGGTCTGTCCTTCGATTTCAACACGAACATAGGAGCCGATCAGCAGGGGCGGCGCATCCGCGGGATTGCTGTCGAGGCTCAGGGGGTCTTTGACGGAGACCAGGACCCGGGCCATGCGACCCTGGGCTTCAAGCTGCCCCAGCAGGCGAATCACAGTGCCTTCCCGGGAGACCGTATCGCCCCAGGCGGTATTATAGATTTTGACCAATGCCCCTTGTTCCGACTGGCTGCGGGGAATCCGAATCCATTGAAGCTGATCGACCGGGACCAGCACTTCAATCCAGTACTCGTCGGTCCCGATAATGGTCAGCAGCGGGGTGGAGACCGATACCCTGGAGCCGAGGTCTTCGAGTTTATCCTGAATGATGGCGTTGAACGGCGCGGTGATCAGGCATCGCTGAACGTCCAGTTGTGCCCTGGCAAACGCCGCGGTCGCCGCGCCCACCGCGGCCTGAGCCTTGTCCAGATGCGGCACCCGCAGCACCAGTTCCTGATCCTGATCCTCGAGCACTTCGGCGAGCAGTTTATACTCATGCTGTGCGATGATTTGGCTGCCGTATTCGAGTTTCAGATTCAATTCCGCCTGAGCCAGTTCACTCTGGCGCTGCTTGACGACGGTTTCATAATCGCGGGAATCGATTCGGAACAGTTCCTGGCCCTGATGAATGAGGCCGCCGGGAATAATGTCCTGCCCGATGGACACGATCTTTCCCGACACTTCCGGGGTTATGGTAATGGCCCTGGCGGGGATGACGGTTCCCATGGCCGAAAGAAAGGTTTTGTGGTCGGCCTGCTGCGCGATTTGCACCGTGACCAGGCGGGCCTGCAGCGGGGGCTTTTGCTGTGCGGCCCTGGGTCGGGTGTCTATCTGGTGCTTGGCAAATCCGATGGTCAGAATCAGAATGACCGCCGGCAGCAGCAGTTTAACAATCCAGGCGACATACCATTTGCCTTTTTTGGGAGAGTCTTGTGCTGCTGTTTGACTTGTACTGTGATCGGGCTTTTCCATCGTTAATCTCTTAGGGTCTTAGGGTTGTGTTAATACGGCCTGTTCGGGACGCGCTATCGGCCAGCCGCCGGCGATGGAGCGGCACAATTCAATGCGTCGTTCCATCAGCACTCTGCGTGCGGTTAATTCGCTGCGTTCGAGGCTTTGCTGGGAAACGAGGGATTCCAGAACCCGCAGGTAGTCCAGTTGTCCCTTGAGATAATTTTGCCGTGTTCGGTCATAGACCTGACGAGCCAGTTCCAACTGCTTTTGAAGATTTCGGACCGTCTGATGCTGGTGCTTTTCCTGCTGGATGGCATCTTCCACTTCCCTGAGGGCTACCAGCAGGGACTGGCTGTAATCGTTGATTTTCTGCGACAGTACGGCCTGGGTTCGGAGGACTTCGGCTTTCCGGTAGCCGGCGTCAAAAAGCGGCCCGGCGGCATTGGCTGCCAGGTTCGCAAGCCAGTCATCGAACAGGTCGTGTGTTTTTTGTGCGGAGGTTTCCACGCCTGCGGTCAGGCTGATTACCGGGTACTGGTCGGCGATGGCCGAGGCGGTTCGCATATCGGCCGCCTGCACCTGGGTGTAGCGGCTTCGAATATCGGGTCGGCGCTGGAGAACGACTGAGGGAATGTCAATCGTGACCAGCCGGCCCGGAGCGATCAGCCTGGGCGTCTCCGGCCGCCAGCTCCCGGGACTTTTGCCCAGCAGGATCGAAAGCTGGTGTTCCAGCAGGACGGTTCGTTCCTGTGCCTGAATCAGGCCGCCGCGTGTCGATTCGAGTAATTGTTCCTGGCGAAACACATCGGCCGCTCCCACCTGCGATTTGCTGAACTGCAGCGTGACGACCTCAAGCACCTTGCGGTTGACCTCGATTTGCTGTTGGATAACGACCTGCTGTTCCCGAGCTTCGGCAAGCTGGTACCAGGTTTGAGCAATGGCGGCGCTGAGGGTAATCGCGGCTGTATCCACGTCGTCTCGGGCGGCATGGGCGTCCAGCAGGGCGGCCTGGCGGGAGGACCGGATTTTGCCCCACAGGTCCAGTTCATAAGAAGCTGCTGCGGAGACGGAATAATTTGAGGTATAATCAGTTCTGCTGTCAACGTCCTGACGGGTTCTTCGGGCACGTCCGCCGTACGTCGCCGACGGAAGCAGGCCGGTCCCTGCCTTGACGGCGGTTTGTTCGGCCTGCGTGAGTCGATCCCAGGCTGAACGAATTGAAAAATTGTCCGCCATGGCCTGTTCTATCAGAGCCGCCAGGTTTGGGTCATTCAGCGACAGCCACCAGCGATCGGCAAGCGGTTCGGCTCCCCGGGCGGAAAAGGAATCCGGCACCTCAATGGGCGGCTTGACGTCGTGCGGTTCGACGGAAACACAACCGGATAATGCATACGTACACAGTATCCCCAATGTTGTTGTGAATGCCGAGGCGATTGTCAATGTTATTCCTTTGCGCAATGTGTTATCCTCTCGCAACCTGTTTTTTTGACAGCCGAAATCCCAGCCAGGGAAAACAGGGTAATATGGTCAACCAGGGACTCGACAAGTTCCGCCTTTTTCATCGATTGAAACAAGTGGGGGAGCCTGTCCCGTTTTAATCCGAATCCAAAACACTGATGGATGACACTCATCGCGCAGAAAGCGACCTGCTCTTCGGTTGCCTGGTCCCCCAGCAGCCGGCGTATGATGCTGCGGACCTGCTGACGCAGCGGGGCAATGACATCGTTCTTGATAAACTCCAGCGATTTTGTTGGATTTGTCAGTTCCATCAAAAGAATCTGTCCGGCATGGCCCAGCGTGCCATCGTCCAGCATCCGATGCAGGTGGGCACGAATCATCGCTCTTAATTGATCCATTGCCGCCGCATCCGCCGGCAGTCCGCCGTCGAGCGGAAACTGCTTCAGGGCACAATGAAATGCACTTTTCCATACTTCGGCATACAAATCTTCCTTGGAACCAAAATAATAATTCACAGAGGCTGTGTTGGAGTGTGCAGCCCTGCAAATATCGGCAATGGTCGTATCCCGGAAGCCTTTTTGGGCAAAGACTCGGGTTGCTTCTTTGAGAAGCAGGGCTTTTCGTTCTATGCCGTCTTTACGTTTTACCACGCCGGAGTATCCCATAACAGAATCGTGACTAAGTTAATTGTCTATTTAAGATAGCGATTTTATATCATTCATTCAGGCAGTCAACATAAAAGNNTTTATCGTTAAGGTATTTAGGGCGATGTATGTACTTATTTATAAATAACTTAAATCTCTTGACGCGGTCCGGCCAAATGTCTGGAGGGGTGATTTCGGTCCTCTATGGTATCCCATGCATTTATTAAACAGATATGGCTTGCGGATTTCAGGGCAATGTCTGTCGTGATTCATAGGCTCCAATGTCGGCAGCAGATCCCTGGGGTATTGGGGTGCCTTCGAAATCGGTTTGCAGCCCGGCATTCTCTGCCGCGTCGATGCAGGGGGACTGGGGGGACAGGTGGAAATCAGGTTTGGTGATGTCTGTAAACCGAGGGTCTTTCGCTATTGAATGCCGCTCTTTGTTAAGGGCAGCCTGATAGGACGCAAACTGATTCATGGCAAAATTCTGAGATTGCAGGAGAATCATCGTGCCGGCAGGCTGATACCAGCAGTTGTGGTCCATGTTGAGTTTGTTGATGGCATCTGCCGGCCAGTCTGGGGCATAAAAGGCATTTCCAAGGGCTTGAAAAAAAACATTATTGCGGAGGTTGATATCATGGGCGACAGCAGGGCTGGAATAGAAACATAAATGGCGGCCGCTGGGATCCGGCCGCTGATGATGTCCCCAGCCGTATCCGGCATTCACGCAGGTGTTATTCTCAAAAAGAATGTTATAGGTGAGTGAATTTTCCGGCCGGTTCCAGTACTCGAACGAATACTCGCAATTCCAGATCAGGTTTTGACGATAGGTGATATTGTACTGTTTTACATTCGGCGCATTATTCTGATTGGTCAGGGCTGCATCGTAAATTTCCCAGATGCGGCATTTTTCGACTAAGTGGTCGTGGGCATTGTTCCAGAATTCGATGGCATTGCCGAATCGGACAGGGTGCCCATCCTCGGTGGTGAATTGATGGCCGCCGCCGATATAGGACAGATCGCAGCGACGAATTATCGTGTGGTGTGTATTGCTGCTGCCAATACCATGAGCTGCCCCGTAGCGCAGGGCCAGATCTTCGAAGGTAATATAGCTTTTGCCGCTGACGGAAATGATATGTTGATTCAAGGCCAATTCAATGCTGATGTAAATCGATGCGGGATTTTGGGGGCAGTACAATATGACCCGCCGGGATTCCCGATTATACCAGTATTCTCCCTGCTGCTTGAGGTTGTCTTGTGTCCATTTTTTAACGCCGACTGATGCTCCCGCATTGAAAATGATGTTGCCGACATCTACCGGAAACGTGGACGCGGTGGACCAGAGATTATCCTGGTCTCGCTGCCAGTCTTCCGGTTTGTTTGCACTGACGGAACCCAGCAGCAACGGCTTTTCACCTGCTCCATAAGCACCGTAGGTGATATGAGCGGCTGCGTCTCCGCTGAAAGGGATTAATTGCCCCCGCCAGGTATCGCCCCGATGGAAGCGGATCTCATCATTGGGTTCAAATGGCCCTGCATTGACACGATCCAGGCTTTGCCAGGCTGTCTCTGGAGAGAGTCCATCCTGGGTGTCAGCGCCCTGATTGGAAACGTAATACACTTTTGCCCAAGCCGCCAGAGGAGAAAAGAAAAGCAGGATGATGCAGAGCGGACCGAGCTGAGTAAAATACATTCTCTTGCGGAACGGGTTTTGAAGCCGGCTTTTCTGTTTTATACTCTTAATGAATATATTGATTAGGTTTTCCTCCACTAATATTTACTCCCTTTGGGGAGTCACAAGTTCTTCTGAATCTATTTTCTGCTGTATTTTCATTCGCAATTGATGCCATTGTTCCTCCGTCCAGGATTGATTTGGGCTTTCGTCCATGTATAAAAGCGAGGACAGGCCCATTGCAGCAAAATTGCGAACTTCCAGCACAGGAAACGTGAATCCTGCACAGGGACCGTCAAATTTTGGATTATTGGACATTTGACGCAGAGTACTATCATCAAGAAATGCAGCAAGGAAAGCGATTCTGTGTTTTTTATTCTTTTCCTCAAAACAGCAGCAACTCATTGGATTCATCATTTCCATGCGAAGTCCGACACTGCTTTGCTTTGCGATAGAAAGATATTTTTGCCAGATGAAGTTGTTATCTAATCGAAGCACAACATGTGTCAGGGAGGCTTCAGGGCAGGTCCAGTAGGGGCCGGTTCCGTCTTTCGAAATCGTCTCCAAAAGCGGCAGGAGAAGGTCGCCGGCGATTTTATCATCCAATTGGGCAAGACTTTGCAGTACGCATCGTTTATGCTCCAGAGAACCTCTTTGCGCAAATTCTGAGAGTATATGAATTCTTTCATCTTTGGGAAGACTTGAACCGGCAAGGGCATCTGAAAGTATGAAAGGCTGAGTGTCGTTGGCAGCATCCTTCGAAAATATTTCACAAAGAACAAGCAATTGCTCAGGATATTTGCGGGCTATAAGACATACGGGAGTTCTGTGAACAACCGTTATTTTCCCTTTTTCACGACTGAACACGGCTTGCATCAAAAATGTTTTTTCGTCCAGTTCCTTGGCCGTTTTCCACCAATCCTGCAAAGTTCTTTGTGTATGTATTTTCCAAACATGATCGCCTGCAATCTCCCTGAGAAGCCGCAAGGCCAGATCATTCAATTGTACAATCTCTATGGTATCTTGCATCGGAAATGTTTTTGTCTTGGCTGCAGCAATCGTGTGATTATCGAGTAATCCGATCAACTCTGGAAGGGCATCTTTGCCGCGAAGGACAATTTTGTATTGCGGCAGTGAAACGTTCTCCTCCCAGCACTTAAAAAACATTAAAGAACACGACAAATCAGGATATTGGGCCCATTCATGCAGCAAGAATTCAATGGAATCGGACTTGGCAGATTCAGCGTTAACCGTAACGGTCAAATACCCAAAAAGTTCTGCACTCCTGCCAATATTTAAATGAGGGTATTGATCAAAAAGATCCGATAATTGTTGATGAATATCCTTCCAGTTCGAATTCTCTTCAGATAATTTGTCCCAGATATTATAAAACTGATCTATGGGTTCTGGTTCTGAAAAGCAAATAGGAGCTATGCCTGCAGAAGCAACCAGCACAAAATAGATTTGATATGTCCTTCTTATAAGTTCAATCACAATGTACTCCTTGTCTACCCTCCTATTCTATGCCTCATCCCCCACACAAGCAAGCATTATTCCCTACCTGTTTACTCCACAGGTGTATTGGTTCAGCCTGAAATGGACAAACACCTTTTACGCATAAGAGATAATACCTGCCTTCGGCAGGGAGTTTTTTCAGGCATA
>DLFY01000131.1:0-5372 GCA_002482415.1 Phycisphaerales bacterium UBA7708
TGTTGTTTATAATACTGTAAGATTTCAAAGAGTACTCTTGACATTGTGGACTAATTGGAACCTTATATGGAGGAAAATAAAAACGTTCCTTTGGGATTAGACCGACTGTTTGGTATTCTGGATACCATGACAGATGGAATCTACGTGGTCAGTCAAAATTATGACATTGAGTACGCGAATAAATCGCTCATAAACGATTTTGGTCCTCTTGGAGATGCCAAATGTTACACCTACTTATTTGGCCGAACAGAGCCGTGTCCATGGTGTCTGCAGGGTGATGATCGAAATACGGTCCATTGGGAATGGGAAAGTTCAAAAACAGGTAAAGTGTATGATACGATTGATGCCCCTTTAGTGAATTCGGACGGCAGCAGATCAAAACTCAAGATTATACGCGATATCACCAGCTATAAACGTGTCCAGCGCGAAATGGAGGATTTAGCGAAATTTCCTTCAGAAAATCCTTTTCCTGTATTGCGCGTTGCACACAATGGGACTATCCTGTATTCCAATGCACCCGGAAAAATTCTCCTGGAATACTGGGATAGGACGGTTGGGCAAGTTGTTCCTGCCCGATGGATTGAGATGTTTCAGGCTATTTTCAAATCTGCCCGTACAACAGTTCGCCAAATCAAATTGCATGATCGCATTTTTTCATTCGTATTGGCTCCTATAACAGAGTCGAATTATATTAATATTTACGGTCGGGATATTACTCGGCAAGAGAAGTCCGAAGAGGCTTTGGGTAAAAGTCGGCTTGATATGAGTCGAGCACAAGCTGTGGGAAGTATCGGGAGCTGGCGTTTAGATATTCAGCGCAACGAATTAACATGGTCGGATGAAAATCATCGTATCTTCGGCATTCCCAGAGGAACTCCGCTGACCTACGAGACATTTTTGAGTATTGTACACCCAGAGGATCGGGAATACGTTGATCAAAAATGGAATGCGGCCCTTCGGGGTGAGAATTACGATATCGATCACCGGCTTGTTGTCGAGGGTAAGATCAAGTGGGTTCGCGAGAAAGCCTACCTTGAGTTTGATAAAAGCGGAGGCCTGCTTGGCGGTTTCGGGATTACCCAGGATATTACCGAGCGTAGGATGATGGAGGAGAAGTTAAGGCACGGCAGTAAGCGATTTGAAATTCTCTCAGAGACCGCCAGCCAGTTGCTCCAGGAGAAAAATCCCCAGCAGATTGTCGATTCGCTTTGCCGGAAGGTTATGGAGCACCTCGACTGTCATATCTTTGTCAATTATCTTGTTGACGAATCAGCCCATCGCCTGCATCTGAATGCTTCCGCCGGGATGCCGGAGGAGATGGCGCGCCGCATCGAATGGCTTGATTTCGGACAAGCCATCTGTGGTCGGGTGGCCCAGGAAGGCAGGCGGATTGTCGCCGAAGATATACAGGAATCCTGTGATTCCAGGGCCGACCTGGTCCGATCTATCGGTATCAGGGCTTATGCCTGCCATCCACTCCTTTTGCAGGGACGAATTATTGGAACTCTTTCATTTGGAACCCGATCAAGGAGTACGTTCAGCGAGGATGATCTGGCAATGATGAAGACTGTGGCTGATGAGGTNNCAACGGCCATTGAGCGTAAACGTACAGTGGAAGCACTTGAGGCGGCCGTTGAGGCGACTCTGAATGAAAAACAACAGCTTGAAGCTGTAATGGAAAGTCTGCCTGTCGGTGTCAGTATTCTTAATGCCAGAGGTAGGGTCATCAAGACCAACGATGCATTCAGGCATATCTGGGGCGCACCCGTTCATAGTGCCAGAGATGTCAGTGATTATGTCAAATATAAGGCATGGTGGTGCGATACGAGAAAGCCGGTCGAACCAGATGAGTGGGCTTCGTCAATGGCCCTGCAGAAGGGGCAGGCTGTATTTGGGCAGGAGCTGGAAATCGAACGATTTGATGGAACACGAGCATTTGTTCTGAACAGCGGTGTTCCGATACGCGATTCCATGGGTCATATTACGGGAAGCGTTGTGGCTATTCTCGACATATCCGACAGAAAACGGGCCGAGGAACTGCTGCGAAAGTCGTATGAGGAGCTTGAGCAGAAAGTCAAACAGCGGACAGCGGAGCTCAGTCAAGCCGTGGCTTCCCTGAAAGAGCATATTCTCAAGCAGACGCTGGCCGAACAGGCACTCGGCGCCGAACGGCAGCGGTTCAGCGACGTTTTAAACATGCTGCCGGCATACGTGATATTGCTGACGCCGGATTATCATGTTGCGTTTGCAAACCGGTTTTTTGAGGAACGATTCGGCAGCCATTGCGGCCGGCGCTGCTATGAATTTCTCTTTGAGCGGTCTGATCCCTGTGAGAATTGCGAAACTTTTACAATTCTACGAACGAATGCCCCTCATGAATGGGAGTGGGTCGGGCCGGATGGGCGCAATTACTTTATCCGGGATGTTCCTTTTACGGATATCGACGGGGCTGCGCTGATCATGGAGATGGGGATTGATATTACTGAACTGAAACAGGCCCAGTTGCGAACTCAGATAACTTCAGCGTTGCTGGCGTTGTTTACTAAAAAAACCTCCCGGAAAGACTACCTGGATTCCGTGGTTAAAATGATCAGCGAATGCTATGACTGTCAATGTGCTGGTATTCGTCTGACGGATTCGGAGGGCTGCATCCCTTATGCCGCAAGTGTTGGCTTCAGCGACAATTTTTTGACTATGGAAAACAGCCTTTCGCTGAAGAATGACACCTGTCTGTGTCTTCGTGCAATCTCACAGAAGCCGGAATGCCGTGATATTCCCATGGTGACATCCAAAGGGTCGTTTTGCTGTGATAATATCATTCAATTTGTGGACACTCTGTCCAGCGAAGAGCGAGGCCGGTATCGCACCGCATGTTTGCGGCATGGGTACGCCTCACTAGCCGTGATCCCGGTACATTACCGCGATGCAATCATCGGCGTCATTCACCTTGCAGACAAACGGAAAAACCAGTTTCCGCCAGCCATGGTGGATTTCCTCGAAAGTGTTGCCATGCTGATTGGTGAAGCTGTTCATCGATTCGGCATCGAGACTGAGTTGCGAAATAGTGAAGAACGCTATCGTCTGCTGGTTGAACTTTCGCCTGAGGGAATCGGGGTTGAACGCGATGGCCGACTTGTTTTTATTAATCCGGCGGGTTCAAAACTGCTGGGGTGCCGCAAGCCGGATGAATTGTTCGGAAGGCCGATCCTCGATTTTATTCATCCGCAAAGCAGGGAGCAGGTACGCAGGGAATTGAATTCTTTGTATGAATTGCAGCAAATACAGTCTGGACATGAGGTGAAATTTCTCCGTGTGGATGGGACGGAAATTGAGGTGGAAATCGCCGCATCGCCACTGATCTATCAGGGCAAGCCCTCCGCCCAGATTGTATTCCATGATGTGACCGAACGCAAGCGGCAGCAGGAGGCGCTGCAATTGAGCGAATCCCGTCTTCTGGAAGCCCAGCAGGTGGCACATCTGGGCAACTGGGAATTGGATCTGACAACCCATGCGATCTGGTGGTCGGATGAGGTATATCGCATCTTCGGTTTGACACCGAAACAATCTCCGGCAACCTATGAGATGTTTCTGTCGTATGTCCATCCGGAGGATCGCAATGCAGTCATTGAAGCCGTGAAAACGGCATTGGCGGAAGGGGTACAATACAGTATTGATCATCGTATCATCCGACCTGATGGTTTTGAGCGTGTTGTACATGAACAGGCCAAGATTATGTATGATGCAAATCAGCACCCTCTTCGCCTGGTGGGAATTGTGCTTGACATTACCGATCGCGTTCGTGCCGAAGATGCTGTTCGACAGAGTGAAGAGCGGTTCCGGCTGATGGCTCAGGCCTCCAAAGATGTGTTTTGGGTGAGTACGCCGGGTATTGGGCAGATGCTGTATATCAGCCCGGCCTATGAGACTCTCTGGGGAAAAACCCGAAAGAGCCTGTATCGGAATCCCAAAACCTTTCTGGATTCGGTTCATCCGGACGACAGGGAGAAACTGATTGCGGGCATTCAAGGTCATGCTCAGGGGCAATGGGATTATGAATACCGCATTCTTCAGGCCGATGGTTCTGTCCGATGGGTACACGATGTTGGGTACCCTGTACGCAATGAGCAGGGCGAACTGACATTGATGGCGGGTATAGTTCGCGATATTACTGACCGAAAAAAGGCCGAAGAGGATATTCTGGCTCAGCAAAAAGAGCTTCGTTCCCTGGCCATACAACTGCAACTGGCCGAAGAACGGGAACGTCGCCGCATTGCTCAGGATCTTCATGATTCGATTGGTCAGATCCTTTCGTTTTCGGGGAATGAACTGAAAATCCTTCAGCGCTCCGTACCGGACGGCATTGCAGAGGCTCTTCGGACTATTACCGAGCAACTGGACATAGCGGTTGATCAGGCGCGGAGTCTAAGCTTTGATCTGAGTCCAAGCCTGCTTTATGATCTGGGTCTTGAAGTGGCGATTGAAGACCTGGCAGACAGGATTTCAAGGGAGCGGAAATTAAAGTGTTCATTCAGGAGCTGTTCCCGTGAAAAACCACTGAATGAAGATGTCAAAATATTGCTCTATCGAGGAACCCGAGAACTGCTGATCAATGCGTCAAAACATGCACAGGCCACCCAGGTGACGATTTCCTGTGTGCGATCCGGTTCCAGCATTGTGATTGAAATACAGGATGACGGACGGGGTTTTGACGTTTCCAGACTTCAAGATCATAATGGAAAAGCTCAGGGATTTGGTCTTATGAATCTGCGTGAACGCCTTCATTATATAGGCGGTTCCATGAAGATTGAATCGAATGCAGGTGCTGGAACGAAAGTCATTTTGACAGCACCCTTGAATACAGAACAAAACAGTCAAAAGGAGATTGCGCGTGAGCATTAAAATTATTCTGGCCGATGATCATGTCATTTTACGAGAAGGTCTGAGCCGTGCACTTCAATCAGAAAGCGATTTTGATATAGTCGGCCAGGTGGGGGACGGACATTCCGCCATCCGGCTGATACGGGAATTGTCGCCGGATATTGTGATAATGGATATTGGTATGCCGGAACTGAATGGAATCGAGACAACACGTATCATCAGCAAGGAATTATCCGGTGTCAAGGTTATTGGATTATCGATGCATTCCAATGACAAATATGTCAGAGAAATGTTCCGAGCCGGAGCGTCCGGCTATCTTTTGAAAAACTGTGCTTTTGATGAATTAGTCGAAGCTATCCGGACGGTCGCAGGAGGCAAAACCTATGTGAGTCCTTCGATTGGGAGCATGATTATTCAGGAGTATATATCTAAAAATGACCAGGAGAAGTCTGCATTTTCTCTGCTCAGTCAACGTGAGCGGGAAGTCCTTCAAT
>DLFY01000131.1:5418-18118 GCA_002482415.1 Phycisphaerales bacterium UBA7708
ATATTGCCCAATTGACCAAATACGCCATTCAGGAGGGGCTGACTCCCTCGGAAATGTAATTAAGATTTAAATATCATTTTACCGCAAGGATGGTCACAGAACCCATCGAAACGGACTATCGCCGCGACTCGGGCGGACAATTTCATCCAGGACCATATTACCTGCCCAGGGGGCAAATTCGAGGGAGACTGAGTATTTAGGATAGTACTTTTAAGGAATTCCCCTATTTCGCATTCATCCTCTATGAGCTATGTTTTGTATGACGTTCGATTTTATCGGTCATTCTGAAATGAAAGGTGAAATGTATGAAAATGACCAAAGTCAAAGAATGCGAAGCTCGAGAATGTGCTTATAATAGCGGAAATCAATGCCATACCATTGCAATTACCATTGGCGATGGAACCGCCCATCCGATGTGCGATACCTTTTGTTCATCAAACATAAAAGGAGGCGACTTGAAAATTTTCGCCGGCGTTGGTGCCTGTAAAGTCTCAGAGTGCATATTCAATGTTGCCCTGGAGTGCCATTCTCCCGATATACGAATCGGCCGCATGGGAAATGAACTCGATTGCATGACATTTCAAATGCGATAGCAGTCACGTTTGGCCTTAATCGATGAATGTTGACTGGTATGCCGAGCTGGATGCCTGGAACAGGACCGAGAACATGCAGGGCTGGATTGCAGCCCAGGCGAAGATGCGTATCAGATTGATAATGGATTAATGATATAGAAAGGAAGAATTATCATGAAAGTCAGAGACATAATGAGCAGCCCTGTCGAAACGATTGATGTGGGTGAAAGTGTTGTCGCCGCGGCCCGAAAAATGAAATCCCATGATATTGGCGTTTTGCCTGTCATGAAGAACAACAGGGTGATTGGCATGATTACGGACCGGGACATTGTACTGCGAATCGTTGCTGAAAAGGAGGATCCTGCGCAGGTATCTGTAGGCACAGTGATGACTCTCAATACCGTCTGCTGCTCGGAAGAGACCGATATTGAAGAAGCGGCCAGGCTCCTGGAAATAAAACAAATCCATCGATTGCTGGTGCTTGATAAAACCAAAGCGGTATGCGGAATTCTGTCCGTCGGAGATTTGGCCTGTAAATTGAAAGATGAGCACATGCTTTCAGAAATCCTGGAACGAATCTGCGAGCCGGCATCGTCGCGATGAATCGTGCGCAGAATATCTGGAATTCATAAGAAAGAGGAGAACCATGCTGATACTGACCCGAAAAGAAAATGAGTGCATTCTGATCGGCAATGACATTGAGATCAGAATTACCGATATTCAGCAGGATCAAGTGAAAGTCGGTATTACAGCTCCGAAATATGTGATGGTCTATCGCAAGGAAATCGTTTCGGATACGGATCATGCAGGTCTCCAGGAGTACACCAGAATGATAAAAATACAGCATCGCGGGATTGAACGGCGTATGGTTTGAAAAAAGAATCCCTCGTCGCACCGTATCGATCCTGCCTGTTGCAGTAAATAAGCATCTACTTTTCCCTCCTCCTCCTGCTGCCCCAGATGTACTGCCGTTTGGGGCAGTTTTATGCAACGTCATGAATATTCTGATGAACACCAAGTATTTCACCAAAGCCATTGAAAATAGAAGAAAGAACCAACCACTAAGTATTTGACTGATGAAGAATAAGGGTATTCCNNCATCCGCAACGATTTATAGAATTGAACCGTAATGAGAAACAAGGAAGTGATTGAGAAATATTGATACTATTTGAAACCGGAGGTATGAAAATGAAAAAGAACTTAGAGAAAAGGAATTTGTGTCTTTTAATCGCTTCGTTCCTGATGCTGTGCATTTTTTATACTGACGCCGGGGCTTTGACCGTCCACGTGAAAGACCGAGATGGAAATGATGTGACCGGTTTTCGCTGGATGGTTGAAGAGGACACAACATTTCATGTGATCCCGGGTCTGCAGCTCACGGATACGCTGGGGACGCTGATTCACAATAGCTATGCTCCTGTTGTGTCCAACGGCAAAAGCGATCTTGCATCGGCGGTGGTCAACATACCCAGTGACAAGCGGTATCTGATTACCGTGATTCCGTATGCCGGGTACAGCATCAGCGGAAAAAACGTCGCGGTTGGCCAGACGGACGTCACCGTGATAGTCAATCCGCAGCCGCTGCCGACGGCACAGATTACTGTGCTGGTATTTCATGATATCAGTCCAATCAATAATGCCCCGGATCTGAATGAAGCGGGTCTTGCCAACTTCAAGGTCGTGATTTCCGATCCGGCGGGACAGCAGATGCTGGACGCATTTGGGAATATGCTGGGAACAACCTATCAGCGGAATCCGGATGGAACCTTTATACTGGATGCCGATGGTGCTCCCGTGGTGGATGTGATGGGCAGCGGCATTTTGCTCACGGATGCGAATGGTGAATTAACGATTAAATACATTGCCCCGGGTAAATATGGAGTGGTTGTAGTTCCCCCGGCTGGCGAGACCGGATGGATTCAGACTTCCACAATCGAAGGCACTCCTACGGTAGATGCCTGGGTTAAAGCGAATGAGCCGCCAAAATTTGTAGAATTTGGCCCGGCTTCTTATCATGTTTTTTATGGATTTATCAAACAATTTAATAATATCCCCACTCCGGCCGGCCCCTCGGGTACCATAACCGGCAAGGTTGTGTTTAATCACTTTGACCGGCCGCCCAATTTGCAGGGATTCTGGCCGGGAGAGCCGGTGGACGGCGCCTGGGTCGGCCTTAATACACTGCCCGGGAGAGTTGGACTGTATGCGGCTCCCTGCAATGGAAACAGCGAATTTACTATTTCCAATGTCCCTCCCGGAACATACCAATTAGTGACCTGGGATGAAAACCTGGATGCCATTTTCGGATTTAATCAGGTGGTTGTACCAGCCGGGGGCGGAACAGTGAACCTGGGCAATATTCTGAGTTTCCGCTGGTTTGGCAAGCTGGAAGGCAGTGTCTTTCTTGACAATGGTGCAGGAAACCCTGCAAAAGCAAATAACGGTTTCCGGGATACCGGCGAGGTTGGTATTGCACAGCAGGCCGTGAATTTACGGTTTAGAAACGGTACGGTGTATCAAAGCACTCTCAGTGACCACATGGGCAACTATGCATTGGAAGAGGTCTTCCCGTTCTTTAAATGGCTTGTGGTGGAAATCGATTTTGCCCGCTATAAAGCCACAGGGTTAACTTCCGTGGTGGACTGGGGAGGAGTTATTCCTGCAGCGGATGGATGGAACATGCCCTCGTTTGACAAGCTGAATCCGCAGCCTCAGACCGAAATCAATCCCAACACCGGCAACAACCTGTCCCGAACCGTGGTGGGTGAAGTTCTGACTCAGGCCATGCACCTGTTCCTGGGACAAACCAACATTATTGACTGGGGCAAGACCGGGTATGGTGCCGGCCAGAACGGCGGGATCTCCGGAATTGTCTATTACGCGGTGACACGTGCTGAAGATGATCCGCGATATGCGGCGGCAGAGCCGTGGGAGCCGGGCATTCCGCGTGTCCAGATGAATCTTTATTTTGATGTGAATTGCGACGGTGTGATTGATGACCTGAATGGCGATGGGCCGACTCTGGCTGATGTGGATAATTATCCGTTTGGCTGGAGAGATGATCCGGCATTATTTGAACCGGGTGTGGATGTGGACCGTGATGGGGACGGGGTTTTTGATGCCGGGGATGCGATCCAGATTGCCACAACCGACAGTTGGGATGATAACAAGCCCACCGGAGCGATTCATGATCCGCTGCCGGTGATTCATGGGAATCCTGTGCAGCCCGGCTTCGATAATTTCGGGACATGGAACCAGATTCGTGATGGTGTCTTTGACGGCGGATATGCCTTTGGGTCCTACTTCCCCGGCGGAATTGCCTCCGGCAGCGAAGAAGTGGATGGCCTGCCGAATAAATTTTATATTGTCGAGGCAACGACTCCTCCCGGGTATGAGTTATTCAAAGAAGAAGATAAGAATGTTGATTTCGGTGATGAATGGACACCGAGCACTCTGCTGCTGCCGCCGGTTTGTGTGGGCGATCCGCATCTGGTACCGCCCTATATGAGTTTTCAAACCGATGATAACGGTATCCCGCTGCCCGGTATTGATCCGGCCGACCTGGTTCCCGTGTCTTTTGCCGGCCAGTGGCGGCCGCGTGCGGACCGCAAGCAGGTCCAGGTTGCGACGGGCAAGAATACTGCGGCTGACTTCTACTTCTTTACTCAGATGCCCAAGGGGGCCATGGCCATCGGATTTATTAACAATGATCTGGCGGCGGAATTTGACCCCACCAGTCCGATATTCGGCGAAAAATCCGCACCTTCCTGGGTGCCGATTTCCTTCCAGGACTGGGCTGGAAATGAAGTTGCCAGAGTCTATTCCGATGAGTTTGGAACCTATAATGCGATGGTGCCCTCATCCTTTACAAACAGCATGCCGGCTCCGGCGGGCTTTTCCCCTCAGATGCTGACATTTGTGATTAATCATCCCGGGCCGATTCCGGATCCGGACAATCCAGATAAGATGATCATAGATCCATATTACGATCCGGATTACGGTCAGAGTCCGTTTACATTTAATTTCCAATCCGGCACGATGACCTATCTGGATACACCGGTCTTTCCGATTGCGGCTTTTGTTGGCTATCCCAATCGAAGGCTGGATGTGGAACCCGCTGCCGGTACGCCGGTGATTTATTCCGTGGAGGGGCCGGATGGCGGCCCAATCATCTGCAATGCAGAAAGCATTGTTACGATCAAATCCGTAGGGACCAAGCTGGTTCCCAATCCTGACTATGTTCCGAATGATCCGGGCAATCCGCAATTGATAGGTCGTGATTTCGGATTTGGCGACTCTGCCGGAACAGTCACTGTCGGTGGCGTTTCAGTGCCGATTGATAGCTGGAGCAACACCGAGGTTAAAGTTGTAATCAATCCGGCCAGTGTGGCCACCGGAACGGTGCATGTGACGCGCCAGGATACCGGAAAGAAGACTGAACTGGGCGTGACACTTCATATCAATGAATGTCAGCGCCAGGTGATTCATGTCTCCGGCGGTGCCCTATATCCGAATACTCCGATTCAGGATGCGGTCGATGCGGCTGCTGACGATGCGCTGATTATCATTGAACCCGGAATATACTGGGAAAACGTGATTGTCTATAAACCGGTTACTTTGCAGGGCAGCGGTGCGGAATCCACGGTGATTAATGCCATGCATGTGCCCTCCGAAAAAGTAACGATCTGGGAAAATAAAGTGGCCCAACTGGCGGCAGCAAACCTGATGCCTCTTGGAGATTTTGCCGCCACCCAAGCCCCTGGAATTTTGATCTATGCCAATCCGGGCAGATTCAGCCCAACCCAATCGGCTGAAATAGATTCCCTTCAGATTACGGGTGCTTCGGCCGGCGGCGGGATTTATGCCGCGGGTAATGCGGATTATTCGATCATTCGCAACAACAAAATCCGCAGCAACCAGGGCACCCTTGGCGGCGGTATAACGCTGGGCGAAGGGGAACAGGGTGTGGCAACCAATGTCGGTATTCAGATTCGCAATAACCAGATTCTTAAAAATGGCGGGATTACCGGCGGCGGCGGGATCACTATCCATAGTGATGCAACTTCCTATCGGGTGATTGATAACCTGATTATGGGAAATTTCACGCAATGGAGTGGTGCCGGAATTGCTCATTTTGGCCTCAGCGATGATGGATGGATCATTGGAAACAAGATTGTCTTTAACGAAGTCTTTTACGGCGGTCAGATTGGCGGTGACGGCGGTGGTATTTATGTCGGCAGCCGAGTCAATCCTGAGGATCCCGGCGAACTGGATGATGGTGCCGGCAATGTAATTATTGCCAACAATCTGATCCAGGGTAATCTGGCGGGCTCCGGCTTCGGCGGTGGGATATGTGCAATGATGATGAATGGACAGGATGTCCTGGGTAATGCGGCATCCTGGTATCAAATGAGAATTTTCAACAATATGATTGTCAATAACGTTGCCGCCAATGCGGCCGGTGGAATATTTATGCAGGATGTCGCAGCCGGCTATATTATTAACAACACGATTGCCAATAATGAAAGTTCAGGCACTGCGGCGGATACATTTACTGCGGGGAATCTGAGTGCCAGCAATCCGCAGCCTGCAGGAATTGTCAGTGTTCCGCACACGCAGAACCTGTCGGATATCAGCGGTCAGATTTATTCTGATCCGGTCCTGGTCAACAATATTGTATGGAATAACCACTCCTATTACTGGGATAGTGCATTAAATAACGGTGCCGGTGGTACTGCCCTCAATAACAGCGATCCTGTCTGGGATCTGGCCGTCATCGGCCTTCCCGTGGTTCAATATCTGAATCCTGAGTATTGCCTGTTAACCAGCTATACCGATTCAACCGGTGCGGATTATGATAATGGCAATAATCTTGTCGGTAATCCCTTGTTTGTCTCCGGTTATACCAACACCCTGGTAACTGCCGCGGTGCTGGATGAAGGCGGCAACTTCATTACGGTCCGATTTAACGAAATCGATCTGCAGGGTGATTACCATATTACTGCGGGTTCACCCGCGATTGATCTTGGGATTGGTGCATACATGGATGTGTATCCCCATTTGTATCAGGATTATGACAAGGACTGGCGGCCTCTGGGCGGAGTCCCGGTGGATAGCGGTGCGGATGAACTCAGGGAAAGTGTTTGTGTATATGACATGAATGCCGATTGCAGTATCCATATCCAGGACTTGGTGATTTTTGCCGGCTTCTGGCTGGATTTCTGCACGATGGATGTGCCTTGTCCCGGTGATTTCAATGGCAACGGCGTCGTCAATCTGCTGGATTTCTCGAATTTCTCAATGCAATTCGGCAGGACTGACTGCTGCCCGTAACTTGGCTTAATGTGTTTAAAAAACATATACGATAAACAGGAGTATGAAAAATGAAAAATGGACATAAATATCGAATAATGCTGGTATTGACATATATGCTTTTCGTGCTGCAAGGGACCCCGGTATTGGGTGATATGATGCACTCGGAAGATGTGATATTACAGTGGAACAATGTGTCACTCACAGCGATACAAACGGCGCAATACCGTGCGACTCAGGCATCGCGTGTGCTGGCCATGGTTCACGCAGCGATGTATGATAGTATTAACTGCATCGACCAGAATTGTCAGCCGTATTTTGTTAATATAGCGGCCCCTCAAACCGTATCACGGGAAGCGGCTGCGGCCGGGGCTGCCTATACGGTTCTGGTAAGCCTTTTCCCGGCCCAGCAGGCGGCATTTGATACCGCGCTGGCAGACAGCCTTATGCATGTCCCGGATGGTATTGCAGAAAACAACGGGATTGCTTTCGGGGCCTCTGTTGGAAATCAGATTCTATTGTGGCGTGCCGACGACCATTCCGGGGATATGGTGCCTTATGTTCCCGGCACAGATCCGGGAGACTGGCAGCCTACACCTCCGACTTATTCCCCGGCGATGTCGCCAAATTGGGCCATTGTCACTCCGTTTGCAATGAGCAGCAATTCTCAATTCAGACCTGCAGGGCCTCTGGATCTGGCCAGTGCGGAATATGCCCAGGATCTGAATGAGGTTAAAGCACTTGGCGCAAGTGTCAGTGCGATTCGAACTCAGGAACAGAGCGATATTGCCCTGTTTTGGATGGATATGCCCGGAACGGTCACTACCGTGGGGCGATGGAATCAGATTGCTCAGCATGTAGCCGGACAGCGGTCCACCAATCTCTGGCAGAATGCACGATTGTTTGCCCTGCTCAACATTGCACTGGCCGATGCAGGGATTGCGGCCTGGGATTGCAAATATGAATACAACTTCTGGAGACCCATCACGGCAATTCGTGCCGCGGATACGGACGGGAATCCTCTGACTGAACCGGATGCCGCCTGGGAACCTTTTATTATGACCCCTGCGTTTCCGGAGTATGTCTCGGCACACAGCCTGTTCAGTGCGGCGGCGGCACATATTCTTGTCAACTATTTCGGCACTGACAATATCGACTTCATGGTCAGTTATTACATGATGCCGATGGATATGCGTACCTATCACAGTTTTGTCCAGGCGGCTCAGGAAGCGGGAGCCAGCAGGATTTATGGCGGAATTCACTTTGCTTCCGCCAATGTTAATGCACTGGCTGCAGGCGAAGCCCTTGCTGGTTATGTGTATAATAACTTCTTGAGACCCAACGATCTCCTTGCGGATACAGTTCGTCGTCGTATGTCGGCCGGCGATGGTTTTATTAATATGGCCGATGGACGTCTGATGTATATGTTTGGCTTCGGGGATATTACCGGTGTTCCGAATGATCTGGTCATGGAAGAAGGTATGCTGCGGGCTGAGTTTCCCGCACCGACGATCGTGGTCAAGGAAGGCCAGCAGTTCTATCTGGATTTGTCAAATGTGGGTATGCTGGTCCGGCCGGATTTGTTTGATCCGCATACGGTTCACTGGCATGGATTTTCCAATGCTGCCCCTGTGTTTGACGAGGTGCCCGATGCCGCCATCTCGATTAATATGGGAGCCACTCTGACTTACTTTTACAATGTGGTGGAACCTGGAACCTATATGTGGCATTGCCATGTGGAGGCAACGGAACACATGCAGATGGGTATGCTTGGCAATCTTTATGTACTGCCTAAGCAGAATGAATTGCCGGAGGGGACGGATCTGAACGGATTTACTCACCAGACGGGGAATCGATATCTCTATAATGATGGAGACGGTTCAACTTATCATGATGTGGATTTTCCGCTTCAGCTGACCAGCTTTGACCCAGATTTCCATGATGCCAGTTTTTCCGTGCAGCCGCTGCCGTTTGCTCTGATGCATGATACCTATCCGATGATCAATGGACGCGGTTATCCGGATACCGTCAATACTGCGGTTTTATGGAATACCGCAGGTACGGAAGGTTACATGGAACGTCCTTCACAGAAGGTCAACTCACTGATTACCGCAACGGTTGGCGATAAAATTGCTCTGCGTATTTCCAATCTTTCCACAACGGAATTCTATACATTGAAGATACCCGGTATCCCAATGAAAGTCGTAGGAACAGGAGCACGTCAGCTTCGAGGCCCGAATGGCAAGGATACCTCTTATTGGACCACATCTGTAACCACGGGCGGAGGGCAGTCTTATGATGTCATCCTGGATACGGACGGAATTGCGCCGGGAACGTATGTTGTATATGCCGCGGAACTGAACCAATTGAGCAATAATACCGAAGATTACGGCGGTATCATGACTGAAATCCGTTTGGCGGCTCAGGAATAAATGGAAGCAGAGGAATTTAATCGGGAGAATCAATCATGAAAAAAATAAAACCAACTCTATTTTCGGCCTTACTTATTCTGGTATCTTTTATGATAGTGTGCGGAATACCCACGGTATCGGCGAAGATTATCACGGTGATGGGGCCTACGTTTAATCTGGCCGCCTCAGAAGAATTTATCTCCACACCTGATGGAGGTGCGTATCTGATGTGGGGATACGGGCTGACCGGCGGAATGATGCAGTATGTCGGACCGACCCTTGAGGTCAATCAGGGCGATACCGTAACCGTAAATCTGACCAATATGCTGTCTGTGCCGGTATCGATAGTCTTTCCGGGACAGGTGGCCGTTACCGCTTCCGGAGACTCGGATGGAATTCTGACCAAAGAAGCCGCTCCGCTGGGGGGAACTGCTCAATACAGCTTTGTGGCTTCACACCCGGGGACCTATCTCTATCACAGCGGAACCAATCCGGAACTTCAGATTGAAATGGGATTAATCGGGGCATTGATTGTGCGTCCCGCGGATCAGCCGGTCGGAAAGAAATGGGCCTATAATCATGTGGATTCCGAGTATGATTATGAGTATCTGTTTCTTTTGACTGAAATGGATCCTGTGATACATCTAATGATGCAGTGCGGCAAAGGAGACCAAATCGATCTGACCCAATATTTTCCGGTATTGTGGTTTATCAATGGACGATGTGCCCCGGATACAATGACGGATGCCGAATCGCCGCTGCTGCCTACCCAACCATACAACTGTTTGCCTCGTATGCACCCGGGAGATAGGGTTCTGATACGATTTCTGGGCGGCAGCCGGGACTATCATCCATTCCATACACATGGAAACAATTTCCTGGTGATTGCCCAGGATGGGCGTCTCCTGNNTGGCTGTGTCTAATTTTACTCAGACCGTCGCGCCGGGAGGCACCTATGATGCCATCTTTACCTGGACGGGGGAAAAGCTGGGATGGGATATTTACGGCCATGCCCCGGATGATCCGCTTGAAATGAACGAGTATGGACCGGACCATGGAAAACCTTTTCCTGTGTTGCTGCCGGATCAGAAGGATTTGACCTTCGGCTTACACTGGAGCGGCAGTCCGTTTCTTGGCGCAATGGGCAGTCTGCCTCCGGGAGAAGGCGGTTTTAATATGACTGCCGGATATTATTACATGTGGCATTCGCATAAGGAAAAAGAGATGGTCAACAATGATATCTTTCCCGGTGGAATGATGACCATGCTGATTGTAGAACCACACGGAGTAGTGATTGAGGATGGCCATGGCCATTAAACAAAAAACCACAATGTGACAGCGGATACGGATGCTAAAAAGCCGTGATGTATCCATTCAATATCAGGAGATCGAAATGGAAACTCAAATAAAAACAAATCATAACAAAGGCATCTCACTATTATTCTTGATTCTCATGCTTTTGCTGTCAGTAAACCTGCATGCGGTGACGGAACTGTTTCTGCGAGCGGATACTGCTACTATGACGATGCCGGATGGTCGGCAAATACACATGTGGGGGTTTGCTCAGGATTCAGCGTTTGGCGCTCATGATGGTACGGTGACCGTTCCCGGCCCGGTGCTGACAATTGATCCGGCTGAAACCCATCTGATTATTACGCTGGAAAATAATTTGCCGGAGCCGGTATCGCTGATTATCCCCGGACAGGTTGCCCCCGTAGCCCCCGTATCCTTTACAGATGATCGGGGCAGACAGCGGATTCAGTCCTTCACCCATGAAACCCCAGTAGACAATGTCGATCCGGTGGTATATGAATGGACAAACCTCCGGCCGGGTACCTTTCTGTACCAAAGCGGAAGCCATCCGGCGCTGCAGGTACAGATGGGTTTGTACGGTGGTCTTAAGAAAGACTTTGCCGATCTGCCGGTCAAACAAGCGTATACGGGCATTGAATATGATAACGATGTGATGCTTGTATTCAGCGAAATTGATCCTGCGGTGCATGATGCCGTTCTGGCAAATGATTTCGGGCCCGGCAAAACAATGACCAGTACAATCAATTATGAGCCGAAGTATTTCCTGATCAATGGCCAGAGTTATACGTCGGCTCAGGCACCTTTGCCTGTCGGACAGATTAATGATCGTATCCTGTTGCGGCTTGTCAATGCCGGAATTAAAAGCCATGTGCCCTGTTTGCAGTATTTACGCGGAGAAGTGGTGGCTGAAGACGGATTTGCCTATAATTTCCCGGGTGACCAGTATGCCATCGACCTGCCGCCGGCCAAAACCAAAGATGTACGGATAGTCCCCTCTGCTGTCGGCACATATCTCCTGTATGACCACGCTCTTGGGCTGGTCAATAATACATCTCTGGGAGGCGGCATGATGGTCAAATTAAATGTAGGCTCACCAGTTCCGGTTATCCATGCTGTAACAGCAACTCCGGCAGCTATTTGGGATACGCAGACCAGCCAACTGCTGGTGGATGCCACAGACCCGGACGGCCTGCCTTCGCCGCTCAGTTATAACTGGATCATTCCGGTTGGAGCGGGCAGTGTCAGCGACCCAACCCTTGCCAATCCGGTTTACACTCCGGCCGATGTTGCAACCACCCAGGTCTTTACCCTGACTGTTGAGGTGACGGATGGCGCAACCACCGTCAGTAGTACTGTGGATGTGACGGTCATGGAAAATGTGCTGCCAATTATTAATTCTGTAACAGCAACCCCTGCGTCGATTCTGGATACACAGACCAGTCAGTTGGCCGTGGATGCCAGCGATGCCGACAATGGTCCTTCGCCGCTGGCTTATAACTGGATTGTTCCGGTTGGGGCGGGCAGTGTCAGTGACCCAGCGATTGCCAATCCGATTTACACTCCGGCGGATGTTGCGACCACCCAGATATTTACTCTGACTGTCGAGGTTTCGGATGGGTTGGCCACAGTCAACAGCACCGTGGATGTGACCGTGAACAATACACCGGTGGGCAATATTTCACCGGTCATCAACTCTGTGACGGCAACCCCTGCGTCGATTCTGGATACACAGACCAGTCAGTTGGCCGTGGATGCCAGCGATGCCGACAACGGTCCTTCGCCGCTCAGCTATAACTGGATCGTTCCGGTTGGTGCGGGCAGTGTCAGTGACCCGGCGATTGCCAATCCGATCTACACTCCGGCGGATGTTGCGACTACCCAGATATTCACCCTGACTGTGGAGGTGTCAGATGGCTCGGCCACCGTCAGCAGTACCGTGGATGTGACAGTCAATGATACACCTGTGGTGAATATACCTCCGGTTATCAGCTCTGTAACGGCAACACCTGAATCGATTCTGGATACACAGACCAGTCAGTTGCAGGCGAACGCCACAGATGCCGACAATGGTCCTTCGCCGCTCAGCTATAA
>DLFY01000228.1:0-18664 GCA_002482415.1 Phycisphaerales bacterium UBA7708
ATTTCAAGTAGGATCAGTATAAGTGGGATTAGAATAGTATGGGATTGCACGTTTATAATACGTTGACGCGAAAGACCGAAGAATTTGTGCCGCTTAACCCCGGTAAGGTGGGAATGTATGTCTGCGGGCCGACGGTGTATGGCCCGCCGCACTTGGGGCACGGCAAGAGCTATGTCAGCTTTGATATCATGGCCCGCTGGCTGCGGTACCTGGGCTATGCGGTGACGTATGTGCAGAATATCACCGATGTGGGCCATCTGACCGACGACGCCGATGCGGGCGAAGACAAGATTGCCAAGCAGGCCCAAAAAGAGGCCCGACATCCCATGGCGATTGCGGAATATTACACCTGGATGTATTTCCGCGATATGGATAAGCTCAATTGTCTCCGCCCCGACATCAGCCCGCGTGCGACGGGGCATATCCCCGAACAGATTGAGCTGGTGCAGTCATTGATTGACAAAGGCGTGGCGTATGAAGTCAACGGCTCGGTGTATTTTGATGTGACGAAATGGCCGGGTTACGGCAAGCTGTCCGGCCGCAATGTCGAGGAAATGCAGGCGGGGGCGCGGATCGAGGTCAATCAGGAAAAACGCAATGCGGCGGATTTTGCCCTGTGGAAGAAGGCCGAGTCCAATCATATCATGCAGTGGAACAGCCCCTGGGGCAAAGGCTATCCCGGCTGGCATCTGGAATGCTCAGTGATGAGCATGAAATACCTCGGTGCGACAATTGATATTCACGGCGGCGGGCTGGAAAACCAGTTCCCGCATCATGAATGCGAAATCGCCCAGTCCGAGGCGGCCAANNGCCGTTTGTCAAATACTGGCTGCATAATAACATGGTCACCGTCAACGGCCAGAAGATGGGCAAGAGCCTGGGCAATTTCATTACGCTGGACCAGTTGTTTACTGGTCAGCACCCGGCCCTGAGCCGGGCGTATGACCCGCTGGCGGTGCGGCAGTTGATTCTGAACAGTCACTATCGGATGACGATTGATTTTTCAGATGCGGCACTGTCGGCGGCCCAGAGCGGCTATGACCGGATTGCCGCGGCCGTGCAGGGACTTCGCAATAAAATGAATTCCGCCCCGGCAGGAGACGCCGATGCATCCGTGCTGGCGGAGCTGGATGCGGCCAGAGCAAAATTTGAAGAAGCGATGAACGACGACTTTAATACAGCCATCGCCATATCCGTATTGTTTGAGATGGTCAAAATCAGCAATCGACTGCTGGAAAACCAGAAGGTAACCGCCGCGACACTCAAGGCGATTGACGACCAGTTCCGTCGGCTGGGCGGCGATGTGCTGGGGATTGTGCCGGCCCAATATCCGCAGGCGGCAGGGGCGGATAATGACCTGCTGGATTTCCTGATTGGCCAGATGATACAAAAGCGGATGGAGGCCCGCAAAAATAAAGACTTTGCAGCGTCCGATGCGATCCGCAAAGACCTCGAAGCCCGCGGTATTGTCCTGGAAGACAAACCCGGTGGCGTAACCACGTGGCGACGGAAATAGATGTAGAATGAATTATGCAAAAAACAATATAGTATATCAACCTACACTATTTGACGATGACTCTGATGAGTTCTTTTCGATGTCAAGTATTGATAATGTCTCTCGTTCCGGGACATTTATTGACAATATGAAACTCCCAATACATCGTTGGTTTCGTTATTCTGCGGGTTTTTCTGCAGAGTGGGTATCTTCCCTGCTTTTAGAGAAGAACTTGCATCAGTCGTGTAGTGTAATATTAGATCCTTTTGCCGGTATTGGTACAACCTTAATAGCGGCTAATAAATGTGGCATTCAGAGTATAGGGTTTGAAACGCATCCTTTTGTATATCGAATTGCTGCAGCAAAACTCAGGTCGTTAAGCTTGTCACCTCAGGATTTGCACGAGTATTTGAATAAATTTCTAACCTATGTATCAAAATATCAAGAATTAGACTTGCATGAGGTTCCTCCACTAATCCAAAAATGCTATACGTCTGAATCACTGGTGGAATTGCATACTCTGAAACACTTGTTTCTGAAGGAATTTAATCATGGGACTCCTGAGTCTGAAATATTATGGTTGATTATTACTTCCATACTCCGCTCTTGCAGTCCGGCAGGTACTGCCCAATGGCAATATATATTACCTAATAAAAGCAAAAAAAATGTTCTTGCACCTTATTCTGCCTTCAGGGAAAAGACAGCACAAATTGTTGGTGACATTGATTATGTTCGCAGCAATGGCTGGGGTAATAAAGGTGAAATCATAATGACAGATGCAAGATGTCCAAAAGCAGAACATCTCGCGTCTGTGGATTTCGTGCTGACTTCTCCACCATATCCGAATAATTATGATTATGCGGATGCATTACGATTGGAGATGACATTCTGGGGAGATATTGATGGGTGGGCTGATCTGCAACAAAAAGTACGGCGACATCTGATCAGGTCTTGCTCTCAGCATTCCGCCGCTGAAAGGCTGAAGTTAGAAGAATTATTATCTAATAAAATGCTGTCTCCTATCCGTGCAGGCCTGGCCGATGTCTGTTATAATCTTGCTGAAATACGGCAAACCAAAGGTGGGAAAAAGACCTATCATACAATGGCGGCTGCATACTTTCTGGATATGGCATATGTGTTTCAATCTTTACGTAAACTCTGCAAAACAGGTGCAAAAATGTGTTTTGTAATTGGCGATTCAGCTCCTTATGGAGTCTATCTTCCTGTTGATATCTGGCTCGGTGAATTAGCGGTTTCGCAGGGATTTCATAGTTATACATTTGAAAAAATCAGAGATAGAAATACGAAGTGGAAGAATCGAAAACATACAGTCCCATTAAAAGAGGGCAGATTGTGGGTGAAAGGGTGATGTATGGCAGAATCTCCGTCTCATAAATTAGGTCAATGGATTGGATTCCTCGTTGAAGCGATTGTGAAATCGCAAATAGAACCATTTTGTAAAAAACACAAATATTATCTTGACTGCCAGAGTAATAACCGTCCTGCGCGAAAGGGGAAAAAGGTCGCATGGGTGGATAACTATGGTAACACACATGATTTGGATTTTGTTATTGAAAAAGACGGCACCCAGAAAAAAACGGGGACTCCTATTGGTTTTATAGAGGTGGCATGGAGAAGATATACTAAGCATTCTCGCAATAAAGTGCAGGAAATCCAGGGGGCAATTTTGCCTCTGGTTGAAAAACATAAATGGAATAATCCGTTTGTAGGTGTTGTGCTGGCGGGCGATTTCACGGAAGGAGCCATAAAACAATTAAAGTCACTGGGATTTGCGGTGTTATATTTGCCTTATAATTCTATTATTGCAGCGTTTAAGAAAGAAAATATAAATATTGCTTTTGATGAAAGCACGCCAGATTCTGAATTTAAAAAACATGTAATCAATCTTGAAAAATGTCCATCTGCTAAAATTCATAAAATAAAGAGAAATCTTCTTGGTATTCACCGAAAAGCTATAAAAGAATTTATGCGCTCCCTTGAGCAGAAATTGTCAAAAGTTATAGATAAAGTGATTATTGTACCTCTTTATGGGAACGCTAATGAGTTTACATCCATAAAGCAGGCAGTCACTTTTATTGAACAATATAAAGAAAATCGTCATATTGGAGAGTTCAAAAAATTCGAAGTATATGTGCGATTTTCAAACCATGACAAAATAGAAGCAGAATTTTCCAATAAACAAGCTCTACGAGAATTTTTGCAATATTTGTCAACTGCTTTTGTAGCAGGATAATGGATTATATGAATATTCTGGGCATTGACCCCGGTTTGCAGGTGTGCGGCTATGCGGTCATCAAGGCGGAGCTGTTGCGGACGACCTTGCTGGAAGCGGGGGTGTTCCGCACCGACGGCAAAAAGCGCCTTGAGCAGCGGCTCTGTCAGCTTGCCGAAGATATGCGGACGGTGGTGGAAAAATACCGGCCGGAAATCGTGGCCGTGGAGCAGTTGTATTCACATTATCAGCATCCGCGGACGGCGATTTTGATGGGCCACGCCCGCGGTGTCCTGCTGCAGCAGGCCGGTGCGATGGAGGCCGAGGTGCGGAGTTTTTCAGCCACGCGGATCAAAAAATCACTGACCGGCAACGGCCATGCAGGAAAACCCCAGATGCAGCGGGCGATCCAGTCAGTCCTTGGCTTGTCANNGGCCCTGCCGGAACCGGCGGATGTCGCGGATGCCATTGCTGCTGCCCTGTGCTGCATCAATGACAGAAAAAAATAATTTAGACGGGATTAACAGGTTCTAAAAAAAGAAATAAATATGATAGTGCAAATTGAAGGCAAGTTGGTGAGTTTGGATGAAGCGTCCTGCTGGGTGCAGGTGGGGGCGGTATGCTATGAACTGATGCTGCCGGGATATGCGGTCAATCGCCTCAGCGGTCAGGCCGGCTCGACGGTGACGCTGTGCACGATGGAATATTACGAAGGCACGCTGGGCGGCGGCAATCTCGTTCCGCGGATGGTGGGTTTTCTGACCAAAGAAGACCGGGATTTCTTCGATATATATACCAGCGTCAAGGGTATGGGTATCAAAAAGGGATTAAAGTCGCTGGCCATGCCGATTGAACGGATTGCCGGGGCGATTGAATCCGGCGATGAGAAGATGCTGGCAACCCTGCCGGGCGTAGGCAAGAAGATGGCCCAGATGATGATCGCCGAGCTAAAAGGCAAATTGACCGCTTTTGCCGTCGAGACCCAGGCCGAAGGCCGTCCGCGTGCGGCATTTGCGACATTCCAGACCGAGGCGCTGGAGATATTGATCGCCTGGGGCGAAAAGCGGGCCGAGGCGATGGAATTGATCGAACTGACCTGCCGGCGGCATCCGGAGGTCAAAACCGCCGAGCAACTGGTCCCGCTGGCCTACCGGGTCAAGCAGGGGATTGAAGTATAAACGATGGCGAAGGGTAGATTGCAGAGAACAGCATGGCTATAGATCGTGTTATCAGTGCCGACAGCGGCGGAGACCGGGAAGAGCAGTTTAATACCGCCTTGCGTCCCAAACGGCTGACAGAAATCGTCGGACAGAACAACGTCGTGGAAAAACTGTCGATTGCCATCGCGGCAGCCCGGCAGCGCGGCGAACCGCTGGAGCATATCCTGTTTTACGGCCCGCCGGGACTGGGCAAAACCACCCTGGCCAATGTCATTGCCAACGAGATGAACGCGGCCATCCGCGTCTCCTCCGGACCATCGCTGACCAAACAGGGCGATGTCATGGGCCTGTTGAGTAATGTCAACACCGGCGACATTCTCTTTATCGACGAGATTCATCGGCTCAGCGCCCCCGTGGAGGAATTCATCTACCCGGCGATGGAGGATTTCAAGGTCGATTTTACCGTCGATAGCGGCCTGCATGCCAAGACGATTAATTTCCCATTGAAGCGATTCACGCTGATTGGCGCGACAACACGGGCGGGGCTGCTCAGTGCACCCCTCCGCAGCCGGTTCGGGATGCTGTATCATCTGGAGTTTTATTCGATTGAACAACTCACTTCCATTCTGCGTCGGTCAGCCAAGCTGCTGGAACTGTCTTTTCAGGATGGAACGCTCGAGATGATTGCCGCCCGCAGCCGGGGAACACCGCGTATCGCCAACCGACTGCTCAAACGGGTGCGCGATTACGCCCAGGTCAAAGGCACCGGCAAATTGACGCGGGATATTGTCGATAATTCTCTTAAAATGGAGCGGATTGACCACTTGGGGCTTGACGATCTGGACCGGGCGTTCATGAAGGCCCTGATTCAGGTGTATGAAGGCGGCCCGGCCGGAATTGAGGCGATTGCCGCGACCCTCGGCGAGGAACGCGATACGCTGGAAGATGTGGTCGAGCCGTATCTGCTGCAGATTGGTTTTGTCCGTCGGACCAAACGTGGTCGGGAAATCACGCGTGCCGCATACGACCATCTCGGTCTGACCATGCCGCAAACCAAAAAAGAATCAGCGGCCGCCCAGCCGGAATTATTTGAAGAGCAGTAAGGTTATACCCAACGGGTATGATTATTCCGCGACGGCCGCGGGCCGCTTTTATGCCGCGAGTATTCACTGGGTCAAGTTACCCTACATAGCCGCGGTGATAAANNGCTCTTGAGCCGCGCCGAAACGGGAAATTGTAAACAGGATCAGTAGATTAAGACAAAAACCACTGTGCCAGTTTAAGCGGGCGGTGAAGCAACTGCGTGAAATGGTGCAGCATGGCATTTTGAATCTGACGCAGCAGGGCTTCGGATGTTTTGGAAAGCCGCTGCGGCTCGGACAATGCCGCGGCCGCATGAATCTCCAGCCGGATTTTTTCCACAAATGCATTTTCGCATCCCGGACAAAGCAGCCCTTTGGCTTCGCTGGAAAAATACGCGTATTTCCATCGGCTGCCGAATGCATCCGAACAATTGGCACAGCGGTCCATCACCGGGCCGATTCCGATTTCCTGCAGCAGAGTCAGCTCAAAGGCAATTATGTGAGCCAATTGAGCGGCGGTCTGCGAGACACTCTGAACCGAATCCAGAAAATGCACAAAGGCATCAAAAAGCTGCGGATGAGGATCGTTCATTTCGGTCAGCGACTCCATCAATTCCGCCGCCAGCAGCCCGCAGTTCAGTGCAAACAGATTCTGCCGCAGCGGACGAAANNCTTAACGTCGTCAGGCCGTCCTCTTTCGGTGCTGAAAAAACCGCAGGCCCGAATGAAAACGGCTCAATCGCCCCATCCATCGCCGATTTGGGACGTTTGGACCCTTTGGCCATGCAGGCAATTTTGCCGTGGTCCCGGGTCATCAGGGTGACCACCTGCGAGGTGTCGGAATAATTGACCGCCCGCAGACAGATGGCCTGATCTTTTTCAAGCATGGCGGGGTCTCCTTATGTCTTTTCCTCGTCTTCGGGCTGGAGTTTTTCGATTCGCACGCGGCGCACACTTCGGGGTTCGGCGCCGGTGATGGTAAATCGCAGTCCCTGATAATCAAACGTCTGGCCTGTCTTGGGGATGTACCCCAGATGCGAAAAGACAAATCCTCCCAGTGTGTCGTAGTCTTCCTCGTCGGGCAATTCAATATTCAACTGGCCGTTGACATCGTCGATGTACATCCGCGCATCAACTTCGGTGATCGTATCACTGATGCTCTTGAAAGCCTCGGTCTGGTCGGTATCGTACTCATCCTCGATATCTCCGACAAGCTGTTCAAGAATATCTTCGATGGTGACAATACCCGCGGTACCGCCGTATTCGTCAAGCACGACGGCGATATGCAGCTTCTGTTTTTTGAACTCGTGCAGCAGATCCCGCAGCGGTTTGGTCTCCGGCACAAAATACACAGAACGCATTTTTTTGCGAAGGCTGAATGTGCCGGGGTCGCCGCCGATTTCCGACAGCAGGTCCCGCACATACAGCACGCCGACGATATTGTCGATGGTTCCTTCGTAAATCGGAATGCGGGAGTGACCCGCGTGGGAAATCGTCTTGACAATGGTGGATAAATCCGCATCCGACGGCAGCGCAATCAGGTCGGTCCGCGGCGTCATAATCTGTTCGGCGGTCGTCTCGTCCAGTTCCAGGACATTTTCAATCATGTCCATCTCTTCGTCGTCCACGACCCCTTCGAGCTTTCCCTGTTCGACGGCGCTGAGCAGTTGTTCTTCCATGATTTCATCGGTGGAGCGATTGGGTGCCCCGGCCAGCCGACGCACCAGCCGGTCGTGCCAGACGAAAATCTGCAGAATCGGCTTCATCAGAATCAGGATGAACGCCATCAATGGATACGTCCTCGGCAGAATGGATTTGCCGGCGTGCTTGGACCAGGAATGGGGAATCGCCAGTGCAAAGGTCTCGATCAGCACCATGCTGACAATCAGCGTGACAAGGTAATGGCGATCGGCAAACAGATGCGTCAGGCCCAGGATAATGCCGGTGTTGGCCAGCAGCCGGAAAAAACCGCAGGTCAGATTAATGGCTTCGCTCTGCTGATAGAACCGGTCAAAATGGGCATCCTTGCCGGCGGTGCGAAAGGCGTCGTGCAGCTTGACCTTGCTCATGCCTCGCAAGGCCAGCGAATGCAGCGAAAAAAACAGCGACAGCATCGTCAGCAGACTGATTAAAACGATCGTCAATGTTGTATCGTCCACGACGGATTATCCTTTCCTTGTCGAATCATAGACTTTGCCGTATCCCGCATCCTGCAGGATGGCGTCTTCTTGCTCGTGCATACGACGTGCCTGTGCCGGCTCGAGATCGTCAAATCCGAGCTGGTGCAGCAGGCCATGGACCAGGTATAACGACATCTCGGCCTCGGCGGTGTGTCCGCGTTGTTGAGCCTGGCGGCGGGCCTGGTCAATATTGATAATAATATCAAAATCGCGGACCGAATCCGGCTCATCGGTCAGGTCAAAGCTGATGACATCGGTCGTTTTGGCGGTATTGAAAAACTGTTTGTGCAGGATTTTAATCTGCCCGTCATCCACAATACTGACTGAAACCCGGGCCGGCACGGCGTCAAAGCGTTTGCAGACCTTTCGGGCCAGTCGCCGGAGCCGGGCCGTATCAAGGTCCGCACAGGGGACCCGACAGTCCAGGTGTACCCAAATGGATGCTCTTTGTGTTTTCATTGTGCCTGTTGAACGCCTGCAACTGCTGCGGGACGAGTCTGGCTCTCTTCGGAGCCGTTTAGTCTGGGATAGGCGATTCTGCTGTGATGATGGGCCGCCAGCGATTTGGCCAGCGCCGCTTCGATCCGGCTGAGTTCTTTCAGCGTCAGGTCGCATTCATCGAACTGGCCGTCCTGCAGTCGTTTCATGGCAATTGAATGCACCAGCGACTCAATCTTGGTCGGCGTCGGTTCGGTCATACTGCGTCCGGCGCTTTCGGCCGCATCGGCCAGCATCACGATTGCCGATTCCCGCGTTCGCGGCTTGGGGCCGGGGTAGCGGAATTCGGCCTCGGACACCGGCGACATCTTTTCATCCTGACGTTTTTTAGCCTCGTTATAGAAATATTCCATCAGCGTCGTGCCGTGATGACTTTCAATAAATTGCCGCAGGACCGACGGCAGCCCGTATTCGCGGGCGATTTCGATGCCGTCCTTGACATGACCGACGATAACCAGTTGACTCATGGCCGGCGAGAGCTGTTCATGCCGGCTGACCGAGCCCATCTGGTTCTCGACAAAATAGCCGGGCTTGTTGATTTTTCCGATGTCATGATAATAGGAGCCCACCCGGCACAGCAGGCCGTTGGCGCCGATGGCCTCGGCGGCGTGTTCCGCCATCGACCCGATCAGCAGGCAATGGCTGAAAGTCCCCGGCGCTTCCATGGCCAGTTTTTTCAGCAGCGGCTGATTGGCGTCACTGTATTCCATCAGCGTCATGCTGGTTGCAATTTTAAAGACCCGCTCGATAATCGGCAGGAAGGCCTGAATGATGATGCCCACGGCAATCGTTACCACGGCGGCGGAGGAAGCCGGTTTTAAAATTTTCCGCAGAATCTCGCCGGTGGTTCGCTCCTTGACCATCTCCTCAAGAGGAACCTGAATGGTCTGCATGGCGGCGGCAATAATAAAGACAATCAGCGCCGCCGTTGCCGACACCTGGACCAGTTTCATACGGGTGCGGATTTCCCGCAGGCTGAAGCAGCAGACCGTGGCGCCGGACATCATCGTCAAAAACAGTTCCACCGTGGCGATGCGTCCCACCGCAAAACAGGCCAGGATCGAATAAAACAGGCTGATGCCCATGGCAAACCGCTGGTTATATACAATGGTCATAATCATCGCCGCAGTGATAACCGTTCCGGTCGCCAGGTATTCCCATTCCGGGTACATCGACCCGATGCGCGTCAGCGCCAGCAGCAGCCACAGCAAAACCGCCAGGTTCAGACAGCGGGATTTTCTGCCGATGATGCGCGGCTGATAGTGCCTGATATAAACCGCCGCAGCCAGGCAGGTCAGGACAACAATGACTGCCAGTGCGGCCAGTTCCGCCAGCGGTTTGAAACTGGAGAACAAAACGGTGAAAACGGTCTTGCCTTTGGTATCCAGTCCAAGCAGATAGACGGCTCCGACCATAAACAGCAGCAGCACGCCGATCGCCGCCGGGTGCGGTNNAGAGCCGTTCGGCGGCAATCGTATTGCGAACCTGCTGTCGCCTGGCGCTGATTTTTTTCTTCAGAAAAAACACGTCTTAGCCTGTTAAGATTCTTTTTTGGTCTGGTCGTATGCCTGGACGATGCGATGCACCAGATTATGACGTACAATATCACCCCGTTCCAGTTCCACAAAGCCGATCCCGGAGACATCCTGTAATTTTCTGGAGGCGTCAATCAGGCCGCTGACCTGTCCTTTTTCCAGGTCGGTCTGGGTGGTGTCGCCGGTGATGATCATCTTGGAGCCTCGCCCCAGCCGCGTCAGAAACATCAGCATCTGTGAGGGCGTGGTGTTCTGGGCTTCATCGCAGATGACTACCGCTTCATTGAGCGTGCGTCCCCGCATAAAGGCCAGCGGAATCACCTCGATAATATCCATTTCCATGAACTTGCGCATCTGGCCGAATTCCATCATGTCTTCGAGACTGTCAAACAGCGGACGCAGATACGGATTAACCTTGGCCTGCAAGTCGCCGGGCAGAAACCCGAGCCGTTCGCCCGCTTCGACAGCCGGGCGGGCCAGAACGATTTTACGAATCTGTTTTTTCTTGAGCATGGACACCGCCACCGCCACCGCCAGGTATGTCTTGCCTGTCCCGGCAGGCCCGATGCAGAAAGTCATATCGTTTTTCAGCATCGTTTCGATATAACGGTACTGCCCGGCGGTAAAAGGCTCAATAATCCCTTTGTGCGAATACACTTCGATCACATCATTGCGTTCGGCCCGGGCCTTGGTCATAATCGAATGGGCCAGGAATTCCCGCACATCATTTTCATTCAACTGCCTTCGCTGCAGAATCTGCTTCTGCATCCGGTCGATGATTTCCGCGGCTCGACGGACATTATCCGGCTCACCGGTCAGGATGATGCTGCCGTTGCGGGCGGTGATTTGAATATTGAGATTATTTTTCAGCAGGCGCAAATGGATATCCGCCGGCCCGAACAGTTCGAGCCGCTGTGCCTGCGATTCCAATTCTATATGTATTTCCAACTTGAATCCTTAGATGCCGCAGCATAACCAGAAATAGACAAACGCCGCTGGTGCGGTCGCCAGCGGTGAATCAATTACGTCCAGGACTCCGCCAAAGCCCGGTATCAGGCTTGCGGAATCTTTGACCGTTGCATCCCGTTTGAGCATCGACTCGGCCAAATCTCCCATTTGCCCGAGTACGGCAAAGATTGCTCCAAACAAAAGCCCGGCCAACGAGGGCATTATACCACAAAAATGGGAAAAACAGAAGCCTGTTACCGCGGCAAAGACCACCGCCCCAGCCAGACCCTCCCAGGTCTTACCCGGCGAAATCGAGGGAGCCATTTTGTGTTTGCCGAACAATCTGCCTGCTGTGTAAGCCCCTATATCAGAACACTTTACGGTGAAAATAAACATCAAAAAAGCCCAGACCCCGTAATGAATGCGGATGGCCGGCACAAAGCTGCACAATAATCCCAGATACATTACCGAAAACACCGTTGCCGAGCAATTTTTTAGAACTCCCTGAACCCCAAAGCGGACTCCCTGGGTCAGGAAACTCAGCAAAACTACAGCGGAAAGCAAAAGGAGTACATAATATGTATAGATATGGGTAGAAAATAATTCAAATTGTTTCAGGTAGAATGTTAGGGCCATCAATACCGTTGCCGGCAGGGCGATTGGTGTGAATATCAATGCCCCATTTTGTCGAGCCAGTTTGCCCAGTTCGAGCTGGGCCGGAATGGCAATCAGGGCAAGTAATCCGCATAAAATCGTAGCCCCAACCGCGGCCGGCTGCTGCGTTGCCAGCAGGGTGCCGTCCAGCCAGGCATCTAAAAGTATCAGCCCGATAAACAGGGCGGTCATCAATGTTCCGAAAATAAGACGGTATTTCAGCATGGCAGTCAGGGATTACTGAGTCTTGGCGGGTTTGACGTCGCCGAATCGACGGTTNNGCTTTGTCCATCAGTTCTTCGGTAAAATCCGGCCAGTAAGTCGGGGTGACATAAAATTCCGAATAGGCCATCTGCCACAGCAGGAAATTACTGATGCGCATCTCGCCGCTGGTACGGATACATAAATCCACTTCCGGCCAGCCAGACGTATAAAGATGTCTGGCGAATTGTTTTTCGTCGATGGCTTCAGGCTTTAATTTTCCCGCCAGGCAATCGCGGGCGATGCTCGCCGCCGCGTCGGCAATCTCCGTCTGCGAGGCGTAGTTCAGCGCCAGCCCGATGGTCAGTCCGGTGTTTGTGCCGGTGATGCGCATGGTTTCATCAATTGCATCCAGAACCGTCTGGGGCAGCTTGTCTCGCCGGCCCAGATGAATCAGACGGGCATTGTTTTCCATCAACTGAGGACGGATTGCTTCCAGATAAATGACATAAAGATGCATCAGGAAATCAACTTCATCCCTGGGCCGTTTCCAGTTCTGCATGCTGAACGAATACAGCGTCAGAAACTCCACCCCGTTGTCAACGCAATATTGGGCGATGGTCTGTACGACCTTGGCGCCCTGTTCATGCCCGCGAAAACGCGGCAGATTTCGCTCGGTGGCCCAGCGTCCATTGCCGTCCATGATGATGGCGATATGACGGGGAATTCCTGCAGGCTCCAGGCCGAGGCGTCCGGCGGCATGTTCTTTTTTGCTTTGGAAGTCGCTGTTCACAGTGCTTACCGATAGATAACCTGGGTCCGTCGAGGGCCGACGCCGATCATCTTGATCGGAACCCGGATGATTTTCTCAACAGTTTTGACGTAATTCTGTGCCGTCTGGGGCAGGTCTTCAAACCGGCTGATGCCGCTTAAATCCTCTTTCCAGCCCGGCACCGTCTGATAGACGCACTGGGCCCTGGCCAATAGATTGGAATCGGCCGGGAAAAAGTCGGTTGTCTTGCCGTCAATCTGATAGGCATGACAGATGTTCAGTTGCTCGTGTCCCGCCAGTGTATCCAGGTGCATCATGGCAATATCCGTGATGCCGCTGATGGCCGCCGAATAGCGTACCGCAACTGCATCAAACCAGCCGCAGCGGCGAGGCCGCCCGGTGGTAGTGCCGTATTCATGACCTTTGTCACGGATGCGCTGGCCGATGGCGTTATCCTGTTCGGACGGGAACGGCCCGCTGCCGACCCGGGTGGTGTAGGCCTTGACCACGCCGATAAAACGCTGAATCTGCTGCGGCGGCACACCGCATCCAGGCCCCAGCCCCAGCGCACTGGCATTGGAACTGGTCACAAACGGGAACGTGCCGTGATCGATATCCAGCAGCGAACCCTGGGCGCCTTCAAACAGAATGGTTTTCTTTTCATCCAGTGCCCTGTGCAGCAATTCGGTCGTATTGCAGATGTACGGCCCGAGTTTCTTGCTGTAGTCCAGGCATTTCTGATAGATTTCATCGCAGGAAATCGGCGCCGCATTGTACAGTGCCGAAAACAGCTTGTTTTTATAAGCGACAATATGCTCAAGCTTTTGTTTCAATGTCGCCATATCGAGCAGATCGCCCATCCGCACGGCAAAGCTCCGTCCGGTTTTGTCGGCATAGCAGGGACCGATTCCGCGGGCCGTCGTGCCGATTTTCCCGGCGCCGAGGGCTTCTTCCCGCAGACGGTCTTCCAGTTTATGATAATCCAGCACCACGTGGGCACAGGCACTGACCCACAGCCGGCCTTTCAGACTCAGAGCTTTCGCCTCAAGCCCGGCAATTTCCTCCAGCAGCACCGCCGGATCCACCACGACGCCGTTGCCAATCACACAAGTCGTATTGGGCCTCACCGCACCCGAAGGCATCAGGTGCAGGGCGAATTTGGTTTCGCCGATGATGACGGTATGGCCCGCATTGGCCCCGCCGCCGTAACGTACCACAATATCCGCTTTCTCGGCAAGAATATCAACCACCTTACCCTTGCCTTCGTCTCCCCACTGAAGTCCTACTACACAGAAATTCATTGTCTATCCAGTCTGTCCTTATCTATTATGACGTAATTTTGGCCACGAGATGATCCAATACGGTCGGCAGGTTGTCAAAGCCGCGATCACTGAGGCGAAGCTGTTTTTTCTGGCCGCCGTCAGTGTAATATATGATGAAATAGCCTTTGGTGCCAAAGTGCGTCTTATCAATACTTTCAATCTGGTCGTAACGGATAGAGATTTTTTCATACCGAAGACCCTGCTCATCAGCGACGACTTTTTTGTTTTTGATCATCCACAGGCGAGTGCCCAGCACCGCCGCCCCAAGCAGCATGAACGGAGGACTCTTCTGGTTGAAATACAGCGTGCTGTCAGGACTGCCGTCCTCAAGCGTGTGTTCCTGGATGAATTTCTGGTGATAATGGCCGTCATAATAAAACCACCCGGCCGCTCCGGTCAGAATGGCAATGATAATCAGTAAATTGTGTTTACGATACTTGCTCAGAGGTGCTTCAATGCTCATTGATAAGTCCTTCCCTGAATAACCATTATCTTCTCTGGGCAATCGCGCTGACCAGAGGCTGTACAAAATACGGCAGCACCCGGTCGAACATCAACTGCTCTCCCAGTTTGCACTGCTGGCGATACGATTCAATCAGCTCCGCCGACATCGCCGGGTTGGGATAGCGGCGTATGGTAAAGTACAGGCTGATCGGCTCATCCTGTTTGAATTTCTCATTTTTCATGTCATAGATGCTCGTTCGCGATTCCACGGCAACCCGCGCCTGCGTGCGAAAGTCGTCACTGAGCGATACAATCACCGATGGATTGCAGCCGATGGTCTTGGCCCCGCCGATCTCAAACAGCGACCCAAAACTCGAACCCGCCAGCAGGGCCTCTGCAATCACTTCATCATGATTGCCCTGATAATCAAAATCCATCGTGAAGGTCACATCAATCGAATCCACATCCAGCGCAGTTACCCCCAGCATATAGGGCATCAGTTCCAGCACCTCGCAATGCAGCGCATACGCCTCACCCAGCTTTTCAGGTTCCGCACACCCGGCGGTGATACGTTCGGATTCGAGGCTGACCCAGCGATATTTCTGACCTTGTCTCTCTTCTTCAAGCAAAAATTCCCCGTTATCTCGCTTGGAAAAGTGAAGCATGTTCGGAAATCGCTTACGCAACTGCTCGAAAAAACTCAAGACCGTATCCCGCTCAGCCGGCAGCTCAAGCTGGGTATTTACGCATAAATCAACATAAAAATCGTCACAAAACGACCCAAAACTATTGGTCATTTTTCTATCTCCAAAAACAATCACACAATCAACACATCATTTTCTCACAAATTAAGCTTTTTTACAAGATTTATTCGTGTGGAGATAAGCAAGTTTTTAAAATTATGAGCATATATAGATATATAATAGCTGAATACTACAGCAAAGACACAAAAGTCATCATCGCCAGAATCAGGCAATACAGGGCGAAGATTTTCAGGTTTCGTTTCCGTGACACTGCAATCAGTATCTTTAATGCAAATATCCCGACGATACAGGAAGCAATCATCCCGGCCAAAGTGGGCATGACAGGGAAATTGCCGCTATACAGATAGTCTATATTTTGAATGGCTTTGATTGCAGCCCCTCCCAGGATAGCCGGAATGGAAATCAAAAAGCTGAATTCCACCGCCCATCGCGGACGGATTCCCAGCAGAATGGCCGTACAGATGGTCGAACCGCTGCGGGACATACTCGGCAAAATCGCCAGCCCCTGTGCCAGCCCGATCAGAACCGCCGCCCCGAATCCAAACCGTTTGAGACCAATATGGCCTTTGCGAAAATCGGCCCCGAAAAGAAACAAGGCCGACACCACCCACCAGAACCCAAGCCCGAACATCCCGCGTCCTGATTCCAGCAAATCATCAAAAAGAATATACAGGACTCCGGTCGCAATAGTCGCAACAATCCCCAGAATGGCCAGTCGCACCGGGGCTTTTTTCTGAACCAGTTCTATTGGTTTTAACCCGGATTTGAACGACGATACAAGCCCGGCAAAAAATCGGGCGATGGTTTTACGAAACACAATCAGAATAGACAAGACAGTCCCCAGATGCAGCGCCAGGTCAAATACAATCATCTGCGGATTTTCTGCATCCATGCCCGGCAGCAGATGCTGAAATAAAACCAGATGACCTTCCGACGATACCGGCAGAAACTCAGTCAATCCCTGTACGGCCCCCAGCAGGATGGTGGAAGCAGCCGTTATCGCTGCTTCTTCCTGCGGCAGACCATTCCAGTAAGCCAGTGTTCGCCCGGCAATCCAGACACCCGCCGCCCACAGTCCTGCCGCAAGATCATCGGCCAGAATCCCCCAGCCGGCCGGCAGTTTTTCCAGCTTTTTGCAAGGCCACGGCTTGACGATGTCGAAGAACCGAAACAAACCAAACAGAAATGCCGACATCCAGCAGAAATCAAGCGGTGCAATCAACTGCGCCAGCAGCAACGCCAGGGCCTGCCCCGCGACTTCATCGCTGACAATCTGCCCCGGGTCTGTTCGACCCGTTTGTGCAATTACCGAAGGCGAGCATACCACCGAAACCAGACATCCCGCCCCAAGCAGAACCGCCATCGCCCAGATTGCCGCTTCGGGTCCGAACAAAATCCCCGCCGCCATGAATATCACCGCCGGAAGCAGCGATCCCCACGTCCCCGGCGCCCCCGGCAGCAGCCCCAGCCCTAAACCGCTTGTCCATAATCGATTCATCAGAAATCCTTTCCCGCTTTGGATCGCAAAATAAACAGAATATACTCGTACATCGCGGCTGACAATCCCGACAGCGGAATAAAGACAAGCAGCCTGATCACCAGCGGTGCAGCCAGAGACGGCACATAATCCTGCCGCCAGGTCTTTTCAAGATAAAACGCCCCGATACTGTAAACCATCGCCGCCGTAAATCCCCCCAGCATTGCCATCCTGATTTTCTTGAATAATCGCATTCCTCCCGCAAATCCCGCGATCAATCCTCCGCACAACAGCGGTGCTGTCATCGCCCAAAGACTTTTCAGGTACCACAAATTATTCCATGACGGCATCGTGCCAATCCGCTGATAATGCATCTGATGCAAACCGATGAGCAAAGCCCAAATCAGCCCCACGACAACAGGTATATGCAGATACCGACTCTGCTGGGGTGATTGTTGTGCGGCCATCCCGCCAAACTGTCGCCCAAGCAGCCGAAGCCGGCACCCGATATGTCGGGTCAACCGCCGGGGATCGCACACAAAACGATGCCAGCGCGCCGGCAATAGCCGCAGCGGCAGATGGGCCAGAAACCATGCAGGATACTGGTCAATAAACCGAGCCGTCACAGAATCGATACGCCCGTTTTGCAGCCAGTCAATCAGCCTGCGGACAATCCCCTGCCGCAGGGTCCGTCTCAGGCCCGCAGGCAGCGGGCAGTCTTCCAGCCGGGCGGCAAGGGCATCGAGGGTAAAGTCTGGTTCATGTCGGTCCATATCCGGCGATTCACTCCTGCATACTCATCGCATAGCGATCCGTCATCCCGGACACATAATCGCAGACAATCCGCTTCAAGCCTTCCGCGGCAATCATGTGCTGATAATAATGCGGCATCTGCTCAGGCCTGGTGCAGTATTTCTCGAACAGCCGGGTCAGCCATCCGCGGATGGACTGTGCCTGTCCGGCAATCTTCGGATGATAATACAGATTCGTATAGAGAAACCGTTCCAGCTCGCGCAGTTTGGTTTCCGCCTCCGCCGACAAGTCAATCAGCCGCTCCGGGCAGCCGTACACATCCTCCAGCGACTCAATACGGTGCTTCTCCAGAAGCTGCCTGCTGGTCTCGATGGCATCAATCGCCAGGTAATCCAGAATCGCCTTGGAAATCCGTGTCCGCCGGATGACAATGTCATCAATCTGCTCGGCCCCGACCGTACGGCAGGCCTCCTCATACAACGCTATCCCTTTGAGCTGCTCTTCATTCAGCAGCCGCGAACGCAGGCCGTCTTCCAAATCATGACAGTTATACGCAATGCGGTCGGCGACATCGGCAATCCGACCTTCCAGGCAAATGGCCTCCGCCGATCCGTCGGGTTTATCATAGGGGCTTTGATGCTTGGCCAGCGCCATCCGCGTTTCATACATCAAATTTAATCCCGCAAACGCCGGATACGGATGCTCCANNGCAGCGATTGCCGGTTGTGTTCAAATCCGCCGACATCGGCGGTCAGTTCGTTGAGTACCGTTTCCCCCGCATGGCCGAAAGGGCTGTGCCCCAGATCATGAGCCAGGCAGATCGCCTCGGTCAGGCTTTCATTGAGATTCAGCACCCGCGCAATCGTCCGCCCGATCTGGGCGACTTCAATGCTGTGTGTCATGCGGGTCCGGTACTGGTCGTTCAGGCCGGTGGTGAAGACCTGCGTCTTGCCCTCCAGCCGACGAAACGCCGCGCAGTGGATAATGCGGTCGCGGTCGCGCTCAAAGTCGGCACGATACCGATGAAGCTTTTCCGGGAATTGCCTGCCCCGGCTGTTATGTTCTGTGACGGCGTATGGGGCAAGAGTGTAAGGCATGTTATATACTGATCCTACTTGAAAAGTTCCGTTTCGTCGCGGCTAAGTA
>DLFY01000228.1:18674-26678 GCA_002482415.1 Phycisphaerales bacterium UBA7708
CTTTTGCTCGCGGACTAATCATACCCGTTGGGTATCCGGTAATTGATGTTGACGGCTTTGTTCCAGCAGCAGGGCGTACAGGTCGGTCATGCTCTGACTGATGACGTCGGTATCACTGCAAACATGCATGAAATTGGTGTCCCCGTTCCATCGCGGCACCACGTGGATGTGCATGTGGTCGGGCAGTCCCGCCCCTGCACACCGGCCGAAATTCATCCCCACATTGAATCCGTGCGGCTGAATCGTCGCCGACAGCAGCTTCTGACTGTCGCGTATGAGCCGCGTCATCGACAGCAGCTCCGATTCCGTCGCCTGCTCCATCGACCCGATGTGCCGCGTCGGGGCAATCAGCAGATGGCCGTTGTTGTAAGGAAAGCGATTGAACACCACCACCGCATCCGCCGTTCGCCACAGTACAAAGTTCTGTGCATCCTCCTGCGGCGAGGCGATATAATCACACAAAAAACAAGGACTTTTCTGGGACAGCCCCTGAATGTATTTGATTCGCCATGGGGCCCACAGGTTGTTGCGTTCCATCGTCTCCTCCATCCCCGATTTATGGTTCCAGCTTCTGAATCCGCAGGGTCTGCTCGAGGGCCACATGCGGCACGGAATCCCCCAGCGGCAGCAGAAACGAAGCCGTGGTCTTCAGCAGATACTTCTGGGTGTCGCTTTCCACGGTGCCGGTGCTCAGGTTAAATACCTGTTTACCTTCGCCTTCCAGTGACTGGAATTTATAATCCCGCAAAAAGCCGAACAGCCCGCGCATCTGGAATGTGCCTTCGTAGGGCTTGGGAAAGTTTTCCACGGTTTTATCGCTGAGCGTATAAGTGCTGGCAATCACGGCCTTTTTCTGTTCGTTTTCATCAACGACCGAATCCAGCTTGAACGTCGTCACCCGGCAGGGCGGATTCGGAATCGGCACCGGCCAGGCAATCAACTGCGTATTCGTCCAGGTCATCCCCGGCTTGACCCCATCCAGCGGGTCCGGCACCGAGGAAATCGAAACCCACAAATACCATTGCAGGGCGACAAAATCATAAATCATATCCGGATTCTTGACCCGCAAATCATTGCGTGCGGTATCAAACGCCGCCTTGCCGGTGTCCAGCAGCAGTTGCTCCAGTTGGCTGAAGTCCTCAATTTGACCGCTCGGTGACAGCTCCAGGGCAAAGGTCTTGCCCTGGAGGCTTTCCATGGCATCCGAGCTGGTGCCGCCGCGGCCGCTGAACGAGCTGCGATTGACCTTGACCGCCTCAAACGTGCATTCAATCCGCGTCAATCCGAAGGGATCCACCTTGACGGGCTTGTACGCCATCGTCAGGTCCATCGATTCGGTCATCTTCTGCGGCTGGCCCTGCTTGCTGCCGGTCGTCGAGCCGGTCAGTTCTATCGTCACATCCCGACTGGATGTCATCTGGTAGCGAAGGACTTTGCCCTCCTCAAAATTGACAATCAGCAGATTCTCGTCTCGCTGAACAGGACCATGGCATCCCATAAGGACTGTCGCCATGCATACCATCACCGCGTACAGCGGCCGGGTCAAATGCTGTCTTCCAAAAACCATCCCGAATCCTTTCTCTGGACAGGCAGGGGGTTAGTTGATTTTCTTGAGGCTGATGCTGTAGGTCAACTGCATCAGCAGGGTGTCCGGCGCGGCATCGGCCGGGGCGTTTTGCGGTTTTTCCTGGGCAACATAGCTGCTGACCAGCGTTTCGTTGTATTCTGAAACCGTGCCGTCGGCCGGATTCATCACGAGGGTGCCGGTGAACTCGTCCTGGTTGTCGAACATCTTGGCAAAAATGCCCATGCTCGACGCGCCAGCAGCCTGATTCTCGGCGGGTTTATCCAGGTTTTCCCTGGCAGTCATCGTTACGACCACCTTATCCTTGCCGGCCTCACTGGCCAGATAGACCTTTTCAAATGTCTTGGGCGCCAGCAGTCCGGGAGGCGACGGCTGAACCATTGTCCAGTAAGGAATTGTAGTCGCAATATCTCTGGAGCCTGCATTTTTGTGTCGATCAATGATGGCAAAATTATCAAAAATATCATCGACGGCTCTTTGTGCTTCTTTGTCAGTTACTTTCAGGCGTACACTGCCGGCATCAACAACCTTGATTTCCCCATTTTTTTCTTCGGCGATGCGATAGCTCTTTCCAATCACACCGAACAAGGGGTCTTTGCTGCTTTTGGAGTCGGCGCTGTCAAATGAATAGAGGACATTGTTATTTTCGATTCGCTGACAAGACAGAGATTTGATGAATATATCGTAAACAACGGTATTCTCGGGCGAAATATCCACCTTTTTCTCTTCATAATTCAATTGAACCGTGGTCTTGCTTATGTCTGTTTTGGGCAACGGCAGCGAGTGACGTTCTATGATGCTTTCATCCATGAATATCTTCTGGGCGATCTTCTGGCCTTCGCCGCTGACTACCACAGCTCTTGCCGCAGCCGCATCCACTACGGTAACCTTGCCTTCCGGGCTGATGGCGATGCGGTACCCCTTGCCGATAATGCTGTTCAATGCATCGCCTTTGTTCTTCTCATCGGCGCTGTTGAATTCATACCGCACTTCATTCTTGTTGACCATCTTGCACTGCACGGCCTTGAGGGTAATGTCCGCAACGGCTGAACCATCCGACTGGATTTCAGCAATCTTCTGGTCATACGTCACGGTCACGACAGTACTGGTCTGTTCTTCCCGGCTCTTGTTCAAAGTCGGCTGTTCAAATTTGAAGTCCTTGATCAACTGGGAAGTGGATTCAAATTGAGCGGATTGACCAGTTTTTACGGCCAGGGGGATTTGGGTCTTGCTGATAGTTTGGACTTGAGCTTCTTTGGCACATCCGCTGATAAACAGACCTGTTCCCGCTATAACCAACATTAAACAACGCACTGTCTTACCCATATTGTTCTCCTGTAGAGCTGTTTTCTAAAACTTATTTTTAGAAATTATTAACAAAATTATACCGCAAAGTATTGCATTGACAAGGTTTTCTTTTACCGGCATTCTCAAATCATACGTATATTAGGTATCGGCAGAATAAGGCCTTAATNNAAAAAAGAGGTTTTTTTAGCCCCCAAATCGCGTTATAATACCCGCACTTTTCGGCAATTCAGGGCCGGAAGGCAAGATAGACTACTTTTATGGAGTAAAACAATGCGCAGCGATACAGTCAAAAGCGGTTTTCAACGGGCGCCCCATCGGGGCTTGTTACGGGCCTGCGGCCTCAAAGATACAGATATAAATAAGCCATTTATTGCGGTAGCCAACAGTTTTTGTGAGATCGTCCCCGGCCACGTCCACCTCAATAAGGTCGCCGAAGTGGTCAAACAGGCCATCCGCGATGCCGGCGGCGTACCCTTCGAATTCAATACGATTGCCGTCTGCGACGGTATCGCCATGGGCCACACCGGCATGAAATATTCGCTTGCCAGCCGTGAAATCATCGCTGACGCCGTAGAAACCATGCTTCGTGCCCATTGTTTTGATGGCATGATTTGTATTCCTAATTGCGACAAGATTACGCCCGGAATGCTTATGGCCTCCGTCCGAGTCGATATTCCCACCCTGTTCGTCTCCGGCGGCCCCATGGCCGCTGGCAAGACCAAAACCGGCAAAGCAGCCGATTTAATCACGATTTTTGAGGGTGTCGCCGCCTATAACGCTAAGAAAATCAACGATGAAGACTTAAAAGACCTTGAATGCACAGGTTGTCCCACCCCCGGTAGCTGCTCAGGCATGTTCACCGCCAACAGCATGAACTGCCTGTGCGAAGCTATCGGCATGGCCTTGCCCGGCAACGGAACAATCCTGGCTGTCGATCCAAAACGTCAGGAATTATACAAACAAGCCGGCTGGCAAATCATCGAACTGGTCAAAAAGGACATCCGACCCTCAGCTATAATCTCGCAAAAATCTATCGACAATGCCTTCGCCCTCGACATGGCCATGGNNATGGGCGGCTCCACCAACACCGTCCTGCACACCCTCGCCTTAGCCAGCGAAGCTGGAATTGAATACAATCTGGATAGAATTAATTCTATTAGTGCCAAAGTCCCCAACATCTGCAAAGTCTCCCCGTCCAGCAGTTGGCATATCGAAGATGTCGATGCCGCCGGCGGAATCAGTGCCATAATAAAGGAAATCAGCAAGATTCCGGGCCTGCTGAATCTGGAATGCATGACTGTCTCCGGCGTCTCCCTCGGCGAACGCATTAAAACTGCCGAAATTAAAAACACCGACTGCATCCACACCCTCGACAAGGCCTATTCCAAGACCGGCGGTCTGGCCGTCCTTCGCGGTAATCTCGCCCCCAGCGGCTGTGTCGTCAAATCCGCCGGCGTTGCCGCCGCCATGCTCAAGCATTCCGGCCCCTGCGTCATCTTCGACAGCCAGGAAGAAGCCTGCGACGGCATCCTCGGCGGCAAAGTCAAGGCCGGCGATGTGGTCATTATCCGTTACGAAGGCCCCAAAGGCGGCCCCGGCATGCAGGAAATGCTCAGCCCCACCAGCTACATCATGGGGGCGGGCCTGGGCGAATCCGTCGCCCTGATTACCGACGGTCGCTTCTCCGGCGGCACACGCGGCGCCTGCATTGGCCATGTCAGCCCCGAAGCCGCAGTCGGCGGCCCCATCGCTCTGCTCAAGGACGGCGATATCATCGAAATCGACATCCCCGCCAGCACAATTAAGATCAAATTATCCGACACCGAACTGGCCGAACGCAAAAAACAGTGGACGCCGCGGCCCCCGCGGATTACCAAAGGCTGCCTGGCCAAATACGCAGCCATGGCAACCAGCGCCGACACCGGCGGTGTCCTCAAGTGGTAAATCCAATCCAATACGGGTGAGTCGAAAGGCTCACCCGTATATGTTTACACTGTCATATAAATAAGGATTCGGAAGGATTTTTTTGAAGGAGAAAGTTATGCTCAAAGGTCTGAAGGGTTTTATTATACTATTGGGAGGTCTGGTTGCATTAGGACCGTTCGCCCCCGCCGAGAACAGCTTCGAACCATATTTTATTTTGACGGGTACCGAGACAAAAATCACAGAGCCTAATTTCTGTATGATTACGAATCAACAAGATTGGATAAGTCTTTGGGGACAGCACAAGGGAATGCTATCGAGAGAAAAAGCGGAGGATACAAAAGATAGACAATTAAAACAAAAAGACCTTGAAGCTATGTATTTGCTTTATTCTCAGACTGATGTCCCGCGGATTAATTTTGATAAATGTGTTGTGGTTGCGATTTTCACAGGACCCATAAAGAAGCCTTCCTGCCTGAAGCTGGTTAAGATTATCGAAACAGATAACCAAGTCGAGCTTTATTATATCTGTGAAGAGGATTCAACTCAAAAGAAGGACGTTTCTGCATATGGTTTTTATGTTTTGCCAAAAACAGATAAGGATATTATCCTTTTTGAAAATAAAGATTCCCGTGAATCTCCATTTCTAAAAAAAGCCATTTTGACGGCACCCGTAAATTCGGTTTCAGCCAATTTGCCAATAAATGAAAAAGAATGGGCGTTAAGGGAAATGCTTATAAGGGAAGAAATGGAAAGTTGGATTTCCATAGCACCTGACAAGGTAATTTTTATACAATTTGAAGCGAATCAGGATCCGCCGGATGAATTTATAAAGCGTCTTTCCGGTTCAGGTATCACGATTAAGAAATGTTCTCGATCCAATGGCAATCCAATCTCCGGCGTTCGGGATAATTTCACCGGCGCGAATGGAATTATTATATTTGCTCATATTACAAAACGGATTAATGAGAATAAAGTAGAAGTCGAATACGGATATTATATGGGAGGTTTAGCCGCAAGGAGGAATAAACAGGGGATGGAGTATAAAAACGGGAAATGGCAACTGGACCCGACAGTGCCCCGGGAAGGTGAAATATCATAAGTTATGATTGATACACAATCTAAATCCAACCGTCTCCTTTCCGTCGATGCCTTGCGAGGCTTCGACATGTTCTGGATCATCGGCGGCGGGGCGGTCGTTGAGAATGGGGTCAAGCCGTTCGACAGTCCCATATCCGCATGGATTCAAAACCAGCTTCGCCATGTACCCTGGGAAGGTTTTCATTTTGAAGACCTGATTATGCCGCTGTTTTTGTTTCTGGTCGGCATGGTCATGCCGTTTTCATTTGACAAACGCCTCGCCGAAGGCACCAGTAAACTCAAACTCTATCGCCACATCCTTCTGCGTGTGATCCTCCTGTGGATTCTGGGCATGATCAAACAGGGCCATCTGCTGCAATTCAATCTCGACACCCTCAAGCTCTACAGCAACACCCTCCAGGCAATTGCCTCCGGCTACCTGATTGCGGCCATCATTGTCCTGCATTGCAAATCCCGCCTGCAGGTGGGCATCTGTGCCGGCCTGATGCTGGGCTATTGGGCGCTGCTGGCCTGGGTTCCCGTGCCCGGATTTGGCGCCGGCAATCTCACCCCCGAAGGCAATCTCGCCATCTATATCGACAAGCTGCTTCTCGGTCGCTTTCAGGACGGCACCCCCTACACCTGGATTCTCAGCAGCATGACCTTTGCTGCGACCGTTCTGCTGGGCGTCTTTTCCGGGCGGTTTCTGAAAAGTACCGCCTCCGGCCTGTCCAAATTCGCCGGTCTGATGATTGCAGGTCTGGCCTGTCTGCTGGCCGGCTGGCTGTGGAGCGGCTGGTTTCCCAACATCAAGCACATCTGGACCAGTTCCTTCGTTCTGATTTCCGGCGGGATGTGCATGATGCTGCTGGGGCTGTTTTACCTGGTCATCGACGTCTGGGGCCGGCGAAAGTGGGCCTATGGCTTTGTCGTCATCGGCTCCAACGCGATTGTGGCCTATATGGCCGATAGCGTCTTCAATTTCTGGGGCATCGCCGACCGCCTCGTCGGCGGCCTGGACCGCTGGACAGGCGACTGGACCGGATTGGTCCATGCGCTGGTAGCCTTCGGTGTCCTGTGGCTTGGACTTTGGTATTTGTATCGCAACCGCACTTTTGTTAAAATATGAAAACCGGAAAGATTCGGAGGAGAATCGTTTTCAGACCCCAGCGGGGTCGTATAAAATAGCCGGGGGTGTAAACCCCCGGAATGTTATAAAAGCGGGCTGTTGCCGCCGCGAAATAATTATCTCCATTGGGTATAGACCCCGAAGGGGTCACAAAGTATCATAGCCGGAGGCGTGAGCCTCCGGAACAAGATCGCGGTTCTTTCTAAGCCCCGGCGGGGCGAAAGATTTAAGCGTCTTGAATTGGCAATGGAACTGAAAAAACTCAGAACAAGATGGTCAATATGAAAAAAACGGTAATTCATAATCTGGTATATGCATTTTTAGCAATAGCGGCCCTGTCCGGCTGCAGCCCCGTGATGCCCAATGTACAATCCAGCCAGCTCGGCAGAGAAGAAACGCAGGATGCCGAAGTGATCGCCCGCAAGTTCGCCCTTGAGCAGCTTAACATCCCCCAACAGAAGCTGGATCGCATGGTGGCCAGCGCCCGCGGGTATCAATATTCCAAAGTCACCACCTGCGTCTTCCATTTCTTCGACCCGGCCGTCTATCCGCAGTGGCAGTCGATGACAACGATGCTCGGCGGTTTCCCGGACTATTTCCGCATCACCGTCGATATGGACGCCATGCAGGTCAGCAGCTATTACGCCGAGCCGACAAAAAAATGAGCGTCTGAAATAAAAAAACTCCCTGTTCTTCATGCTCTTCATGGTGAAACATCAATCTCGTATGGCAATGAAATTAGTATAGAAATGAGGTAAAAGTTGAAATCAAAGTGGTATTCCTGTGGTTTGCATTTTGAATGTATCGGCTGCGGCAACTGCTGTGCCGGGCCGGAAGAAGGCTATATTTGGATTTGTGCCGAAGAAATATCCATGCTGGCAAAGTATCTGGGCATGTCCGAGGCCGACGTCCGCAAGCGTTTCATCAAACGCTCCGGCCTGCGCACGACCCTCATCGAAGACAAGGCCACCAAAGACTG
>DLFY01000092.1 GCA_002482415.1 Phycisphaerales bacterium UBA7708
TGCAAATCATCTTTGTTACCTCTTTTATCGACAAAGTTGTGCATCTCATCTGGTGGTGAAAAAGGAATTTCCATCGCCTTCCTTGTGCAAATTCATTCCCTCTTGCTAAAGTAGCAAAATGGACTCGGAAAGTCAATATAAAGGATAAGTTCATAAGAAGACAGGAGATGGTTTATACTACGTGTAACTCTGTTTTAAATTTTATTCAAAAAGAATATACAAAAACCGCTGCAATTAACCTGTAGTTCGATTAATTGCAGCGGTTTATGACTATTTGGAGAGTTTTACCCTTTCTGCTGGATCTTGGCCCAGGTGTCTTTGAGGGTCAGGGTCCGGTTAAAGACCAGCTTGCCGTCTTGGCTGTCCGGGTCCGTGCAGAAATAGCCCATCCGCTCAAACTGCCAGCGGTCCAGGGCTTTGGTTTCTTTGACATGCGGCTCAATCTTGCAGCCGGTCAGAACCTGCAGTGAATCCGGGTTCAGATTGGTCGTAAAATGTTCGCCTTCGGGTGTATCTTCCGGATTTTCCTTGGTAAACAGATGGCTATAGAGCCGGATTTGGGCATCAAGGGCATTGGAATCAGCGACCCAGTGCAGGGTTGCCTTGACCTTGCGGCCGTCGGGCGAATCACCGCCGCGCGTGGCGGGGTCGTAGGTGCAGTGCAATTCGACAATATTACCCGCGGCATCCTTGATGGCCTTTTCACATTTAATAAAATAGGCATACCGCAGGCGGACTTCCTTGCCCGGTGACAGGCGGAAAAACTTGCTCGGCGGATTTTCCATGAAGTCTTCCTGCTCGATGTAGAGTACTTTCGAGAAGGGCACCTTGCGAGTTCCCGCCGAGGGGTCTTCGGGATTATTGACCGCATCCATCCATTCCACCTGGCCGTCCGGATAGTTGGTGATAACCACCTTGAGCGGTTTCAGCACGGCCATCACACGCGGTGAACTCTTATTCAGATCTTCGCGGATGCAGTGCTCCAGCAGGGCGACATCGACGGTGCTGTTGGTCTTGTTGACGCCGATAACCTTGGCAAAGGATCGAACGCCCGAGGGACTGAAGCCTCGCCGCCGCATTCCGGAAATGGTGGGCATACGCGGGTCATCCCAGCCGTTGACATGGTTGTCCTTGACTAATTGCAGCAGCTTGCGTTTGCTCATGACGGTATAGGTCAGGTTCAGCCGGGCAAATTCGATCTGCTGGGGGTGATAGATGCCCAGTTGGTCAAGGAACCAGTCGTACAGCGGCCGGTGATTTTCGAATTCCAAGGTGCAAATCGAATGGGTGATGCCTTCGATGGAGTCTTCCAGCCCGTGCGACCAGTCGTAGGTCGGATAAATACACCAGGCATCGCCTGTGCGGTGGTGGCTGGTGTGCATAATCCGGTACATGATTGGGTCACGCATATTCAGATTCGGATGGGCCATGTCGATTTTGGCACGTAATGTCCGGGAGCCATCCGGAAATTCGCCTTTGCGCATCCGCTCAAACAAGTCAAGATTCTCCTGTACGCTGCGGTTGCGGTAGGGGCTTTCCTTGCCGGGCTGGGTCAGTGTGCCGCGATGCTCGCGAACCTGGTCACCATTGAGGTCGCAGACATAGGCCACGCCCTTGCGAATCAAATCCAGAGCCCACTGATACATCTGCTCGAAGTAATCGGAGGCGAAAAACAGCCGATCCTGCCAGTCCCAGCCGAGCCATTTGACATCGTAGATGATGGAATCTACATATTCCTGCTCTTCTTTAGAGGGATTGGTGTCGTCAAACCGCAGATTGCATTTGCCGCCGAATTCGGCTGCGATGCCGAAATTCAGACAAATGCTCTTGGCGTGGCCGATATGAAGATAGCCATTGGGTTCAGGTGGAAAGCGGGTGTGAACCCGATTGTCCCATTTGCCGGTTTTATTGTCATCGATAACGATCTGCCGGATGAAGTCAATTCGCTCCGGCGTCCCGTTGTTTGTGTTCGTATTGTCTTGTTCTGCCATAATTTACCATCCATTGAGTATAGAGTTAACAACGGGATGGTATATTACCATAAGCACTGCTTATTGTACAGTGGCAATTTGTTCCTACTTCGTATCATAGAATCCAAATTCATAAGCGGCATCATACATGGCGACAATGTTCTCGGCAGGTACTCCGGCCTGGATATTATGGATATTATTGAAGATATAACCTCCGCCGGTCTTGAATATCTCCATATTTTTGCGGACTTCGTCGCGGATGGCGGCCGGGCTGGCAAAGGGGAGGATATGCTGGGAGTCAATGCCGCCGCCCCAGAGGACCATTTTATCGCCGAATTCCTTTTTCAGCTCGGCCGGGTCCATCCCTTCGGCACTGGTCTGGACGGGGTTAAGAATATCGACGCCGTTATCCAGCAATTCCGGGATATACACTTTGCAGCCGCCGCAGGTATGGTACCAGATTTTGGCTTTTGTCAGCGATTTGATATGTTGAACCAGTGCCTTCTGCCGGGGCTTGACGACTTTTCGGTAAAAGTCCGGGGCAAACAGGGGGCCGTATTGCCCGGCCAGGTCGTCTCCGATCATAATTACATCAACGATATCTCCGACTTCTTTCATATAGCCCGTGTAATAATCCATCCAGAACTGACAAGTTTGGTCTATCAGGGCCTCGCAGAAGGCCGGGTTTTCAATCATATCGACAAACCATTGCTCCAGTCCCCGCATATACCAGCAGTATTCATAGACGACACCGCCGATGCCGGTACTGATGGCATAAGGCGTTTCCTTGCGCAGCTTCAGGGCTTTGTCGCGGACACCGGTAAAGCGGGTCGGGTCTCCGCCGTCTGGAAAGGGAAAGCTTTTGATGTCTTCTCGTGTTGCATGGGCCAGCGGGTGATGCGAAATATCCATATACAGCGGCTGGTCATCCGGCATCGACCAGACGACGCCAAACTCATCTTTCAGGTCGTGCCAGACACGGCCATCACGGCGATTCCTGACAATCCCGCCCCTGAAGCTGTCCGGCCCTTGAGTCGTGATATACCGTATATCCACATGGAATCGCTGCAAGACGGCTTCGCTGGGTTTGGCAAGCTGCTGCACAGGGTCCAGAATCGCAATATCTTCTTTGAGACCCAGATAAGCAATCAGTTCTTCGTAGGCTTTTTTATGGATGCCCGTCTGGAAGCCTCCAAGGTCAATCGGGACGCGGTCTGGGGTGCGATGATTTAAGGCTTCTACAACACGCTGGCGTGAGGTCATGGTTTCTTTCATACAATACTCCGGTTCATTTACTAATGTGGTATTTTGACTAACGCTGCCAATCCAGCTTCAGGAGCGAAACACCCTGACGCGGCAAAAACATCGGAATTATAACTTGACCTTGCTTTATTTTAATCCATTCCGGCGAACTCAGCAATTGCAGTTGCCCGGCCTTCTCAAGAGTTTCAATCTGCTCGGCAGTGGGATTTTGCGGGCTGCCCATCTTTTTCCACACTTCGTAGGAATTGCTGTGTTCCTTGTCAATGCGGTAATGATAGAGCAGGGCTTGTGCTGCCGGAATGCCTTCGATAGTGACTTCCACAGGACTGGCTGGAGCTGGCCCGTCGTTATCATGATAATTCCAGACCATTACCGCGATCTCGTCCTTGTCTGTGGCGGCCAGTGCATTAATATCGGGCTTATCTCCGCGAACGCTTTTATCTCGAACCGTCAGGTAATCGTATGCCAGATCACCGCTGACTTCGACGCGGTCGCCTCGCATTAAGCCGTACATCCGGAAGACATTCAGTACCGGCTTATTGACGCCATTAGTGGACAAATCCCGATATCCATTAAACCAGGGCTGATCTTCAAATTCGAATGACCACGAAACCGCCCCGAGGAAATTGACGTCGAAATGGTCGGCCAGGGCGTATTTGCGGGCAAAGGAAGCGGCCGTATAGCTGGAATACAGGGTTCCGTTGCGATAGGCGTTTTCGGGGTAATCCTGCATCGAACAGGCGGCACAGCCCTCCGGGTCGGATTCGCCGATGATAATCGGCAGGGACTTGAACGGCTCAAATGAAGCCACTATCTCAAAGCCCTTGGAAATGTCCCGAAGCTGACGGCCCATATCCATTTGCACGGTGCCATCCACGACGCGCGGGCTGCCCTTGGCATGAAAGGCGATAAAATCCAACGGGGTCCCGGTTTTACCCGTAACGGCGTTGGTCCCTTCGGCACAGTGCTTTAAAAATTGCCGCAGGAATTGTGATGACCTTTGTCCACTCGGGCCGGTCGAATGCGGCCCGCCGATTCTGGCNNGCCCGTTTGACCGCATCAGCAGTGTAATCATACAGCTTGCAGTATTCTTCGAGGGTTCCCTGCCAGTATCCGATATCCGGTTCGTTCCACAGTTCCCAGTACCAGCTTGAGACTTCTTCCTTGCCGTACCGCTGCACGGAATGACTAACCCATTCATAAACCAGTTGGGCCCATTTATTGTAATCTTTTGGCGGATAGGCCCAGCCGGTAAATATATCCTGATAGGGCGCTCCCGGCTTCCAGTGGTGACGATAAGGCTGCGGTTTTGACGACAGGGCTTCGGGCATAAAGCCGATTTCGACCAGCGGCTTCATCCCCCGGCTTACCCACGTATCAAATATCTTATCGATAATCGTCCAGTCGTACACGGGATTGCCCTGTTCATTTTCGGTGTAGATATTGGTGGAACCCCATTTCAGGGCCGCTGTTCCATCGCCGCTGGTCATCAGATTATGCGTACGGATATAGACTGGGAAAGGACTCAACGCGGCCAGTTCCGACAGCAGCTTCCGGCCGTCCTTCATATAGGTATAGTTGGGTTCATCGTGTCCGAACCAGGCCCAGACTGGACGCATCGGCCCGATCTTTTTGGCCAGGTTGACATGAATACTGACCGGGTCGGTTTGCCCGGAACAAAACGAGGTATATAGAGCAGGGCATAACGTCATAAGCAGCAGGACTGAAATGTGATAAATCTGTTTATGTGCCATCTTAAACCTTTCCGGCCAATCGCCTTATGATCCGTTATAGTATCCAAAAACCGGGAATTGACTCTATATGCAAATATATTGTCTGAATGAGCTGCAATTATCAACGTATTTTTTTGAAAACGACAAAGATAAAATTGGTCTTATTTTGCACCTTTCTGTTCATATCCTGCCAACTGTATTGAATTTTCACAAAAATCTGAAAAACGGGAAAATTGATGTCTAATTTTTGCCTTTGCCAATATTATCTATACTAAGATAGACAGATACCCAACGGGTATGATTATTCCGCGAGCAAAAGAAGCAAGTGGTTAATGTCTCTGTACTTAGCCGCGCCGAAACGGGAAATTTTCAAGTAAGATCAATATGATGACCTGTATGAAAGGGATCAAGATGGCCTATACAAGGTGGTATCGGGTGATAAGTATGGCAATTGCTTTGTTGGTGGTCCTGTCCAGCTATTGCTTTGCGGATATGGCGAGTCTGGAGGCAGGATTTGCCCGGCCGGACAGCCGTTTTGGAATTCGCTGTTTCTGGTGGTGGCTTAACGGCAATGTGACTAAGCAGGCGATTACCCGCGACCTGGAGGAAATGAAGGCCAAAGGCTTCAGCGGGGCACTGATATTCGACGCCGGCGGTGCCGAACAGCGAGGTAATCAGCAGGTCCCCGAAGGCCCGATGTATATGTCCGATGCGTGGCGGGAACTGTTCAAACATGCCGTCCGGGAGGCCGACCGGCTCGGTCTGGAGTTAAGCCTGAGCATCCAGAGCGGCTGGAATCTCGGCGGCCCGGTGATTACGCCGGATTATGCGGCCAAGATGCTGACCTGGTCGGAACAGACTCTTGCTGGTCCGCAAAAGGTTAATCAGAAGCTTGCCGAACCAAAGAAACGAAACAATTATTATCGCGATATCGCGATTCTTGCTTATCCGGTCAAAAAAACCGCCACTCGGGGAAAAGTCGAAATTCGTTCCAGTTCCGCTCAGCCGGAATACCCCGCTGCACTGGCTATCGATGGAAATATCGAGACATTCTGGGTTTCGGAGGGAACATCAGCAGGGCAGGGGCCTTCGGTTCAGAAGCCGCAATGGCTTGAAGTCCGCTTTGCCGAACCGACTACACTGTCCGGCATTACGATTCAGGGGCGTCCCGGATATGGCCCCAAAGCATGTCAATTGCAGGGCTCTTCCGATGGCGTGGTGTTCAGCTCGCTTGGCTCCATGACGCTGGATGATGGGAAAAAAACATCGACAACATTTGCTCCTTCAGCCTGCGCACTGTTTCGCCTGTTGATTACAGATGCCTATGATCCTCATTCATCGCAGTCCCCTCGCAATGTCCAGATTGCTGAAATCAGTTTTGTCGGCAAAGACAACCAGCCTGTTTCGGTTTCATCAGCATCGCAATCCAGACCTCTTCGCGATTTGGCTTTGAAAGCGATGTTTCAGGAGTTGGGCATGTCGGCCCCGGATTGCCGTTTTCTGCTGGAAGAGGAATCCGTCGAATCCGAGCCGGATGTGTTGGCCGGTCAGATTCTCGATTTGACCGATAACATAGATTCACAGGGAAATCTTCAATGGGATTGCCCTGCGGGCGACTGGGTGGTCCTGCGGTTTGGTTATACTGTCAATGGTGCCGAGGTGTCCACCTATAGCGGCCAGTGGAAGGGACTGGTGATTGATTATATGGATCCCGAGGCTTTGCGTTTTTACTGGAATGCGGCGGTCGAACCGCTCCTGACCGACATCGGGCCGTTGGCCGGCAAGACGCTCAAGTACCTGCATACCGATAGTTGGGAATGCGGCGGTTCTAATTGGACGCCGAATTTCCGCCGGCAATTCCAGACTTATCGCGGGTATGATTTACTGCCGTATCTGCCGGTGATTGCCGGGAAGATTGTCAATAGCAGGGACCAGAGCAATCGCTTCCTGGCTGATTTCCGCAAGACACTGGGGGATTGCGTAGCGGACCATTATCAGCTTTTTGCGGAGTTGTCCCATGAACATAACATCGGCATTCATCCTGAATCCGGCGGCCCTCACGCCGGGCCGTTCGATGCCATTAAATGTCTGGGACGCAATGATATGATGATGGGGGAATTCTGGGCGCCGTCGCCGCATCGGCCCAGGCCGGAGCAGCGGTTTTTTGTCAAGCAATCGTCCTCCGCTGCGCATATCTATGGAAAAAAATGGGTCAGCGCCGAGTCCTTTACAACCATTGGCCCGCACTGGGACGACGTCCTGTGGAAAGCTCAGAAGCCCAGTTTTGACCACGAGATTTGTTCGGGGCTGAATCTGGCCTTTGTCCACACGTTTACCTGTTCGCCTGAATCCATGGGCTTTCCCGGCCAGGAATATTTTGCGGGCACGCATTTTAATCCGCAGGTGACCTGGTGGAATGAGGCCGAGGGCATTATCAGCTATATGACGCGCTGTCAGTATCTGGTCCAGCAGGGGCAGTTTGTTGCCGATGTCCTGTATTACTATGGCGACCATGTCCCCAACCTCATGCCGCTTAAGGAGTCCGACCCGGCTGGTGTGCTGCCGGGGTATGATTACGACGTGACGAATGAAGAAGCCCTGCTGAACTTTGCATCGGTGGAAGAGGGGCAGATCGTTCTGAAAAGCGGAATGCGGTATCGCCTGCTGGTGTTGCCTAATCATAAAGTGCTTTCTCTGGCAGTCCTGAAAAAAGTAAGAGACCTGGTCGAACAGGGCGGGATTGTACTTGGTCCCAGGCCGCAAAAGACAGCCAGTCTCATGGGCTACCCGGCCTCGGATACGGAATTTAGGACGCTTACGGACCAATTATGGGGCAGCTCCGCCGATGCAGCAGGCTCCAATACCTTTGGAAAAGGCAAAATCCTGTGGGGTAAAACTGCCCGGCAAGTGCTTTTGGACCAGAAGCTGCGGCCCGATTTCGAGACAGACCAACCCTCTTT
>DLFY01000349.1 GCA_002482415.1 Phycisphaerales bacterium UBA7708
GGCTCAGGTCAACACGGCCAAAAAACTGCAAATCGGCATAGCGATCGGCATGAAACTGAATCCGACGCTGCGTGTTATCCGTATGAGCGGCAATGATCTGGACTCTGAAAGCCTGGCCGAGGTATCAAAGATGGTCGAGGCCGAAGGCTACCAGGCCTGGATTGAGCGCGTTGACGAATCTGGAAAAGTTGGATTTGTCATCCAAGACGGATCGCTGGCCGATAGCGAATCGGACGCATAAATCAATAACATACGTTCGGATGTTCCGAAAGTAAAATCACAACACGGGGCGGCAACCCCAATATCAGGAGAACGCTTATGAGCGAAGAAATTCAGAAACAACCATCCCAGCAGCAAGCCCTGGCGACTGTATCCGCCGACGACTTTGCCTCAGAACAGCCGGTAATGGAATTATCCTTGCCGGTAATCAAGATGCAGAAAAACGACCAATTCCTCATGCCGGATGAAACCTATGTCAAGGAATTGCGGGGATACATTGTATTCCTGCAAAAAACGCGGTCGTATTTCGACAAACCTTATGACGGCACCGAAGCCATGCCGGTGTGCGCATCCTCGGACGGCATCAAGCCGGACATGGGCGATACGTTCCAGGCCGCGACATGCGACGCCTGCCCGAAAAGCCAGTACAACGAAGATCTCCGCAAGTGGGAGTGCAGCGTATCGTATATCGCCCTTGTCATGCTGGAAGGCCAGTCCATCCCGCACATCCTCCGCATTCGCTCCACCAGTTGCGGCAAAAAGAGCAGCTTAAACAAGTTCTTCACGAACTGCTTTATCGGTTCGACCAACCCCGCAACCGGAAAATGGGACGGCTACGCCACATTCAAGGGGGCCTATCAAACCGTTTTGGTCAGTCTGCGGCTTCAAAAGACCAAGATCAATGATTTCGATTCGTCCCTCTTGACGATTGAGAAAATCGACAAAGTGGACGCCGGCTCGCAGCAGGCCAAGCTGCTCAGTGACATGTATAAGGCCTTAAAAGAGCAGTTCAAGTCCAATCCTCTCAAGCCCGAACGCGACGCAGAACAGCCCGGCGAACCCGATACGTCGGATTGTCCTGTCTAATATTTGTGTTCACCTACCTTGTCGGAGTAGGCGGGGGACTTTCCCCCGCCTACTGAAAGGATTGACTTATGTTTGAATTAATGGCTCACCAGAAAAAGGCCGCCGAGATTGCCGCCACACAAAACCTGGCCTTATTCCATGACTGCGGAACCGGCAAGTCTCTGTCGGCCTTGTCGATTATCGATTACTACAAGCAGCAGGGCAAAGGCCCGGCTCTCGTTGTCTGCCCAATCTCCATTATCGGCCCAGCCTGGATGGCAGACTGCAAGAAATTTACGCCGCACTTATCCATTGTCTCTTTGTGGGGCCTCACTGGACAGAAACGCAGAGACTTGCTGGCAAAGCGGTATGACATCTATATCATCAATTTCGATGCGTTCAAGCTGTCTTATGATGTACTGTCCAATGCCGGATTCCAGGTGATCGTGGTGGACGAATCCAGCAAAATGAAAAATCACAAGTCGCAGATCACGGACGCCTTGCTCAGCCTGGCCGGAATCAAGCGGCGATCATCCAAGTTCAAAACGCGAAACATCATTCCTCATCGATACATCTTAACGGGCACGCCGGCACCGAACGACGAGTCGGAATACTGGGCACAGATTAAATTTATCGCGGGTCCGGGTGACTATGATCACGGCTTTTACGATAATTTCTATGCCTTTCGCAACCGCTATTTTTCCACATACAATATTACCCCGACCGTCAAAGGGTATCGCTTTAAACGTGAGCAGGCAACCCATTTCAAGGAATCCATGCGGCCCTGGATACACGTTGTGCGTAAAAAAGATGTGCTGGACTTGCCTGAACAAACCCACAATATTCGGGCTGTTCTATTGTCAGTCGCTGAATCCGTGGCGTATGACCAGATGGAAAACGACATGGTGGCACAGCTTGAAAATGACACTATTGCGGCCAAAAATGCCCTGACCAAGGCCTTATCTTTACGCGAATTAACCAGCGGATTTTTGTATAACCCGGATAATAAAGACGAAATATTCCGCACGGGGGCCAGCAAGCTCAATGAACTCAAAGACCTGCTGGACGAAATCGGCCATGAACAGTGCATTATTTGGTACAATTTCGAGGCCGAAAAAAATCAAATCCTGGGCGCTGTGGACAATATCCTGTGGGTCGATGAACCCGGCCCCAGGCGGGATGAAGTCCTGGATGCTTTCATGCAGGGCAAGCTGCAGCGGCTCCTGGCCAATCCCGCCAGTTTGGGGCACGGCGTCACTCTGACCAACTGCATGTACGCGGTTTATTTTTCACTGACCGCCAGTTATGAGAACATGGAGCAATCTGTTAATCGCATCCACCGCAAGGGGCAAACTCGACCGGCGACCTATTATTATCTGATTGCCGCCGGCACGTATGATGAGGTGATTTACAAAACCATTCAAAGCAAAGGCAATCTCGTCAATTCCACACTGGATTATTTCAGGAGCAAATATGGCATCGACTTCCAAAACGACACCACGGGCGGGCAAGCCCCATTCACGCAAGGACTTGATCTCATCGGCCAGGAACTCACGCAGGAAGCCCCTGCTGGAATCCGAAATCCAGCGCCAGTGCATGGAGTACCTGCGAAAGCTGGACAAAGTCCTGGCCATCAAGGTCATCGTCGCAAACCAGGCGGGCTGTCCGGATATTCTGGCATGCTTCAACGGCTCATTTGCGGCAATTGAAGTCAAGCGGCCAGGCGAACAGCCGACACCCCTGCAGAGCTATGTGATGGATCGCATGGCCCGGTGCGGCGCCCGTGTCGTCGTAGTGCATTCTCAAGATGAACTCAAGGAATGGGTCGAAAAAACATGGCTGGGTCTCAAAAGCGTATAGACGTTGAAAAGGCAGTCCAGGCAGCATACCAATTGGGTCTGATCCATGGGCGAAAAGAAGCCCAGGTTGACGCAGACCGTGAAATCGCCTGCATGAAGGCTGCTAATAAGCACATCATGGATATTTTTTTGAATGAACAGGCCCACTCTGCAGTCAGGCTAACCCTGGAATCTGCAAATCGTATCTTGGCGGCCCTGGAACATCATAATCTGTCACGTTACACAGCAACCTTGCGTAAAGCAATATATGAGGCGCAGTCATGATAAAGGATTATCTGGAATCGCTGGGATTCAAAATCAAGGAAGAGGGGTCGCAATTGCGAGTCGATTGTCCGCAATGCGGCGACCAGTCCCAGCATTTATATATCTGTCCAAAAAAACGTGTTGGATTCTGCCACAAATGCACATGGAAGCCCAACCTGTTTAAGTTGGCACAGTGCATTCATCCGGACTGGGATAACCGGCAAGTCGTCGATTACATGAAGCGGTACGATCTGATTAAAAGCAAGCAGCCGGACAAGCCAAAAAAAACGCCAAAGCTCAGACGCGACGACATCCGCCAGGCCGAGGACACTGACCTGTCATTGCTGTGCGAAATCAAACGCCTGTCTATGGATGCCCTAAAAAAGTTCTTTCCATGGATCCACACTGAGCAGCCCTGGATGATGTTGCCGGCTTATATGCCAGGACACCTGCAGAAAGCCTGTGGATTAATGCGTGTCCACCTCAAAGGGGAATTGATCCATTGTCGCAATGGACGGGATGAAAAATACCCCATGGTGCCAGGCAGTGAGCACGGCTTATTCGGGTTAAAGTGGATTCAGGAAGAAAATCCGCAAACCCTGATCTTTGCCGAAGCCTGGCGAGATGCCTTAGCCGCGATTGCTCAGGGTTTTTATGCCACGGCCAGTTCAGGCGGCGCGTCCACGTTCAGGGAGGAATGGCTCCCGCTGTTTCGAGGCAGGGAAGTCTATATCTGCATGGACGCAGACAAGGCGGGAGTCCGCGCCGCGGAACGGGCACTGGAAAAAATCAAACCCGTGGCAAAGTCGGTCAAAATTGTCTGGCTGCCCTATGAATTCACGGAATCCCATGGCAAGGACCTGCATGATTACTTGACCATGGAAGGGCACCACTGGGACGATTTGATGGCCATTCAGACGGATGCGGCAAAACGGGCACGCGACTATGCCAAGCAGATGTACCTTTTGCCGGATAATCGACCTGGCACGATCGCCAGGGCTTATATTGAATGGTCGGGCCGCATATACCGTCATAAACGCGATATGTGGCTGGAATGGGACGGACACAAGTATTCGGTAGTCCGCGACAGCGAAATGACAAAGCGGCTCTGGAAATACATCGAGTTAGTCAAGTGTGACAATGGCAAAGCGTATGTGCCGCTTAAGGCCTCTGACAGCACGATTAAAACCATTTTGTCAGCCATGTCAGCCTTAGACACGGTCTGGATGGCCGACGACGTGGAATTGCCGGCATGGATTGACGGACAGGCTGGCCGGCCCGATCCGGCCAGCCTGATCTCCATGAACAATGGCCTGCTGGATATTACCCACAATCCGCCGTCTCTGATGGACCATGACCCGGCCTTTATTACCCTGAATCACTTGTTTTTTGCCTATGATCCGGATGCTGCCTGTCCAAACTGGGACTATTTCTTGCCGCAAGTGATATGCGAACAGAGGCTGCGGGGGATGGATTTAGACGCCACTGCAGGCGAGTTCAAACCGGCCTATGAATGGACGCCCATCCAGGAAGATATTGACATGCTGATGGAGTTTGTCGGCTTATTAATGACAGCGGAAACCAAGTATCAAAAGATACTGGGCCTGGTTGGACCCAAACGGTCAGGCAAAGGGACAATTTTACGGATTATTTACAAGCTGCTGGGCAATCGCAATTGCACCATGCCCACGTTAGGCAGTTTATCCACGCAGGGCGGTCTGCAGAGCCTGATTGGGAAAACCGCGGCCCTGATCACCGACGCATCCAGCGGGGGCAAGAAATTCGATATGGCCACCGCCGTGGAACGCTTGAAGGGCATATCCGGCGAGGATCCAATTACCATTGACCCGAAGTTCAAAGAGCCGATTGACCTGCCCAAGTTATCCGTGCGATTTGTCATCACTGCCAACAGTATCCAGCAATTGACGGATACAACCGGCGCCCTGGCCAGTCGCTTCCTGTTTGTCCAGACCGGACGGTCTTATCTGGGGCAAGAGGATTTGGACCTTGAACGCAAGCTGGAAGCGGAATTGCCAGGCATATTCAATGCCGCTATCGCCGCCTTGTTTCGACTCAAGGCCCGCGGTCGGTTCCTGGAAAGCGAACGAAGCCGCATGGCCGGGGCGACGGCAGCCGAACTGGGATCGCCTTTGATCGCCTTTTTCCGCGAGGCCTGTGAGTACGCAGACGGGCTGGAAGTGGAACGAAAAGACCTCTATGACCACTACTGCAAATGGACGAAGGATTCCCGCCGTGGATTAATGGGACGCAACAAGTTCTTTGAAGAATTCGAACGCACGTTCCCAGAATGCCCCAAGGTCAAGAAACGCGATGTCTGGGCGTATCTGCATGTCAAAATGCGAGAGTTGCAGCCCAGCTTAGAAGACTATAACCCACAGGAAGATGAATTTTAATGAAAACGCACGTTCACACATGGAATAGCCTGCGCGATCACGCCAGCATCCCTGTCTGTGCCACGATCCAGGGGTGCCGCCAGCACGTCCAGCACTTATCCCTGGGCCAGCGGTGGGCCTTGATGAGCCGGTTCGGAATTCACAGCGAAGACGCACTGGCCAGGCGTATTCGGGCCATACGGCGGAAACAGGATGGACTCCGGCGTATCAAGAAACGGATTAAAAACCAGCCGCTGAAACGCGGATTAAGACTGGAATATCACTGTTAAAATGGAGAATGCACATGTTATGGAAATACATTAAAGGTCTGTTTTTATGGCCCAAAAAGGAAAAGTTCCTTAAGGATCGAATCAATGCTCTGGGCGGCACTCTATATGAAGTCAGGACGGAAAACCACAATCTTCGATATGAAATTGAGAAGTTAAAAAAGCTGATCTTTGAAAAGCAGGTTATTTACGTAAATCGGCCTATTGTGACCGTGTTTGCAGGCCCTCAGTGTTTTAAAAAAGCGGACGGCTTTACTCCATTGCCGCACTGCTCAAAGCACATTCAAGTGGATTGCGTAAAAAAGGAAATGAAGAGGCACGTAGTCACCATAGATATTGATGTTGGGCTTGTCGGCAACTGGATTATTGCAGATATTTATTTTGATGAATTAAACGAGCTATTAAAACAGCATTTCCGCGACAGCGGACATTAACTAAGCAGGAGAATGCACATGAAAAGATACAGAATCGTACTAACCACAAGCGGGATCGAGGGGCCCGATATTATCGCCGAGGCCCAGGCATTTTCTTTGGTTGACGCTTTCATTATCTCGGAAGCTCTGCAGGCCCATTACAACCGCATACACTATCCGTCACTGGTTTCGGCAAGAATCGACGACGTAAAATAACCATTCATTTTTTACAGGAGAACGCACATGAAAGAAACAAAAACAGTCACCTATGTCAATGTCCCCCAAAAAGTCATGCGGTCTTTTTACCGTCAATGGCGGTCGGACTGGAAATGGACCCGGCATTTTAATAGTATGCTGGCCCGCATCCAGGCCTATCCATTGCATCGGTACGTCACTAAGGGCCGTGAATTCATCCGCCAGGTTTATTTCAACGGGAGGGGGAAATGATTCTGAGTCCAGAACAGCAAGTCGCGGTCGATGGTGCTATTGCCGCGGTCAAAAACAAGCAGCCGTTGTTTCGTATTGGCGGCTATGCGGGCACAGGAAAAACCACGATTGCCAAGTATGTCCTGCAGGAGTGTCCCAATGCCATGGTCTGTGCGTTTACAGGCAAGGCGGCCTATCGCCTGCGTGAAAAAGGCATTCCCCAGGCTATGACCATCCATAAGACCATTTATGATTTCGACAAACAGACCGGGAAATTCTTCAAAAAAGAGTATGTCGATGGCCAGTACTTCCTCATCGATGAAGCCTCGATGATCAGCCGGCAATTGTGGGAGGATGTGCAGTCCTACGGCAAGCCCATTCTTTTATTCGGCGACATGGGCCAGTTGGAGCCGGTCGGCGACGATCCCAAGCTCATGCGAGACCCGGATATCAGGCTGGATAAAATCCACCGCCAGGCAGCCGACTCAGGCATCATCCAGTTTGCGACCGATATCCGCCAGGATGGATTCCGCCACGGCACACACTACCAGGACGTACATACTGTCTATGGCCACCCTGTCGATGCAGACCTGGCCGCTGCGGATATTGTATTGTGCGGATTAAACCGGACGCGGGACAGCCTGAATAAACGCATACGGAACATGCGCGGATTTCCCCAGGAAGGCATCATGCCTGGGGAGTCCCTGATATGCCTCAAAAACAATTACGGCCTTGGTGTATTCAATGGGCAAATGATGACCGTCCAGTCCATCGAGGACGAAGACAGAATGCCCTGGCGGTGCAAGGCCATGTGCAAGCTGGATGACGGTTCTGAGGTGTACCTGCCTTTAATCCACACCAGCTTGCTCAGGCCGGACGAACAGAGTGAATTTTATGCCGTGATCGATTACGGCTATGCCATTACCTGCCACAAGTCTCAGGGGTCCGAATGGCCCCACGTCCTTGTCGTAGATGAGCAGTGCAGTTTATGGGAGCCGCGGCGCTGGCGATACACGGCCATTACGCGAGCAGCCCAGAAACTGAGCTACTTTTTCCCGCCGGCAAAAAAGCGTACCAACTACACCGTCCCCAGTTTTGCAATGTGAGGCAGATCGAAAGGAGTGGAATAAAATGCAATTGACAGAAAAACATATAGAGCTTGATGAGCAGGGTATTGGAAGATGCTCTGTTCCGATGTGGTGCTGTGGTATGCCTGCTGGATTTTGCGACGAACCAGCATACGGAGAAAGACCGCCCAGTAAGGAATATCGTGACGCAACTGGGAGACTTTGGCGATTAGATGGCAAGTACGATGGGTATGTTCCGGGGCTTGCTTGCCCTGCTCATGGAGGACCATCTATTAGGGTTTTTAAAGATGGAGACAAGTTTTGTGCTGTGGGTCTTGATTTTGAGGATTTGCAAACATCCAAGGCAGGTTTTGGAGACACTAAAGATGAAGCGATAAGCCAGTACAAGGCCGCACTGATGGCAAAGGAGGGGTGATATTATGAATGACTTTGAATCCAAAGCCTATAGAGCCTCCATAAACAAGTACATGCAGCCGGAATGGTTTGTGATACCGCAGGTCCGTATTGCCACGGGATTTGGTAAAACGTTTGGCGGCGACCGCATCATTGATGCAGTCGCCCTGAATCTCTACCCAAGCCGCGGGTATAAGGTCATTGCGATAGAATTCAAGCAGACTCTGTCCGATATGCAAAAGGATTTTTCGGATCGCCTCAAGCAGGCAGCCTCCCACTTATTCAGTGATGAATTTTGGTATGCCATCCCTGAATCACTCTGGACTAAAGAGCGCAACTCCATTGCTAACCTGGTATTCGGCACGGGCGACGGTGTCTATGTATTTGATCCTGAACAGGACCCGCGGAGATCCACGTTGTGCCAGGTCATGCGGGCCGCGGTACGCGAAAAAGTGCCTATGTCCAGCGGGTTTATCTGTTCCCTGATCCGCAATGCCTACAAGCTGGGTTTCCGAGACGGCAGGGAGTCCATCCTTCACAAATGGGAAAATTGCACGTTGCCGCAAACCTGTGCAGAATTACAGGAGCTCAGAGACTAATGGACGCTATAAGACAACGATTAGCCAAAATATTGATGCTGGCCAAACGCGGCGTCGGCGGTGAAAAAAAGAACGCCGAGAATATTTTGCGGCGCGAATTGCAAAAGTACGGTCTGACCATCGATGACATTGATTCGCCACACACATTCAGCAAGCCTGTCTGGCGAGAATATCGCTACAAAACGGTCGAGGAATCCAGACTCTTAATGCAATGCTTAAGCAGTATCGTGAACTTGAAAAAAATCAATGTCTATAAGCGCAGGAAAAAACGAGAGTTACTTCTTGAGCTATCCACGCTGGATCACATGGAACTGGAATCCATGTTTGTCTATTATCGCCGACTCTATGCCCATGAAAAGGATGTCTTGTTCAAGGCCTTTATGCAGAAACACGCCTTGTATCCACGAGACTCCGAGGATGACGGGCAGGAAATGAGCCGCGAGGAAATCCGGCAACTTGTGGATGTGATGAATTCACTCAAACAATCAAATTATGTCAGCACACGCAGACAATTGGAGGCAAAAAAATGTTAAAGAACTATACCAGTCAGGTTCCAGCAAGCCGGTCCATTGCTTATATCGAATCAGTGTTGGCGTTACATAAGGCAACGCAGATTATCAAGCAGTATTCGGTATCGGGGTATGTCAAGTCGATTGCGTTTTCGATGATGGTGAATGGGGTTCCAGTGCATTTCATGTTACCTGCACAGGTTGGGAATTGTTACATGGTACTTCGTGGTCAGATACGGAGATATCGTCCTGATATGGAGAAGCGGTTATTGGAGCAAGCGGAACGGACAGCGTGGAAGATTGTATCGGATTGGACGGACGCACAAATGGCGATGATTGATTTGGCCCAGGTGGAGCTTACGGAGGTATTTTTGCCGTATGTGTATGATCCGAAACATGATAGGACGCTGTATCAGGTTGTTAAACAATTCGGCGTCAATGATTTATTCCCGGCACTGCCGGAGAAGGTTGAAAAATGAAAGTCAGTTTATCCAACTACGTTTACTGGGTCTGTCCCTATTGCGGCCACAAGCACTGGGAGAAAGTGCTTATTTTTAGGATGCCACCTGTGACACTGAATGGGACTTATGAGGCCAATGGCAAGCTGTGTATGAAATGCCGGGGTTTTTATAAGTTTGACCAGGCGAAACGGATCATTGACCGGGCAGAGATGCGACGGGATATGAACAAGTTGCAAAAATTACTGGAAAGGAAAAGGAAATAAATGACACACGTATTGAAAATATGGCCCAAGTATTTTAATGACATCGAGTCCGGCGCCAAAACGTTTGAAGTCCGGAAAAATGACCGTATGTTTGATGTTGGCGACTACCTGATCTTGCGAAGCTTTGACCCTGACAAGCAGGCTTATACGGGGGAGATTCTGGTAGTCCATGTGGACTATGTGCTGTTTCCAGGATCAGACTGCATTCCGGATGCAATCCACCAAGACTATGTAGTTTTAGGAATCCAGGTTATGGCCTTGCCCCCCAGTAGTATGGCCGTGATTCATGGTTTGATTAAAGATTAAGGAAAGGAGTTATTTGCATGAAAACGGTTGCGTTTTGGCTTCTGGTATTCATTCCGCTTCTGGCCGGCTGCGGAAAAGACCCTATCACCGAGGGCGAAATCTATGAGAAGATTTATGAGCCAGCCCACACAGACACTTACTTGCAGCCGATTATGGTCTGTGATGGAGAAACCACGTCCGTGACATGGCTGCCCATGACCGAGTATGACGATGAGGATTTTATTATTCGCTTCAAGGCCTATGTGGACGGAGAACACAGAACGCGAACGCTGTTTGTCAACAAGCAAATCTATGAGCGAGTCAGTGTTGGAGACTGGTTTGTCCTGGCTAAATTTGAAGATATGGGGATCGTTGAGGAATGTGACCATAATGTCAAACACAGGGAGCAATCATGTGTGAAGAATTAGAAGAATCGCTCAATGAAGGCCATGAAGCAGCCAGAAGATTAGTAGACCATCTGTTGGATATGGGTGCCGGGAAATGTACCATTCCAATTGAAACAGATGATGGCTGCTTCATTGTAGAAGTGCGGAAAACGCTTTAACCATCCATCCCCGCCGACTCAAGAGACGGTCTCTTGATCGCCAACGCTTTTCATGCGGGGATGGATTTTCATAGAAAGGATTTTATTATGACAGAGGAAACAAAATTAGAAACAAACAAGGTGTGCATAGAGCAAGACCCAAGCCCAGATGACCCCCCGGCGTTCGCATTTATCGGCGTCAAGGGCGTTATGGCCTGGCCGGAGGACAAAAACGGCAAGGAAGGCTATGCCGTGGTGTACCCGTCCGGTTATCAGTCGTGGTGCCCAAAGGAGGAATTCGAGAAGTACAATGTCCTGGCCGAGGCACCAGTCATGGCTCCTATGAAACACGGCAATCGGCTGATCCGCGACAGCAGACATACCCTGGTCAACTGCGTCGATGAGCCGGGTGCCGGCGGCGCCTGTCACAAGTACATGGTCCAGTACGGCCATAATGATCGCAACGGCCAGGCCTGCTGCCTGATTGAATTCCAGAAAGGCCCGATTCACGAAGCCGGCGTCAATGGTATGCAGATTGAAGACTTGCTGTCGATCTGCATTGACCGCCTGGCTGGATTCCAGTCCGGATCGTATCCGTGCCTGGAAAATGCCAATGCCTTAAACGCCTGTATCGCGGCAAAGGGATTTCTGGATAAACGGACCGCGGATCGCCAGCGCCGCAACGTCGAGGGCAAAAGTCAGGCATGAACACACTCTACCCGGCCTGGGTCGAACAAGTTGAGGAATTAAAGCTCCTTGTCCTGGCGCTCTATGAACTGGCCTGCGAGCACAAACTCGAAGTCGCCAAGTTCTGGCCGGAAAAGGGCCGATTATGGGCGTGGACGGTACAGGCTATCAAGCATACCGCCCACGCCTTGCCCGAAGACAGTAAGGCGATTATACGGACATTGTATAACGACTTATTGCCGACAGGTTTTGACCAGGACAAGCTGCTCAACGGCAATACATATATTGCCGACTGCTACATTCTGTGGGGTAAATCGCATGAGTGTTTTTGGTTTGGATCAGATCGCCGAATAAGGAATTCATACGGTTACGCAAAAACGCTGGTGACGCTCCGAGGCCGTACACGTGAGATGGCCCTCGGTAAACTGGATGCTGAGTGTTACCAATTCTGCCAATGGTGGCTTTAAGGAAAGGATGTTGTATGCGTATTCACACACTATTATTCATCATTATTCTGTTTGTTTCTATGATGCTCTGTACGCCATGCTATGCGGCCGGAACTGAGGCCCAGCCGGCCGCTGTCCAGGGCTGGTTTACCGAATTTCTGTGCATGGTCGAACAAACGCTCTGGATTGCGATTCTGTCCCTGGCGGGCTGGGCCATTAAAAAGTCTATGGATAAAAACAACGCATCCGAGGAAATGGCCCAGATATTCGATGCCTTAACACAAGGCGTGGATGAAATCTACGAATCCACGGTCCGCGAATTAAAGGCCAGGTCTGCCGATGGCAAGCTGTCCGGAGACGACAGGATCAGGGTGATGGACATGGCCAAGGATGCAGCCCTCAAGAAATTGTCAGGCCCCACCCGCGACGCCCTGGCCAAGTGGGGGGCGCAAAAGGTCTATTCGGCAATCAAGGCCATCGTCGAGAAAAAGAAAGCCGCGACAGCCAAAGTCAATGCGGTCATTATCACACCGGAGGCTAACCATGCTTCAAACACTCCTGTCAACGGTTCTGCTGCCGCTGCTGCAGCAGATTCTAACGTACCTGCTCAATCAAGTCCTATACCCGAAGAGTGAGGTGCAAACTTATGAAGGTACGCTGCCTGTTAATAGTCCTGCTGACAATTTCCTTGATAAGTACGAGTTCCTGTGTCACTAAGACCGTGCTGATCAGGCAATCCATGTCCCACGTACCAGCCGAATGTAACGGTGCCCTGTACGTGGCGCAGAATAAGCCGATCATGGTCGGCATTGAAGGCTCTGACGTGCTGGTTCCTATGGACGTTGGAGGCTACTACCTGCTGCATAAGGACGATCTGGCTGAAATGGTCAAGCGGATAAAGTCCGCTTCGAATTCGAAAGCACCTTGAATCCGATACAGCACTTACACAAGCGGATTTGTTTAGTGAATTTCAAACAAAATCCCCCTCTACCTGACTCGAAGGCACCGCTCTCCACGGTGCCTTTTTTATTCCCAACAGGCTGATTGATTTTCAAGACCACACGACAGCCACTCCGATGCAAATGCACAAAAATCTATAAAATCGACCTTACAATCTCCATTTGAATCCATAAATGGAGGATTGATACAATTATCAGTTGAGACGGAACCATTTCCGAATGAGCTTTGTGGAATACCAACCCATTCCCTGTTACCGTCTCCGTCCATATCGATATACAAACCAGTGCGATCAAAAGCGTGATGCTTGCTATTATCGTCCCCGGACGTTCCATATATGTACCCTTGGGCATCCCAAAATCCCTGCAATTCAGCAAGTGTCGTATAAGAAATCCTATTTGTTCCGTCTCTTAGAAGTATATCGCCTGAATAGATATTGAAATCAAAATGGCACCCATTTCCACCAGTTGCAGTAGCAGGCGAACCTCCTGCGTTTCCAAGATATAGAACATAATCACCGTCACCCTGGTCAAGCAAGCAATTACGAATGGAATTAAATGAAGGAATACAATCAACGCCCGCTATGGCCGTGTTTCCCCACATTATAGCACAGGAGCCAGCGAATCCTCCGGTCGCTCTAAAATAGCAATTACTCACGTGGTTTTCGTCGGCGTCACTTTTAAAATACAGACTACGCTCGGCGATAGCTGAACTATTAATTATGGTTCCATTTTTAGCTTTTATGACAAATCCCAAATTAGCTCCATCGTTTCCTGCAGGCATTGTAATGTGTGTATTAGATATAACATAATTATCTGCTCCCGATCCAACCAAGAGGCCGTGAGCACCATCTATCGTGTGTGTGACTTTGCAATTATAAATCCGAGTTCTGCCGATAGGATGCGGATTTGTCTCGCCATCAAAGCCAATCTCAATGCCCATGCCAGCATCTAATGGGCTTGTATTTGTTATTGTCACTTTATTTAAATGGACATCCTTAAAATAATAAGGGATCAGAATACCATTATGTTTAATTCCAGAAATGGAAATATCGACACTATCTAAATACGCTGTTTCCGCAGAAGCAATAAGTGACATGTCTATAATACCATAATAGTACAGGCCGTTACCCGATGACTTGAGTGAAGAATTTCTTAAAACGATGCTCCCAAAATCGCCTTTTGGCTGGATAGCAGGTGCGGTTCCATTGTAATCTGNNAAGTCCCCCATGCCATTTGGAGCAAAAATGCAAGAAACAAGCCCTCCGGTTGGGAAATCAAGCCGACACCCATTTTCAATTATTAAGTCGATACCTGAACAAAGCTGCAAGCCCTGCTGGGTGGGTATAGATCCGTTGCCCATTATTACGTTATGAAATTTAAGAAAACAACCCTCCCGATTTGCCATCGTAGATTCTACCCTAAAAAAACCACCACTGCCCGAATTTAAGGCTCCAGATGAGATTATTTCACAATCCTTAAAGGTGACATTGCCGCCAGCAAAGGCATTAAAGTAATATATTCCAAGCGTTTGATGTGAAAGCGAAATTGTTGTTTTTTGTTCATCAATGCTTCCACTGCCATTAATAATAAAATGTTTTCCATTATTTGTTCCGTCGAAATGGATATAAGTGTCTGCCGAGTATGTTCCTGAATCAACATAAATTATTGCCGTATCGCCAGCACTAATTGCACTGGCCGACGTGTCAATGGCATATTGTATTGTTAGCCATGCGTGGTCTGTGTCGTTTGATGTCCCCGAGTTACTGTTGCTTCCATCGATTCTAACATATCTTGCAATCTCTGTCGCAGAGCAAAATCCAGATAGAATCAATAATACACATAACCGATTCATATGTCTCCCTCGACGCCTAATAGTTGTTTATTCCCTGTAGGCCCAACAATAGAAAATATAGTATATGTTCTATTGTTGGGTTATAAAATTTCTACTGCTACCTTTTCTTTTATGGCTGTAAAGCCAGTAATTGGCCCCATAAAACATCTTGAATTGTGTTAAATATTGGTTACAGGACTAAAAATATAAAGCAATTATGTTGGCAGCTTCATATCAATGCCTTTTTATTTGTACTGTCGCTTCAAGATTCGTGACACTTCGTAATGATGCCATCTGCTCTTTTTGGTTCCCATCGCCGGGTCATCTTTATTGAGAAGCTGTTCCCGCGTTGGAAAGCCCTCACGTTCGAGCGTGTCCGCGATTTTCCGATAGGACAGGCCCTCGGCCACTAATTCGTCGATGCGCCTCACAGCGGCCATCTCAGGCTCGTATTCGACCATCCTGCGGTCATCGTCAGGATCAAAGGTGTAGCCATAAGGCAGCTTTGACAAGGCAGTCATTCGCCGGCCATTCGCCTGGTGGCGGCGCATCGCAACCGATGTGCGGGCAGCAATGACTTTCTTTTCGTATTCGGCAAAGGCCTGCAGGATTTTCCGGATCAGCCAATCTTCATTACTGTCATTCCAGGTGCCTTCCCCGGATGCGCTGATCAGGACGGCCCTGCGTCGCGTGACTGCACGTTCAATCAGGTCTGACAAGTACACTGACCTGGCCAGACGGTCCAGCTTAAAGACCAGCAGTCCCATGCCAGGCCGGAGCGCATCGATGGCTGACCATAAGCCAGGCCGGTTCTCATCGTCGCCGGAAATACCAGGGTCTGAGAACTCCTGCTCGATAATCATTTCCTGCCTGGCTGCGTACTGTCGGCATACGTCAAACTGTACCTGGACACTGTCGCAATTGTCGCCATTTTTCCTGGGCGAAAATCGGGCATAAGTAACAATATTTGTGACTTTTTGTGGAGGTATTTTAGCCATTATTTTGTCCTATTTTCCCTGGCTCTACAGGATTGCCCCAAGAGCGATCGCCGATCCTGGGGCATCCTGGAAAGCGTTTTGTTAACTTACCATAACACCTTTTTCGATTTCACACAAAACAGCCCGCATATTGTTCCGGCAGGCCTGGACCAATTTCACGTATTTCTCGACCGGCTGGCCGTCCAGTCCCTCTTGTTCGGCTATGGCTTTGGCACGAATTGCAAAGGCCTGGGCCAAATCTCGACGGCTTAACGTGATTTTAATGCAGCGGCTCAATAGCGGTCCAGCATCGTCGGTTCCCTCAAAGAGATAATCTTCACCATCATTAGTTGTAGTAAATATTACCACAACGTGTTTTGGCAATCGTTCCAGCAAAACCAGCAATTGTCGCACGGACGGTTTCGACAGTCCATGAGCTTCATTGACAATATAGGCCCTTCCACCTTTACCCCAGCCATAGCTGGACATTGTGCTTTCGATTTCACGCAGCCTGGCCGGCGTCAATTCGGCTGCATCCAGTTCTTCAATCATTGTCTCATCAGCCACTTCTTTTGCAAGCAAATAGGCCAGTGTGGTTTTGCCTGTTCCGGACTGGCCGGCAATCCACCAGGCCCTGGACGCATAACCTGATTTTGTGCCAATTGTCTGTATCTGCTGTATGGCTTTGTCCTGGGCAACCACGTCACACCATGAAGCGGGTCTGTATTTTTCAAATAATGGTTTCATGTTATACTCTCCTTGCATCATCGCCGGTTAATGACAACCACAAAGGCGACTGAATGACGGCCTGCTGCAATACAGACGGAGTCAACAACCACGCCAACACGTCAGCGGTAATTTCGTCAAGGTGGGCAACACAGATTGCCTTGCCGGTTTTGGCTTTGTATAGCCTTAAAATCTCAGTTCTTAACTTTTCCATATAAACCCCTTTATAGTTTTTTAATATCTTCTTTTTGAACACAGTCCTGGTTCACGATTAAATATTCCAGCATAATCCGCCCAAAATCAACGGCTATCGGTTTCTCTAATTCAATGACCGGGTATTCCGTGTTTCCTATAGTAGCTATCCCAGCAACCTTGCCGGGATAGCGGCGCAGTAAATCGACAGAACACTTGACCATTTCGACCCCTTATCTCCATATTACACTAATACCCTGCATTCGTGAGCACAGGCCCACAACGTTCCGTCCTGTTCATAGTGCCGGCTCACGTCGTCACCGTGCCAATTATCAATCCGGTAATACGTATGATCCAGCAATGCCGGATAGTCCGGGTCTGGTTCTGTCCTGGCTTCGGTCACTTGCCCGCAGCCCATTGCATGGTCATCAATGCAGACGAAAACAAACTTGCCAACGTCGATTTTAGGCGGCCTGTTAAAAATTGTTTCTTCACTCATTTTTGCGTTCTCCTAAAAAATAATGTTCGTGTCCTTGCCGGGACATGGCTTTCCTGGCCATCATCAGCAGCGGCCTAACCGCTGGACAGCGGACTATTTGTCCGCTGTTTCGGCCTTAATCTTCTATATCTTTGCCGTTAATCCAGTCAATGGCCTGCTCTTGTGTATAAAATTCCTCGACCCAGCAACTGCCGGTTCTGTTGTCAAACGCAACCCACCTGCCGTCTGTGCCTTCCTGGAAATAACCGGCAACCCAAGGAGCAACGTAAGCCTCGGTTCCCTTACTGTTATTCAAGATATAGTCACAAATGATTTTGGCGACCAGGCCAAAAAAGACGGATTGCTGTTCTATATAGTTTTGCTTGCTTTTTGTGAGCATGTGATTTATCCCTCATTAATGTCATTCATAGTAAAGCCCTTATACCAGCGGCCGCTTGCATGTTTCACTTCAAGACGTCCTTTTCTTATTCGGACTCCGAAAATGCGGACTCGCTCGACAATTGGCACTTGAACATAAATCCGGGCCGTTCCATTACGTAATTTTTCCCTTATTTCTCTAATATTTGTCTTCATTTTTACCCCTATTTGGACTCAATTTCGAGCTTGTTTGCAGCCTGGATAAAGCCCTGTTCACGAATATTTTTCAACCAGATATTGGCAAAATCGGTAATATCGGCCTGGGCTTTTTCGCGGTAATTAATGCATCCGCTTTCGTCAATCCACATTGCTTCGGTGTCCCTGCCGGCATAATCATTTTTCCAATACATGGGAAATGCACGCTGGCCGGCAACATCAACCAAAAACTCCATTGTCGGGTCAGCCATTAAATCCCCGTTCATTTCGCCGTAATGACCCAATGCCACGATGATCCAGTCGATACTGCCCAACTGGACGTGCCGGAGTTTCTCGACCGACAGCGGCATATATGGCGGGTTTTCAATTTTGGCATGATGGCCGGCGATTTCCAGTAATTTCAGAAGTGTGGACGTGTTTGCTTGATTCAGTTTCTTCATTTTGCGTTCTCCTGTTAAAGTTTTTATTTGAGGCCTTGCCGGGCCTTGTAAGTGGCACAACCTATGTGCCATTTATAATATATCGTCTATGGATACGTATTGCAATAGCTTTTTTTGCTTTGTGGAAGTTTTGGAAGTTTTCAAANNGGCCATTTATCGAAATTGCCTTGCTGTAAGTCCTTATCCTGCAACGGATTGGAAATTTGTGGAAGTTTTGGAAATTATTTATATATATATGAAAAAAAATTAAATATTAATATGTATATACAGGGTAATAATAATATGAAAAAAAAAGTTCCAAAAGTTCCACAAACTTCCAAAGCATTGCCAGTAAAGCATTTATGAATGGTAAAAAGTTCCACACTTACCAAAAAAAGTTCCATTGGCAGCGTAAAAAGTTCCACGCAGGCTTCTTCCAGGTAATGAAGAGATGAAAGAGAGCAAAAACGGCAAGGAAAGAGAAGAAAAAAGAGGGAGAAAAGAGGGTAAATAGGAATGAAGCAAGGAGAGCGAAGGTATCACATCCGGAAAAGTAAAAACACAAATTGAATTGCAAAGATAATACATAAGCCGAGCAAATACAATACAAACCAAGTAGTATGTAAATAGATTGTATTATCCTAAGTAGCGTAGTGTTGACTATGTGCCAATCTGCGCAGCAGGTCGGCAGGGCCTGGACAGAACGCCAAAACCCCATTATTAGCTCAAAAACAAGGATAAACAGGCCATAAACAAGGCCTGAACACAAAAGCAAGGCCCGTACCCCTGCACAAAAAAAGGATTGTTATTTTCCGCGCGCATCCAGAATCTTGCCCACACCCCCGCCCACCCCATCACAAAAAACGATACTTAC
>DLFY01000244.1 GCA_002482415.1 Phycisphaerales bacterium UBA7708
CCCGAATACGTCCCCGCCGACACAATACCCGCCGTCAAAACAACCGCAATGCTCAAATACATCACCAGACTTTTCATCATCTCATCCTTTATTTATATTGATCCTGCTTAAAATTTCCCGGCTCGTCGCGGCTAAACAGCTTTCAGCCGCCGGCATACAATCTTGTCATTCCCTCGAAAAAGGGAATCCAGATATCTCCGAACTACGAACTACGAACTCCGAACCCGATTTATCTCCGTTTTCTGATCCTCAACACCCTCATCGACACACCCGAAATCCGAGGAAGTAGTCTCGGTCGGCCGGGGCCCGGTGGTACTGAGACGAGACCAGACACACCTCGAAGTGATTCACCCAGCAGCCGCCGCGAACAAAGTAATAGTTGCCATTGGGACTGCTTGTCCACTCCCAGACGTTCCCTGCCATATCCGCCAGTCCATAACCCCAGTACCCAAAAGCACCCACGGCGGTTGTCCCATCGGGATGCACAGAGCCAAAAACGTTGGCTGTGGTGTATGCGATGGTATTTCCGCAGCCATAGGTATAATCACCGTGGTAATCTGCCGCCGCGTGCCACTCCCATTCAGTTGGCAATCGATAGCCGTAGTAATTGCAGAACGCCATGGCGCCATACCAACTGACATACGTGACCGGATGCTCCTCAAAACCGCTGTCAACCGTAAACGAGCTGCCGCTATAATGGATCCGCGCCGCTCCGCCGTTAATCGCCCCATTAAAGCTGCTGCCTGCGCCATTGAGCGAGTAATAGTATTTGCCCGCATAATCATCCCCCGCACCCGAGCCGTTTGCACCGATGACATTATAGCCGTAATTGCTGCTGACGACGATGTCGCCGGAAGCAAGGGCGGCATTGAGAAACTGACAATACTGCGCATTGGTGATTTCGCATCGGCTCATGAAGCCATTAAAGCTCTCCTGTCCGGCAGCACCCGGGTCATTAATATAAACCCACGTCATGCCGGCAGGCGACTTGGCGCGATGCATCAGCTTGAACTTGGCGCCATTTCTGGAGTCCAGCCGACGTACCCTCACGGTCAGCATATTCCAAAACCAGTCCGGGCCTGCCTCCCCCGCGGCTTGCTGGCCTGAATCAAGGTCACACAGATAGGTGCCGTTGACAGCCAGCCCGGTGCCGTAAGTATAGACGGAACCGTTTCCCTCATACGTCACCCAGCGGACAGTCAGCCGGTGATTGGTGGTTGCCGGCTCGTAATTTTCCACCATCATTTTACCAAATCGGCCTTCGCTGGTTTTATAGATAAAATACGTGCCGGGCATAAACTCATTGCCGTTCGAGGCGTCAATACTGGCCGTGCTCATATCCGCTTCCATGGCAAGAATATCGGCCCGAGTCAAATCCGCATAGGATTTCACGCCCTCCTGCAGCCATTGCCCTGCAAATACGGCAAAATCCGCAAGGTCAACCGTGCAGTCCCCCGTCACATCCATGGACGGACACGCTGCCCGCGAAACGCAGCTCACGCAAAGAACAGCCGCCGCCAGAATCCAAACCACCCTCAAATCTTTCACCACGCTCCGCATCGCTTCTTCCTTTAAGTTTGTCAATGGTCAATTCTATTGCTGAATCAGTTCCTCATCCCAATCGAAAATCTAAAAACGAAATTTGTCATTTTTCACATTGTATACCTATATTCCTGTATACTTATATTCCTGATTCCTGATACTTGTATACCTGCATACCTGAATTTATTTTCTCAATTCTACATTCTATATTCTCAATTATCCCTGCATCCTTACATTCTTTGGTTCTCATTTCTGAATGCCCCGCGCTACTGCATCCTTGTTTACCTGATGTCCGGCTCAGGGATTTGCGTCTCGGCACGCCCGGAAACCTAAGTTGCCGCCTGTGCCGAGCGGGCCGCTGCGGCTCCAGTTCGAAACAGTACAGTTATTGCCGTTAGTAAGCCAGCAGCCGCCGCGGATAACGCGATAGCTTTCTGAGACAGTACTCGTCCATTCCCACACATTACCCGCCATATCACACATCCCATACCCATACGTCCCAAACTGCCCCACTGGGGTTGTGCCGTGTGGATGAACGGAGTTCCAACAGTTGGCGATACTGTTGTTGATCGTAGTTCCGCAGCCATAGGAAAAAGTACCATTAAAATCGGCCACGGCCTGCCACTCCCACTCGGTAGGCAGACGCCAGCCATAGTAACTGGCAAAGGCGGTTGCACCGTACCAGTTCACGTAAGTAACCGGATGGTTCTCAAAGCCGCTATCAACCGTAAATGTACTGCCGGTCCAGTTGATCTTTGCCGCGCCGCCGTCGGTGGCTCCATTGTCTGTATAACCCGAACCAGAGAGATCGTAATACACCTGGAAGGGATAATCGGTCCCGCCGTTGGATCCGCTTGCACCATAGACATAATTGTCGCTGACAGTAATATCGCCGGAAGCAATCGCATCATTGAGAAATTGACAATACTGGGCATTGGTGGTTTCGTATTTACTGATCTGCCCGGTAAATCCCGCCTCGGATATGGATACCCAGGTGATATCCGGGATGGACGCCCCCTTCAGCAGCCATTCGGAGGACATCACGGCAAAATCGTCGGAATCGTAAAGCGTCAGCCACTGATCTGCCAATTCGCCCAGATCCTCCAGATCCACCTCGCAATCGCCCGTCAAATCACTCGACGGACACCCGGCATATACAGGACAAAATATAATAATCAACGATAATATTGACCCAACGCTTCGACTAAACAATTAAANNAAACCCTCCTGAAACTGCATATATCACGCTTAGCATTCTATACCAAACGCATCCTTAATCACCCTAAATTCAGAAAAATTAGAGACTAATTATACCATATTTTGCCCTTTAAAGTCAATATTTTATCTATTTCCACAAGACCAATTCCATCTGTATTTATGTTTTTTATTTGCTAAATATTCATAATTATTTATATTTTTTATGCAATTTTTATCGTCCATCCGACATATATATAGGCTGGGCGGAGGGAGGCCCGCGGGAAGCAATTCCCGACCGAGTTCGTAGCTTTTACTACGAACTCCGAACTAAGAACTATGAACATTCAAAAGGAGGAGCAAGTGACAGAAAAATCGAAACAAACCCAATTTTACCCTTTCAACAACCTTGTCCCCTTTACCTTTTTCCTTTTTCACCAAACGAAGCCAAGCCCGATTCAGCCGCAGTGAAGTTTATGGACAGGATAGTTTGTAACCATAAAGTCGGTGAAGACATCGAATCATATAATAAATATCTTTTTCTTTCACGAAAGGGAACACATGAAGAGCAGGCAGGTTATCGACATTTCGCGGAGGGATTTTCTCAAAACATCGGCCATAGCGACGTTTTCGCTGGCGGGTTTACATAGCGCCTTTGCCGCAGGTTCGGACAAGATTCGGGTTGGCGTCATCGGCTGCGGCGGTCGGGGAATTTATGACTCGACCAATTGCGTCAAGTCGGCTGACAATGTCCAGATTGTTGCCTTAGCCGACGTTTTCCCCGAACGGCTCGCGTCCTTCCAGGAGCATTTCAAGACCAACCTGCCCGACAAAATCAACGTCACGCCGGAGACCTGTTTTTCAGGCTTTGATGCCTACCGCAAGCTGCTGGCCTGCGAGCTGGACCTGGTGATTCTGACGACCCCGCCCCACTTCCGCCCGGCTTATTTCCGTGCAGCAATCGAGGCCGGCAAGCACGTCTTCATGGAAAAGCCCGTCGCGGTCGATCCGGCCGGGGTGCGGTCGGTCATCGAGACCGGGGCGCTCGCTGACCAGAAGAAGCTGACGGTCCTGGCCGGCACACAGATGCGCCGCCTGGAACCGCTGGTGCAGATTATGAAACGCATCCACGACGGCGACCTGGGCCAGATGACCAGCGGCCAGTGCTATCGCATCGGCGACGGCATGACCGGCTGGGGACCGGCTCAGCGGCTGCCGGAGTGGTCGGACATGGAATGGCATCTTCGCCGCTGGCTGTTTTATACGTGGCTGTCGGGCGATTTTATCGTCGAACAGCATGTGCATGACCTGGACCTGATAAACTGGGCGATGAATTCCCACCCGGTGCAGTGTATCGCGCTGGGCGGCAGGCAAGCCCGGACGGATGCGATCTTCGGCGACGTGTACGACCATTTCGCGGTCGAATATGTCTATCCGGACGATGTACGCATCGATTACAAGGGGGCCCAGATTAACAAGATTGCCTCACGTCACGAACATCGGATTTTCGGCACCAAAGGCTCGGCATTGTTCGATTTCGGCCAGGCCAGCATCAAGGGCGAAAAGCCGTTCGTATTTCAGGGTGAGATGCCCGACCCGTGCCTGCGTCAGCACGCCGCACAGATTGACGCCATCCGCAACGGCAAGCACCTCAACGAGGCGGTGCAGATTGCCGAAAGCACGATGACGGCCATTATGGGGCGGATGAGTGCCTATACCGGCCGGGCGCTGCGGTGGGACTGGCTGATGAAGGCCTCCAAGCTCGACCTGACGCCGGAAAGCNNCTGAACAGCCCGTGGCTATTCCCGGTGTAACCCAGTTAATCTAACCTCCCATAAAGGAGTCACTTATGAACGCAATGGATCGACGCGATTTTCTGAAATATACCGCTGCCATAGCCGCCGGTGCGGGACTGACCGCCGCGCCCGCAGCCGCCGAAGA
>DLFY01000299.1:0-1356 GCA_002482415.1 Phycisphaerales bacterium UBA7708
TATATAGGTATATAGGTATATAGGTACACAGGGATGAAAAAATCCTAAATACTAAACCCTAAATCCTAAATAAATCCGAAATACGAAGCACGAAATCCGAAATCAATTCAAAGCACTGATTTCTCAGATTACACAAACTCAATAGGTTATGAGACAATCAGGTCTATGCAACAGGTCTGCGGGGATGCAAAAAAAGGGGAGATGGTTTTCCTATTGGATTAATGGGAATAATTGGGAAGCGTATTGACACGTCGATGCGGGGTGGGTAGAGTGATTGGATACAGCCCGCCGCAGATGCTGCCGTGGGTGCAGTTCCGTACGGGTGTTTATCGAGAAAAGTGGAAGGACACGCTTATGATACATTCACATCGTTTCCCCATTGCGACAAGTCTCTGTCTGTTTGTTGTGTGTGCAAGCTGTGTGCTGGCTGGGGATTGGCCCCAGTGGCGCGGCCCCAACCGGGACGGCAAGGCGGCCGGGTTTACCACCCCCGCGGAATGGCCGCAAAAATTGACCGAAAAATGGAAGGCCACCGTGGGCACGGGCGATGCGACCCCGGCGCTGGCGGGCAGCAAACTCTATGTCTTTGCCCGTCAGGGTGATAATGAAGTCACGCTGTGCCTGGACGCCAATACCGGCAAAGAGCTATGGAAAGACCAGTATGCCGCCCAGGCCGTTACCGGAGCTGCATCCCGGCATCCCGGCCCGAGAAGTTCGCTGGCTGTGGCCGAGGGCAAGGTGGTTACACTCGGGGTCGGCGGAGTACTGTCGTGTCTGAATGCCGACACGGGCAAGATGGATTGGCGAAAAGACCCCTTCCCCAAGATTGTCCCGCGGTTTTTTACCTCGACTTCGCCGCTGATTGTCGATGGCATGGTCATCACGCATCTGGGCGGTCAGGGCAACGGGGCGATCATGGCGTTCAATCTCGCCGACGGGCAGGAGAAATGGAAATGGGCCGGCGAGGGGCCGGACTATGGCTCTCCCGCCCTGCTGACGGTTGATGGCGTTAAACAGGTTGTGACCCTGACCGAAAAGAGCATCGTGGGTGTGGGGCTGGCGGATGGGAAACTCCTGTGGCAGTTGCCGTTTGTGCCGCAGGGCCGAGCGTATAACGCCGCCACGCCGATTGTCGATGGGCAGACGGTTATCTATACCGGCGCCGGCCGGGGCACTTTTGCCGTCAAGGTCGAAAAACAGGGCGAGACGTTTACCCCCACGCCGCTGTGGAGTAATCCGGATGTCGGCGTGCAATATAATACGCCGGTGCTGCATGAGGGCAAGCTGTACGGCATGACCAACAGCGGCAACCTGTTCTGTCTGGATGCCAAGACCGGAAAGACCGACTGGCTGGAT
>DLFY01000299.1:1375-14912 GCA_002482415.1 Phycisphaerales bacterium UBA7708
GATGCGGGGTCTGTTTTACTGGCTCTGCCCAGCAGCGCCGAGATGCTGATTTACAAGCCCAGCGACAAAGGACTTGAGACCGTCGCCCAGATCAAGGTGTCCGAAACCCCGACGTACACTTATCCCATCCTGACGGCCAACCAGATTTTCATCAAGGACCAGGATACTGTCATTCTTTACACGCTGTAAAAGCGAGATATTGTACCCGTCTTACACAGGATGAGACGTCTGGAACGGCGTCTTGTCCTGTTTTTTTTGCAACAGAGCGGAATGTGAAGAGATTTTCATTTTTCCATTTTCGATTTTCCATTTATCCCTGCGGGGGCATGGGGCATTTTATTTTCTTTTTCCCCGATCAGTCACATCAATCCATGCAAAATCTGTTTGATAGACAGGTAAGTATTCAAATTTGTTCTTGGGAATAAGGTTGTAGTCGTTTATAAGAGACTGAGCCAGCTCCGCCCTTCTGCGGGCTTCGGCGATTTCGCCGACATGCAATCTTTTCTCGAGAACTTCTTTGGTGTCATTCAGCTTCGATCGGTCCGACCTAAACAGTGATTTTTTGTGGTCCAATAAGATATAAGTCCATTTGAGCAGTTCAATCGGATCGCAGTGGTATGCTTGTGGATCAGATTTCGAAAGTTCCTCTTTTTGCTGATCTTCAGAATCAAGCCCCTTATCTAACTCTTGGAATCCATGATAATATTTGTAAAAAACATGCAACTGAGCCTCGACATCACCATACAACACGGCATCTCGATATACATTTTGTTTTTTGTATTCCTCCCAGGTTATGACCGGATTCAATGAGATGGTCAATTCGGGATTGCTGCTTTGCAATACCTGGAGGTTTGGACTGGTGACCTGTGTCTGGCCCAGTGTTACATATCGCAGATTGGGCAATTGCTCGATCCGTTTCAGGGCGGAATCTGTGACTTTTGTTTTGGTTAAAGCCAGATTCTGCAAGCCTTTGAGCTGTTCGATTCCCTCAAGATGCTTGTCGGTAACCTCGGCCCCGGTCAGCAGGAGCGTTTTTAGGTTTTTAGCGTTTTTGAGCTTTGAAATCGCATTCTCGGCCAGCCGTGTATAGCGCAGGTCGAGAATTTCCAGATTGGGTAGTTTGGCTAATTCTTCAAAATTAGCACCGGTTATCAGGGTACCACAGGCATTAATAAATTGCAGACGGTCCAAAGACAATAATAGGTCAACTGTAGCGTCATTACTGTCAATCGGCAGACCGATGTATTCCAGGGATTTCAGTGCGGGTAAATTCTGATGAATATTGAATTGTTTTATACTGCAATCAAATAATTCAAGATTTCTTAACTTTTTAAAACGATTCAATAGTGCCAACCCTTTATACTCTTTACCACCACAGCTAGAAGGCCCGTTCGCATAATAATACATATACCACAAGAATGGATAATGATATGCGCTAATATCTTCCTGGACAAGAATGCATAGAGATTCGATATGATAGAAACCTTGTTCGTCTTTGGTTTTGGACATTTGAAACATGATCGGAGACATGGCGCCAAAGCTCAATCGTCCTTCTATGTCATCATTCAGCTCAAGCAAGACATCCCATTCTTCTGAAGCCAGCGAAGAAAAACAGGGGTCTTTCTTGGATGTTTCAGCGGAGTATGCATGTAGAATAAAATACACCCCTGTTTCAGGCTTCACAATTTCACGGTAATGCGTCAGGAAGTTAGGCTCAGATTCAAAACGGATACCTCCATATCTATAGATAACCTCTGCCTCCCAAAAGGGCATGGAATCCTGTGAAAAACACACCCGGCTGCTCCAGAGAACCAACAGCGTCAGAAGATAACATCTATTTTTCATCATCTTTATCCGCCCTCATATAAACATTATTTGCGTAACCCTGTCCAAATCATAAACCTGCGGTATTATACCCCGTCGGCGGTGAGAGGGAAAGGGAGAATTTATGGTTTTATACCCAACGGGTATGATTATTCCGCGAGCAAAAGAAGCACGTGGTTGAAGCTGCTGTACTTAGCCGCGACGAACCGGGATATTTTAGCAGGATCAGATGGAACGTCCCTTCGGGACTGAAAAATGAATAAATATGAAGCAGGATGCTTCATCTACGCTGAGGGAAATCACGTCGCTTGCGCTCCGTGCTGCTGTTGTTAATTTTGGGCGAGCACGGGGTTGTGGCGGGCAACCACGGGGGGTTGCCCCTACGAGCGGAAATCAGCCGCAACAAAACGGGCGATTTCATCCAGGATGAGAATAACGACTCGTCTTTACTGCTTTAATCCCTGGGCATCAAAGACCAGTTTCTCTTTGCCGTCCAGCAATTCCTGCCAGCCGATGCGGGCATTCCGATAGGCCGCCGTCCGGCCCAGAATCGTCACCAGATTGCTCCGGACACTCGGGACCACGGTTGCGTTTTCAAACTGGTTTTCGGTGATCTGCTTATAAAAGGCGGCGATGTTGTTTTCGGCGCCTTCCTGATAAATCTGGTCGGTCTGTCCTTTGTAGAAGTTCTTGCTGCGGAGCAGCACCTGGCCGCCATAGGTCGTCTCAAGCACCCCCTGAGTGCCGTGAATGCGGAACCAGTAGCCGTCCGGCCGGGTCTCCTGGGCATTGAACTGCCGTCCGCTGTAGGGTACACCCACCTGGTTGGGGTACTCAAACAACACGGTAAAGTAATCCCAGCAGTCCCCAACGAGGGTCCGCACCTTGCGTCCGCCGGTGCCGGTAGCACACAGCGGTGTTGTATTCATCACCCAGCTCATCACATCGAGCGTATGAACCTGCTGCTCGGTGATGATATCGCCGGATAAACATTTATCAAAAACCCAGTTGCGAAGTCGTGCTTCCGGCGTTCCCGGTTCGGCCTGTGTTCCTAATTGCGGGGTATGGGTAATCGCTTCGCCAAAGACATAATCCCCAATCGCCCCCTCGTGCACACGGCGGATGGCCTCGACATAATGGGCGTTGGCCCGCGTCTGAAAATCGACCAGAAAGCAGCGTTTTTTGGCGGTTGCCGCCTTGCCGCTGGCCTCAATCGTCTGACATCCCGGCACATCGACCGCAATCGGCTTGGCCAGATAGACATGCTTGCCCGCATCGACGGCCGCCTGAGCCTGCTCGGGATGAAAATACGGCGGCGACTGAATCACGACGGCATCCACTTCGGCACATTCCAGCAGCTTCTTATAGCCGGATAATGTGGTAAATCGCCGATTGGCCGGCACATTCAATTTGTCGCCAATGGCATCGACTTTGTCCTGAAAATAATCCGCCACGGCGGCAAGCTCATAGCCGCCATGCCTGAGGAATAAATGCGTAATCCAGGTGCCGCGTCCTCCGCAGCCAATCAGCCCCAGTTTGATCTTGGGGCCGGCCTGCGATTGGGCGGCACTCAACCCCGCCACCCCCGAAGCCAGAATCCCCGCACCGACCAGAAAATCACGACGATTGATATTTGCTGTTCTGTTATCCATCGTTCAGTCTCCTGAAAAAAGGGGTTATGCTGATCTTACTTGAAATTTCCCGCTTCGTTGCGGCTAAAGAGCTTCCAGCCGCCAGCTTCCAGCACTATCTTTAGAAAGATACCAGCAGGTGCCAGATATAGGTATAAGCCATGCCGTCCACCTCTTGCCAGACCTGCCGGAACTGAGCCTCATTGCCCTGAATCGGCGGCAGTTCTTTTTTCTTTTCTTCCCACGGAATACACACGCCCGGCTTCGGGGTCGGCTGCTTTAACTCATCCATCGTGTTTATCCTTTCCACGCTAATACTGCCCATAGTCGCGTACAAAATCCGTCATGGTCCGAATATTTTCTATCGAGACTTCGTTCTGCATGATGGCGCTGGCATCGCAGATATATCCGCCATCGACAGCCACTTCGTCAATCACCCGCTTGCAGAAATCCCGCACGGCCTGCGGGCTTTCGTAGGCTAACAGGTAATTGGGAATCCCGCCGGAGATGCAGAACTTGTGCCCGATTTTCTTATGCACCGCAAACACATCGTCCTGGTCGGCATGAAAGATAATGCTCTGTTCGGGCAGTTCCAGAAAGGCGTCCAGGTGAGTCAGCCACCGGCCCTCGGCATAGAACATCGTCTGATGTCCATGCCGCCAGAGTTCCTCGATAATCGGCTTGAGCGTCGGCCAGTAAAGGGTGTTGAACTGGTCATGACTGATAAACGGCACACACCCGCGGTGCATCCAGAAGCCGATCGGCACCTGTCGGGCCGGGTCCGCACTGGACAGCGCCACATGCAGTAAATGGGGCATCAGGGCTTCGCAGGCACGTTTGACCTCTCCGGGACGCTCGTGTAAATCCATCGCCAGTCCCAGATACCCCCGCAGTTTATCGGCCAGGATGTCAAACGGGGCCTTGAGAATCCCGGCAATCGCCGACACGGTCCCGCATTCCCGGCGCAGCCGTTCGATCTGCGGCCCAAAGGCATGAAAATAACTCATCATCGCCATGCCGCCCTTGAGGAATGACAGATTGCTGCGAAAGGTCACCGGCTGCCCCGCGGCACACACATCCCCCGATACCCGCGGCAGCCAGACATTGAACAGAAAGCCCGTCGGGTCGGCGATAAGCTGTTCGTACTCATCGGCCCGCATGAAGGCGTTATCCTCCGGCGGCTCGCGATACTGAAATCCCGTATCGGCAGGGACATCAATCCCCGGCACGCCGTAATACTTCAGCCCCACCGCATGGGTCAGGCCCGTCCAGACATACACCATGCTGGCCGCCACCGCATCCCAGTCGAAGTCCGCCGCACACTTGAGCGCCGCTTCAAAGGCCCTGCGATAATCATAGCTGACTTCCTGGCAGGTCATGCCGGCATACTTGGCGGTAAACTCGGCCACGAACGGGCGAATCGGCACACAGTCCGGCTTGCCTTTGCGCAGCGCCGTCGTATAGCGTTTCAATCGCTGCTGATACAGCGTCTCTTTATCCGGCATCCTCATGCCCCGCTTTCTAAACTGTTGTCTCAATGGAAAATTNNTGAAAATAGAAAATGGAAAATTTCCAATCTATCTCTGCTTTTCCTGTCGGGCATATTATACCTTCATTGTCCTGGATTGCACGTCAAATCCAATCGTCTTTCGCGTCAAAAATGACTGCATCGCCATTTGCAGGACCGTCTGCGTCCGGAAGGCCAGGTCCATCGGGCTGAAGGTCTGCTTGTTGTGCGTCTTGCTGCATTCAATCAGGTTCCGCCAGTGGGCGACATTGTCCTCGCCGCCTTCAATGGCGATCCGCTGCGGCGCCTTGGCGCCCTTTTCCCGAATCGGGATAAACTCGATTTCCTTGTTGTCACGGATGACCAGGGAGCCATCCCAGCCGCGAATGACCGGACACCGCTGCCCGGCGCCGCGTCCCGGCCCGGCATTATAATCATTACCCTGCGTGCCCATCACGACAATCGTCGCCTTTTCGGGATACTGGGCAATCAGCGAGAACGTATCCGGCACATCACGCAGCTCGTACGGATGCCGATGCGTGCCGCCCAGCGCCGCAACGCTTTCCGGGAAGCCGAGCCCCATGATATCGATCACCTGCGTCAGGCTGTGCGGATACAGGTCCGTCACCGGCCCGCCTGCATAATCCATAAACAGCCTCCACCGGAAATAGCGATCCACATTGAACTCACATTTCGGTGCATCGCCCAGAAACGCCTCCCAGTCCAGGTCCGACCCGGCCTTGGCATTGGGATCATCCACCGGCATCCCGCGTTCACCCCAGTCGCCAGTCCGGAAAAAGCCCGTCTCGGCATACAGCGGCTGACCAATCAGCCCGTCCTTCACCAGTTTTTTCATCTGCCGCCAGACCGGATCGCTCATCGCCTGCGTGCCTACCTGAATCACCCGGTCACTGGCCGCGACCACCTCGGTCAGCTTTTTGGTAATCTCGAACTGCCGCCAGTGCGTGACCGGCTTTTCGCAATACACATCTTTGCCCGCCTCGATTGCGGCAATCGCCTGCGGCCCATGAAGATGGTCGGGCGTCGCAATGCAGACAATATCAATGGACTTATCGGCCAGCAAATCACGATAATCCGTGTACATCTTGGCGTTGACCCGCTGGGCCGTCCGTTCCCGCCGCGGTTTATAGATATCGCACACCGCCGTCNNCGCTGCTTTTCATCCAGGTCAGCATATCCAGATGATTATTCCCCCGTCCGCCGCAGCCGATCAGGCCAATGTTAATCTGTTCGTTGGGACTGTTCGACTCCGCCGCAGCCGCCCCGCTGACATACAGCGCCGGCCCCAGCGCCATCGCCGCCCCGGTCGTTTTCAAAAATCCCCGACGTGTTAATCCTTGCCGTGTGTTTGTCTTTTTGATATCCATAGCAGTCTCCTATAGGGTTTATTTTTTAATGGCTTTGAGCCAGAGTTGATACAGTGTCTCGATCTCCTGATTGGAACGATGCCCATCCCACAGGGCAACGCCGTAACGAAGCGTCATCGGTTTGTCCGCCGTCACCTCCAGCGGCGTCTCATGCAGCCGCATCGTCGCCGACAGATACGCAAAGTGCTCTTTCATCGTAAACCACGTCGCCGGCCGCGGATTGCCCGGGTCATCAAACATCGCCACCGTCACCAGCTTGCCCTCCACCGCCGACCGATACGCACACCACGCCCCCTCCGTCAGCCGCTCATCCCCCCGGAAAATCGGTCCCGGCTCGCCGCCGGCATACACAAATTCGCCGTTGTTATCCATTGACTGGACNNCCCAGCCCGTAATAATGCTGCCCGGCGACACGCACCGACGTCTGCCCGGCCGGAACACTGCACACCGACGTCCACGTCGTCAGAGACGCCTCGCATTTGGGCACAAGGCGAGCATCGATCCATCGCTGCTCGGTCAATATCTCGGTATCCTTGGCCGCATTCATCCAGCGAATCCTCGAGACCAGCCCATTGCGTCCGCCAAACAGAGGGTAGAATGTTTTCGACTCGGTTATTTCCGTCACCTGATACCCGCTCCCGGCGGTCTCCTCCCAGAAGTTAATACCATTGACATTCAACGCCATCATCAGGCCATGGTGATGCAGATGGTCGGGCACCTGATCCCGCAATACATTCACCCCTGCCGGCGTATAAAGTGCATTCACATAAGGCTTATACTGACTCTGCCAGTCCCTCAAATCCAATAAAAACTGGTCCTTCTCAACAATCGACCAAAACCCCTTAAAATTGAATGTTTTCGGAGAACTCTGACACCCCCCCAGCATCACCACCGAACAAATCAGACCATATAATGCGATTCTCATCTTCGTTTTCCTGTGCAGATAGGTTTCGGATTTATATGTGGGTATATTACAATAGTTTTTTCAGGAAGTCATAGCTTTTCTGTGCCTGCTCCACTGTGCCGCATTCGACTGAAAATACAATATCCCGCCGGCACCGCTTGCACATCGCAATCGTTTTGGCCCAGTCGATCACTCCCTCGCCGCAGGCACACCCCACCGGCGTCCCCGTCACCTTGCCGCGTTCGGCATCCGACTGCTGCACCGTAATATCCTTGGCATGCAGATGCACCAGCCGCCCCAGCACATGCTCCAGCCACACGTACGGGTCCTGCCCGCCGAGGTAGCTGTTGCCCGTATCAAAATTAATCCCAATCGCCGGCGACTGCACCAGCGCGTGAATCTTATCCAGCCCCGCCGGCGTCTTGCTGTACTGCTGGTGCGGCTCAAGCCCGATGACCACCCCGCGAGCCTCCGCCAGCGCCGCCGCTTCCTTGAGCACATACCGCATCAGCACATGGTCTTCCGCCTCGGTCGTCCAGGCCGGCTTTGGGCCTTCGTCCGTATTGACCACCGGCGCCCCGCACTCGGCGGCAAACCGCACCGCCTGCTTGAGATATTCGCAACTGATCTCCGGCTTGCACAATGGACAATGCGACGACAACCCCGACACCTTCACCCCCGCCTTCTGACACGCCCGTGTAATCCGATACGGATCATCCAGCATCGACACACTGTGAAAATACCCCGCCTCGCTGAGCAGCTCCCGCCCCCAATGCACCATCGGCTCGACATACTCATAGCCGATCTGCGCCGCTTTCTCCACACCCCATTCAAACGATTTGTCGCAATGCCGCACAAACTCCAGATTGATGCCCAGCCGTACTTGTCCCATAGCCGTCCCTTACCCAAAGTCATCATTTCGGTTTATCGCTTCGATTTGGCGATTGACTAACATACCCTATTATAGTAGGCTTAGCCCCGTCGTCTTCTAAAATTTGACAGTGAAAAATATTATACAAATGGGTCCGGCCCCGCCATGTCGCCATCCCGAAACAAAACCTATCAGGCCGACCGCTGCGAACCCCTCGTGCGAGCGGTCAGTGCCGGCAAAGTGGACCTGCACGCCCTGACCCACGGCGGCTATCCCGGCACCCCCCTGCCCGCATCGCAACTGCCCGGCGTCCTGTCGGTGGGCTTCTGGGACATCAAAGGCCCGCAGGACTGGGGCCTCGGCCAGCACTGCAACGAAGGCATCGAAATTACCTATCTTGAAACCGGCACGCTCGCCTTCACCGTCGCCGGCACCGTCACCGAACTCCACCCCGGAAGCCTGACCATCACCCGGCCATGGCAGCCACACGCACTCGGTAATCCCCAGGTCGGTCCCGGCCGGCTCCACTGGCTCATCCTCGACGTCGGCATTCGCAAACCCCACCAGCGCTGGCAATGGCCCGCATGGCTCCTGCTGACCGCCGAAGACTGCAAACACCTGACCGAACTGCTCAGCCACAACGAAACCCCCATCTGGTCGGTCGATGCCAAAACCGCCTCTTATTTTATCCAGATTGCCGAGTTGATACAGACTCCCGACAAAATAGCTCGCATATCCGCACTGGCCGTGTGCATCAACGGCCTGCTGTTGTCGATCTACGAGACTTTGATTGAACGAAACATCCCCCTGAATCCGGAATTGACGACCTCCCAGCGCTCCGCCCGGCTATTCCTCGAATCCATCAAGGGCAATCACGCCCTGCTGGCCCAGCCCTGGACCGCCGCGACCATGGCCGAACAGTGCGGCCTCGGAATCACCCACTTTACCAAGGTCTGCAGGCAATTGACCAACATGACCCCGCTGGAATACATCAACGACCAGCGCGTCGAAACCGCCGCCCGACTGCTCCGCCAGCAGCCCCACCTGTCCATCACCGACATCGCCCTCCAGACCGGCTTCAACACCAGCCAGTACTTCTCCACCGTCTTCCACCGACACAAAAAATGCACCCCCAAACATTTCCGCCAGCGGTAATACCGCTGTATCTCATCGGGCACGACTTGTGTTCTTAATTTCATCCGCCCCCGTGCCTGCCCTCTTTCCCTCAAACTTCTTTTCTCTTTTTATGTCTACCTTGAAAGTTTTCGAACATTTACGGCCATAGGCCCTCTATAATTAAATTTTATTTCAAATGATACTTCCATATTTGGGGTGGGAGTGAAATTATAGATATTCCAACTAAATACCAATGGATACTGTAAATTACGTAAGCTGTTGCACTTAATTTGTCCTCTATGGGTATCTATTTTTTTTATAATTGTTCCTCTATACTCTTTGGGTTGCCCTTCATTTGTTAAAATAGGCTCTTTTAATTGACTTCTGTTTGCATTATATGATGTAATGCTATCGAGCTCCTTAAAGTATATTTTTGAGTCTTGATAAAATTCCAGCAAGAATGCTGTCCTACCAAGTTCATAAAGGAGCAATGTTTCTTTGTTTCCATTTGCTCTAGTATTCCAGTCACGCAAAATAGAATAATATTGCTTTATGTATTCTTGGCATGCCGTTTTATGGTCTATCATTTTTTGGAGTTTGTGTTTATATATTTTAGCCCTGAGTCTTAAACAATTAATATCTGATGGAAAATGCCTAAGTCCTTCTTCAACATTTTTCAATGCTTCAGCTATAAGACATTCAGATTCATTGTTTTCACTCTCCAATGCCTTGTCGAAATGGCATTTTGCATACAAATAATCGCCGTTTGCAGATCTGAATTTCATTCTTATTGTTTTAATGTTATGCGACAACATATCTATATCATTCGCCAAGAATGATAGTTGCGTTTCCAATTCAATTATCCACTGCAACATATCTTCACTCAAATTGTCCTTAGCTAATTCAATTACTGCAAAAGCTTGAGCTAAGTAATTCAACTTAGTTGTTTCGTCTTTCTCTCTCAAGGCTCGCTGATAGAATATATTAGCGTGGGCATGATAGGCGTGGACATTTGGAAATTCTCCTGTTTTTGCATCATTAAAACACTTGATGGCTTCTGAATAATATTCTTCGGCCTTTTTTGATTCTGTTTGATCTATTGCCTTATGATAATATAGGCTTCCAAGAGAAGTTAAAATATTCTGGTCAGATTCACATCGAAATGAATCTGCACCTTGAGGTAATTCTAATGCCCATTCTAGCAGATCCTCTGCTTCGTCGTAATTTTTATCGGTCGATTCAAGAATACCCCAATGATGAACTAGTGCTCGAGTTGGCTGTTTCTGACAAATATATTTGAAAATAGCCCGTATTTGCTCTTTGTTATAAATACTATTTTCATTAGCTACATGTTTTATTAATATATCTTCGATTATTTCTCTTTCTTTCTCATTTGTTAAAACGGGGTCCTTCATAACCTCCATTAATATATTTTTCTGTTCTTCAGGATCATTAAAAAAGATAGATACAGTTTTTTCAGCAATAATACGATGGTGCGTTCTAAATAGAATGTTTCCCATTGAGTCATTTTCTTCAAATATTATTTTTGCCGCATCCCTGTTCAGTATATCATTGTAAAATTCCTTATATGTGCACTCTAATGCACGAAATAGAAGCTCCATATTAATCGCCATATTGTATTGATGAAAGCAACAAATATACCGGAATACTTTTTGGGATTTCTTTGACAATCTATGGTACTGATCTTGTATTATTTCTGTTAATGGTTTTTGAGCTGGATCTACTAGGCTGTAGATCGTTGCAAAAAAAGAACTGTTATAATTCTTCTTTATTATCTCTTCCCAATATGTGCCTATATTTTTTATATAACCAAGCCGATGTAGATGTTCAATTATTGTCTGTTTTTCAGAATGGCTCAAGGTTTCGTTGAACTCATAAACATTTTCATCTCGGATTTTTAATGCTTGTCGTCTCCATTCATTTTTTCTTTCTGCCCCAATAACTACAAAATGTCGTCCCCTTGAAGACAAGCNNCTTGAGGTTTGATATAATTTGAATACATGATGCAATATCATCGACACATATTACACATTTGATCTCTTGACTCTTGTTTTTGCCTATTGATGCAATTTTTACATTAATATTTTCTATAAAAGTGGCAAGTGTTTTGTAATCAAAATCTGACAGGGGGGGTTTAATGAAGAATACAGGAATTCCATTTTCTTTATAAATATCATAAGCCAATCTTCTAAGAACAAATGTTTTGCCGACTCCCGGCATTCCAGTAATCAGATAGATTTTACTAGCTTCTTTATCGTTCTGTAAATCAGATATAATACGATCACAAAGCCCAGTTCCATTTGAATTGCGATACAATTCGCGAATAAAATCCCATTTCTCCCTAAATGCACCCCAGCTTTGATTTATGCCTCGAAAAAAATCATCCTTGCTTCCAGCCTCTTCGGATATCTTTTCTTCAGTTAGGACCTCAACAAATTCCATGATATTCTTTATGTCTTTTTCGTCAATTGCTATGGTGACATTATCAATTTTCAAGTGATTTGAACTTATTTGACTTTGTATGCATATTTGAGACGGGCGACTATCTAAATCATAAAAAAATTCCTCGAATCCACATTCGATAGGCTTTATTTTTCGAGAACTAAACTTATATGCCAATTCTTCATCCATTTCGAGTTTGTTATAAAGGGCATAACTTTGTGGAAACCGATCAAATCCTATAGTATCTCTTAATTCATCAATAACATCAAAAACAAGTTTGTCATCAAAACTGTATCCAATAAAAATCACGCGGCCATTTCTGAGATAATCGGCGAGATGCTTGAAATAGCTTGATCTACGACGAATCGCTTTATTATAATCAAGTCTTGAAAGCACCATTTGTCCTTCTGTATTTTGTGGCTCTTCTGGAAGATAAGCATTAATGCATCCCATTATTTTAAAAAGGTAAATAGTGTCATAGTTATTTGGTAAAAGTCTAAAATTATCAGCAGTAATAACTTTTACATTTTTGACGGGATTAACAATAGTTCTGTATGTATGCTCAATTAAATCATCATAGTTTGTTGTGAACAAAGCAGCCCAGTTATATTTCGTTAAGATTCGATGAGCTTCCGATGGTTGCAATGTACGCAATTGACTTTTAATATAATCCTCTAGCATAGTCCGGTTATTACTGGGATTATCGAGAATTCTTTGACATACTTCTATAAAATCGTTTTCATGGGTAGATATTTTAAAATATTCTTTAAGCATCTGAGCTAACTTTGGTCCAGATGGTGCACCTGCTGCACAAGATGCACCAGCCCCAAGAAATAGTACGATCTTGCCATTTTTGACATCTTCATGCAAATTGTCTAATATATTTTTGTTGTCTATATTAACCATTATTCCTCCTATTTCAGATATATTTGTTTTTCTTTTGGATCGATTTATAAGCCACGGTTAAATCATTCGGGAACGAACACAGAAATGCATTTCGAGTACGGCCATGAGTGATTTGTCCGTAAACCCAACTGTTGCAAGTCCTATTCGACCTTATTATATTTCCTGCGGTTTTGGGCAAGCAGAGCTTGCAAAGAAAAGTCTTCTGGGAGATGCGCAGAAATGTATTTCGAGCAAGCTCACAGGAGACTTTTCTGACAGTCGGCCCCGCCGACGTCAAAACCGCCTCTGTGTCCCCTGTGTTCTCTGTGTTTAAATAAATTTTTCGTTCGCTCTGCAACCCCGTCAACTCCAAATCCCGTCCCGCAATCTCCGAATTCAGAACTACAAACTACGAACTATGAACTTTAAAAAACCAACTTCCGCGCGCAACCCTTAAAAATTTCATCAGGCTGTGATAGTGATACACAACTCGATCCGATGCTGCCGTCCGGCACAAATGTACTGGGTTTCAGTACAACCGATTTAAAAATGCCCCCGAATTATATAAAATCTCCCTCTGCTATACAAACAATATTTTAAAATAAACCAGCCAAATTCCCCCCTCTTTTGGTTTGAAAAACAAGAATTTGCAAATTTTTATAGGACTATATTTATCGTCAATCACGTCCGCCCGGCTCCTGGAGCAATCAAAAAGCCGTCGGGACAATCCTGCCCCGACGGCTTCAAATCACATTTAAAAGCTGATAACTTTGACCGCTGCTATTACAGACTCCGACGGCGACGCAGCCAGCCAACCAGACCCGTGCCCATCATCCCCAGCAAAATCGCACCAGGTGCGGGAATGGGCTTGATACAGAGTTCAATTTCATCATATTGCCATGGGCTGGTCAGGGATTCTCGATACCGTATTTGACCCGTCAAATAGGT
>DLFY01000299.1:14929-20874 GCA_002482415.1 Phycisphaerales bacterium UBA7708
TTATAAGCATTACCATCTGTGCTATTGGGCAAAGCATCATTATCTGTCGCCCACCATGCCTGACCAAACGAGCCGATCACGCCGCCTTCATAATCCTGCCAGCTTCCCGGCTGACTCCAGCCATTGTCGGCCGTAGCCTCGACCAGATTAGAAGCTCCCCAGTCATAGGTGTAGCCGATGCCGTCCCAATCGGTTACCCAGCGAACCTGGAATAATCCGTCTAATGCCGCTTTATTGGTATTTTCAATCCAATAGATGAAATGCACTCTTTTGCCCAAATCACCGGTGCTATACACTATCTCATCGTAAGGGCTGATACAAGACGATCCTGGATAGGTTCCATTTCTTAGATTTTGAAACGTCCCTGCAGCCACATCGGCTTTGGTATTAGTCCACCATGCGGCATAATTGGGGGAGCCATACACATTCGGTGCAGAATCCACATACAATTCCGGCGCCGCCATCGCCGGCACAACGAGTACCGCAAGCAAAACAAGAAGTGCACACTTTTTCATGATTCTCCCTTTCTAAAAAAATTACCCTCTTTCCTCTGTCACCCCAATGGCGACAGTTTTTATCTGCAGCGATAGTCCCTGCCATATAGACCCTGGCCGCAGAATAATTGTTCTGCAAAGCCAAAATCCACACTTCCACATTCAAGACTGTTTTGAGCTACTTTTCGGCATGAAAACAACGAAAGACGCTTTCTCCCATCCAGCGCTTTTCATCACCTTGGCGCTCCGAAGCTCAGTTTTTTATTATACAAAAATACCCCATCCTCTGTCTATTGTGGAAACTACGTATATTGACTTTTTCATCCCCATTTTTAGCCTGAAAACGAGGATTCGCAAATTTTTATAGGACTATATTTATCGCCAATCCCGTCCGCCCGGCTTCCGGCGCAATAAAAAAGCCGCCGGGGCAATCCTGCCCCGACGGCTTAAATTTCTCACCAACTCTGGATTAATTTTCGGGCTGAGCCGGCATCTGAGGAATCTGCATCTGCTGCTGCCGTTCTNNCGGCGGGCTTTTTCATCGGCCGACCATTCCACCTTGGCCTTGTCTTTCAACTCCTGACGCAGCGTTTCAAAAAATTGTCCCATCTGCTTGCCTTTGAGATACTGGACAATCTTGGGCTTGACATCGGCAAAGCTGTCGGTCTTGGCTTCCTGCTTGTTGGTCAGTTTGATGATATGATAGCCGAACTGGGTCTCTACGATATCGCTGACATCGCCGACCTTCATGGCAAACGCCGCCTGTTCAAACTGCGGTACCATCTTGCCTTTTTCAAACATGCCCAGGTCGCCGCCTTTGTCTTTGCTCGGACAGTCGGAATTCTCTTTGGCCAGAGCTGCAAAATCGCCGCCGGCCTTGACCTTCTTGAGCAGGTCTTCGCATTTGGCTTTGGCTGCTTTTTTGGTCGCTTCGTCGGCGTTCTGGTCCACCTTAATCAGAATATGGCTGGCCTGAACCTGTTCAGGATGCTGGAAATTCTGAGGGCTTTCATCATAGAATTTCTTGGCATCTTCGTCGCTGACCGCCTTGTAGGACGGATCCGCTTCAAAGAGCTTCTCGATGCCTGTCTGCAGGCGAATCTGCTCTTTGATATTGGCTCGGCTCACGCCCATCTTGGCCAGTTCAGCATCCACGTCTTCGGCTTTCTTGCCGGACTCTTTGATGAATTCCTGAACCATCTCATCAAAGCGGGCATCGACGTCGGCATCCTTAACCTCAATCTTCTTTGCCTTGAGTGTCTCATTGATAAGCTGCTTTTCGATCAGCATGTCCACCACGCTGTCACGCATCTGATCGCGCATCATCTCGCGGGTCTCTTCATTCATCGGCCAGCCCATCGCCGCCATCTTCTGCACCTGGGCCTCGAGGCGGGCGTTGATTTCCGGGGCAATCGCCTTTTCTTTAATTTCCTTGCCGTTGACCGTCACAATAGTCTTTTCAGGATCGACCGCGGCTTTGGCCGGGGCGGCTTCGTCCTTTTTGGTTTCGGCTTTCGCATCAGTCTTGGCCGCGGGGTCGGCAGGCTTTTCGGTCTTCTTTTCCGCTGCGATCACGGATCCCCCCATCGCCAGCACCGCACTCAGCAGTAACGCCACCAAAAACTTCATACGTTTGTGTCCTTTCTAAAAATCTTTATTGAGTTATTGACGCATTAGGTACGAAAGTATCATTTTCCCAGTCCGGCCTGCCAAAGTCAAGCAAGATATTCCCGCCCAAGCCGCCGCAAAGACTTGCGGATAGCCTGCATCTCGCAAATTTACACCTGTATATAGATATCACTTGGCCTGAATCAGGTCGTCGCCGCTTGAAATACCCGCTTTTTCCGCTCCAAATCGCTTATACAAATCTGCTAATCAATAAAACACCGGCTATATCCTGCTCCTTAATACCAATGCGGAGCTCATAAATATCAAGCATTTATCTGTCTATATATACCACTAATAGACTTTAGCCTCTCGCTCAAGCCGTCGCGTCAGCCGATAGGCCACGAATAAAATCATAAATCCCATCACGCCGAAGCTGCCGTCAAGCACACGCCAGAACACAGGAACCCCCCGCATCGGCCCCACGACCCACGGCAATAGCGACGCCAGCACGCAGGCCGCCAGATACACCTGAATAATCCACACATTCCGGACAGGATCCCGAATCGCCCCCACAATAAACAGGGCAAACACAATACAGGCATACGACAGCCAGTCCATGCAGTAAGCCATCACCGGATACGCCCGATAGGACTCCGTGATGCTGACATACAGGGTATCAATCCAGGTCGAAACCACCGGCAGAGTCTGGGCCATCCACGTCCCCCGGCCGAGAAATTTTGCAAACAGGGCCGTCTCCACCTCTACAAACACCACCGTATGCAACCCAAATAGAATCCCCAGAAAAAACAATACCAGACAAACTCGAATCACCCGCAGCGTTTTCTTTGCATCCATAAAATATACCTTAACCTTGCCATATATGCCAATCTTACTCAATTTGCCAAGCCTCGCGATCGTCGATAAAGAAAAGAGTCCGGTGAAATATAACCCGAACGATTTCCTTTCTCATCATAGACTGCTATCTCTACGTCCTCTTGTTTGACTCTAAGGTTTCAATTTTAATGCATCTATTTTCTGGTCCCACTTGATATAAAATGCTTCCATGGCAGCTATTTCTTTTTGCTCCTGTAATTTCATTTTTAATGCATCCAGATCCTGATGATATTGCATCAGCAACCTGACTTTTTCCTCTTCCGACATGGCTAAAGAGTAAAGTTCAAAAACATGGGATCGCGTCGTTAAATCAACCGACAGCATCTGTCCAAACCATTCCGACCGTCCTGTGCTGGACGCCGGAATAAACCAGCTTTTGACGGGATCCTGATGGTCAATGGCCCATTGGCTGTAAGGCTGCATGGGACCGGGAACACGGGACCGTTTCCACAGATAATGTTTGTGTATGATGAGGCTCCCTGAATACATATCCACCTCAATACTTTCCCCTTGCGGCCCCCACATGCAGGCAATCACTACTGCTGTCAGAACACATACCAGTACACCGCACACAAAACCAATAATCATGAACCTCCACTTGGATGTGATTTGTTGAATATCTCGCTCCAATGCCATGCCGCGGTCCTTTCTTTTTTGACCCGTGATAATAGGCTCCATCGAATAAGCTTCTCTTCATTCCTTCATACTCTTTCCTCTCGGCTGCTGACTATTATACCCCTCAATCCGACAATGTCCACCATAAACACAGACACTCCCCCCTCTCTGAATGCTAAACACAGAAACAATAAAAAAGAGCCGCAGGTCAGCCCCGCAGCTCTTTAGATATGTCTAACCGAATCGGTTTTCTTCACGCTCGCATCATCAATACTCGGTTTGAAAAGTCAGTCAAACGGCGTTTTAATGATTGCAGGTCTCGGATCGAAGTTTATGAAATCGGTTTTAACAGACGCGAGACAATCCGTTCGATATAGCCTTTGTTTTTATCCGAGTTTGCCAAATCACGAATTGACTCTTTGGCTGCAGCGACTGCATCAGATCCCAAAAAGTCAAGAACATTCAAAGCAAAGTGCAGCACATTGTCATCTTTTTCGGTCGTCAGGATATGGCTCAGAGTGGTCACCGCCTCATCTTGTCGGCCTATCCAATACAGAGAACGTGCAGCGGCGATCTGCACACAGTGATCGGAATCCTTTGCTGCTTTTTGAAGGCTTTTCAGGATTTCGGCATCAGTGTTTTTGAGCTGTCCGAGACCGATAACAGCCCAATAACGTACCGCCGAATCGGCATCACCAAGGTTTTCCAAAAACGTCCTTTTCTCAGATGGTTTTGGATTGGACGCCAAAATTGCCAGTCTCACCAGGCGTTGGGAGCGGCTCTGTCCATCCGGACCACGAAGGATGGCATACGCGCTGCCGGCTTCTTTAGAACGGATTCGCAGCATGGGTTCCGGTACCAGACCCGTGTCGCGTGTCTCGATCATCCAATCGATCAAGATGCGATTCAGGCTTTCTTTGATGGCAGTATAGGCTATATCATCGGCCAGATTACAGATTTCATACGGATCGACATCCAGGTCATAGAGTTCTTCAGCAGGTCGGCGACCGGCCATCCATTGGGACAAAGCAGGCGTAAGTTTGCCCTCGGCGTGGAGGTGTCGCATCTCCTGCAGCGTGTTGCACCGATCGCCGTATTCGTGCCTGGGAAAGTACGGAACCCAGGGATTCAGATTGCGAATAAAGCGATAACGGCGATCTCGCACCGACCGCACAAGATCAAAATATTCATCAATCCGATCACGGGCGCCAAAGATATAATCCACCGGCTTGGGCAGGTTTGACCCCAGAAAAGCGCCAGCCTGCATTCGCGGCAGCGGTTCAATCCCGGCCAGATTCAGGACTGTTGGCCCCAGTTGGAATAAATTGATCATACGGTCGTCGATCGTGCCGGGGGCACCCTGTCCATTGAGTCGAAAACGTGCTGGAATCCGCACCAGCAGCGGCACATGGGTTCCGGTATCATAGAGCCATCGTTTGAAACGCGGCAGGCCATCCCCATGGTCAGACCAGATAAAGACAATTGTGCTGTCTTCCAGCCCCGCTGCTTTCAGTTCGGCCAGTTTGTCGCGGACAAAATGGTCAAACTCGGTAATGCGTTCATATAACCGGGCCAGATCGCGACGGACGACCAGCGAATCCGGATAAACGGGCGGAATGACCATCGCCCCGGGCGATTGGTATTCACTTGCAGAAATTCCTTCAGGATGTGTGTTCTCAAAATCGGCGCTGTTCCACAGCTTGGATTCGTGCGTTTCGGTAAAGTTAAAAACTGCAAAAAAAGGTTTTCCGTTGGGGCGATTTTTATAGTGTGCTTTTTTGCTGGATTCGTCCCAGGTGGTCTGGGGCGTCTGGAAATTATAATCTTCCTTGCTATTGTTAGTGCAATAGTAGCCGGCCTGGCGAAGGGCTTCAGGAAAGCAGACAAGTGATTCTTTGGGAAGATCAGCAGCACATCGCATGGCACAGGAGCCAAGACTGGCAGGATATATGCCGGTAATAATACTCGACCGCACTGGTGCACAGACACCGTGGACGGTAAAGGCGTGAGTGAAGCGAACACCTTCTTTGGCAAATTGGTCAATCACAGGCGTTTTGGCATTGGGATCGCCATAGCACCCCAGATGCGGGCTGAAATCCTCAGCCGACAGCCAGAGAATATTAGGAAGGTCAGCTTTTTTCTTTGCGGCAATTGCAGGTAACTGTATTAATGCAGCACCAACACCTGCCCGCAGAAAATCACGCCGTGTGAGATTTTTTGTGATTGAGCGGTTGAATTTCTTCATTTGATTCACCTCTAATCCCGTTTCGACCTTTCCTCCCGGCTGCTGCGGACCATTATACCCCTCATCCCGACAATGTCCACCATAAACAC
>DLFY01000066.1 GCA_002482415.1 Phycisphaerales bacterium UBA7708
TTTGCCCACGCATCTTCTCATCCAAAAATGGATTTTGCGTCAGCCGCTGCAGGAAACGAAGCTGATATCGGGCCCAGCGGCGAAGCTGCCTGAGATCGGCCTGCTCGATATCCACCGTCGCAGGCGGAGTCAAAGCCCGCGGGCTGCCGCCAAGAACTCGAAAAAACCAGACAAAAAGCCAGACGAATCCGCCCGCCAGCACCACCAGAAAGACATAGCCGGCCGCCGGATGAATGGAATACAGGGTTTGAAACATCCGCAGCAGCTCGAAAATCGCAAACAGGCTCAGCAGCACCCCGAAAAACACGATGCAGGCCTTGACGGTTCGCAAAAAATCACTCAGCATAAGCTCTCCCTTCTTGTCGGGCAAATTTCCCCGATTTGAGTTTCAACGAAAGTACATCCGCCCTATTGTATCAAATATCGCCTTGCAGGTCAATCCCGCCCGCCTCGCGCGGTCAGGAGGCGTAATTATGCATGCCTTTAAAGAGATTTGACAGGTTCACCCACAGCAGCGTGATGATGATAAAAACCAGCCCGAGGATAACACAAACGCAATTGGCCCGCGGCATCTTCTGCCTGAACAGGTATCGCCAGTGGAAATAAAACAGATACATCAGCCAGCAGGCCAGCGACCAGAGCTCCTTGGGGTCCCAGCCCCACCAGTCCCCCCAGGCCAGCTTGCCCCAGACACTGCCCAGAAACAAGCCCATGCTCAGCAGCGGAAAACCCAGGCAAACCAGCAGATACGCCGACAGCTCATGGTCTTCGCAGGACAATTGCCCGCTGGATGGTTTGGCGCTGCGGTTGTGATAATATAACCCCAGCCCGGCCTGCAATGCCGCTTTAGCCAACAGCACATACGACAGCATATACACCGCCACATGCGGACCGAACAGCGGGCTTTGCAGGGCGGGCGGCAGTTTCTGCGGTGCATCGGAAAAGACAAAACCCGCCGGAAACAGAAGTATCAGCGTCAGGATAAAATCCCCAAGTCCGTCGGAGGGATGGTCAATCCCTGTGAAACGGCGGGCCGCCAGCCCCACCGGCAGCAAAAACACGCCAAGCGTTAAAAACACCTCGAACATATTCTGCATCGGGATATGTTCAACGGTAATCCATCGCAGACCCCACGCACTCAGACCAACCAGGCAGGCAAGACACGCCGCAAAAACCGAGGCCTGCTTTTTACGCATCACACGCAGCATCAGGCCGACCGCAACCACCGCCATCATCGCATAAATCAAGATGCCTTCATTGGAATATTTCAACTGCATCCGCCATGCCTCCGATGCGTATTGACCTTGCGTGCAAAATGGACTACAAGCCCGATCGTCAGCAGCACATATCCGCCAAAGACCAGTCTCACTCCCTGGTCAGGAACAACCTGCAGAACCGAATACTGCCCCATCTCATCCTGGCCATACGAATCCTGATAAATATGAAAACCCGCATAATGCAGCGGATAATTGACTTCGATCTGTTTAGCCGCGACCGGATGTCCATCACGAAAGACCTGCACATCGCTGATATAATCACGAATCATCCCCCGCTTCTGAGGCGTCACCAGAAATGGATAGCCGGGCATGGCATGGCCTGCGAATTTTTCAAACACAAACTGCTGGGTTGCCCTGCCATCCGGACTGACAAACTCCAGCAGCCAGGCGGGATTGGATTCAACAGCCGGACCTTCGGAAGCGACGGGCTTTCCGTTTTCCATGCGAATCTTAAGATTTGAGAACGTCTCCAGCACCCGGACTTTACCGGCCCGTGCAGACAACAGATATTCCGCTCCTTTTCCGGACGGGATTTCCCATTGCCCAAGGTCGGATTGAATCAAAAGAACTGTCGCAGGATTGTCATAATAGTGTATCTGGAAATCATTCAAGGCAACCGAAAAGCCCAAATCCAGAGGTTGCCCATCGGTTGCCCGGTAAGCCGTTGACGATTGCCGTCCGGGGTACAGTTTCAGATAGCTGGATTCAATCCAGGGTTTGCCCAGAATGGAGGCCGTCATCTTCTGGCCTGCACGTGAACCCCATAAGCCCCCCAGCAAAATCAGCACACAGCCGGCGTGCATCAAAAACAGCATCGACCGATTATGCAGTGCGCGAAAAGCAGCTATCGACATCACCAGCAGGATTGTAAAACCAATCCACCAGGCCGCCAGCGGGACGGAATTAAAAAACGCCCGGGCATTTTCGGCCCCGAGAAACGCACCAAAAATGCTCAGCAGGCACAATACCGCAATGGCCGCCAGACCCAGATGATAAATCCAATTCTTCATAGCCGCGGACTATACCACACAGACCCCGGCCTGAACACTCTTTTTTTGCACGCACCAGCGGCATCACTGTCCCGGAGAAGGTGCCGCGGCAGTCCAGTTGCCCACATCATTGCCGTAAGCAGCCGGATTAGTCCGCGTCAGACTCTGGCCCTGGCCATCCGCGCTGACCGGCCAGGGGGACTCGTCGTCATAATTGACCTGATCAATCCGAATGTAATTGCGAGGCTTTCCATAAGACTGATCCCCCGCCCGGCACAGACGCACTTTTTCGCCGCCGTTACTCAGACTGGTATCATTGGCAAACGGGCCAAACACAACCATACCCGCGGGCACCTGTCCGCCATAGTACGCCCCAAATGCAGCGGGATTCCTGGCCAGTATCACCACCCCGCCGGCCGGAATCGTTGTATCCATCGGGAAGGTATAATCAATCCCGTCGGTAAACCGCCACGGCACTACATCGGTCTGATACACTCCGACAGCTATCTCGGTTTTGACCGCATCCTGCAGCATCACCGCTGAGCCGGAGATATTCCGCAGCTCAATGTATTCATCACCCGTATTGTCGNNNNAGGATTGTACTGAATTTCCGTGATGACCAGCGGCCCGATCTTGGGCGGGGAATTATCGTCGCCCGGGGTCTGCAAAGCCATCGCCACAAAATCCATCCCGCCGGTACTCTTGATATACCGGCCAAAGGACACATTGCGTTCGGATGCATCAAAATCCTGAACAGCCTGGAAGCCGGTCATCTGTCCGTCCAGCGTCGCCGACAGAACCACGGTCTCGCCGTTTTCGCTGAGGGCAAACGCGGAACCAAAATCCGTATTTTCGTACAACACCAAATAATCATTCGCTCGAATATAGGTATTGTCCGGAATGCGGTATTTGGTCGGATTCGCCGCATCGTCGGTCAGGTACCAGCCGCCGATGGAAATATCCTGATTGGTGGCATTAAAGAATTCTATCCAGTCCGGGTTTTCATTGTCGGAATGGGCCAGCAGTTCGTTAATCACGATGCTTCCGGGAGCCAGGCCGACTTCGTCGGTTCCGGGAGAACCTCCGGCAAACACGCTGGGACGCCAGCCGGCTTTTTGTCCCCACAGCGTCACATCAGGATTGGCAGGATCAAGGATGGTCAGCGAGAAACCATCGCCGTCGGTCAGCGGATACCAGGAATCTTTATAGGCAAACGACAAGATGGTGCGGCCAAGAGCGTCCTGAAGCTCAAGGGTCTCACCGGCATTATCCAGTGAACCTTCCTGCCACTGAATAACGGGAACGCCGGCGGGAATCTGCGTATAAGACGATTCAAATACAGCTTTATTCCTGACCAGCAGTACAAGACCGCCCGCATCAAGTGCTACATCACCGAAAGTATGAGTCATGCCCCTGGTAAACCGCACCAGGTTAAGATTCAATGACGCAGACCCGATGTTTTTCAATTCGATGTATTCGAGATTGGCATCGGTCGGATGATACATGATCTCCGTAATACGCAGATTCTCCCGCAGCGGACCGGCCGCAAAGACCGCATCGGCCAGGGCACTCCATGCTCCGCCCGAGGTCCGGGCGCGGGCTTTGGCCTGCACGGATTTGTCCAGCGTGATGGCTTGTCCCAGGTAGCGTATTGCCGAAGAGCTGACCGCTCCGCCGGCCTGACGCGGATCGGATCCGTCCAGCGTGTACCAGACTTCGTCGGAGGGAACCGACAAAGACAGGCCCGACGGCACAGAAATATCACCGCCATACTGATTGACGTAGTTGATGCGAAACTCCGGTGCCGTGACCGTCGGATACCAGGCCGGGCTTTTTCCCGCAAGCTGTGCCAGCACAACATCACGTCGGGTTGGGATAAAATTATTCAGCAGGCGATTGACTTCGGTAAGCCATTCATTATTTCTTGTATAAGGTGTTGCGGCACGACGATTATCGCCCCAGCGGGCGGATTCACCCACGATTGCCCGGTCGATCTGATTCGTCAGGTTCGTAAATAATGCAGCAAAGTTGGATGCAATCAGAGCTCCATTATGGAAGAAATGCTTGTGCACGCGGTCGCCGAACAGCATTCGATATTCAGGATTGTTTGCAATCCACTTCTGATGCAGTCCGGTCGGAGCCATCGATGTATTTTTCGTGGTCACATCAACTGGGGCCAGTGACGTGCCATCATTCATCACATGCTCGGCGTCCCACATGTGCCAGCGCCAGCGGCCCGCAGGGTCAAAGCGATTATGTGAGGCATACCAGTTTTTGCTATCCCAGTCTCCGTTACCCAGGTAGTAATTGGCTAATAGATAATCGATAAAGTCCGCCACGTCCAGTTTTCCCTTGAGATTCTCAAATGCCGTAACCGTATTCGGTGAAGTTGCCGACAGGTTGAACATGGCTATATAATCCGTATTGCTGCCGCTGACGATATTGTTGTAATCATGCTTTAAAATATCATAATCTTCTTTATCCCCGCCCAGATAGGATGCGGCAAAAGAATCATCCGGACGTTCGTGCAGCCAGTACAAGCCCCAGTACAGACCATTGAGATACAGATGCACCGGCCGCCCATGACAGGCATAGCCGCCAAGGGCAAGCTGGGTATCGGATGAAACCTGGTCACGCACATATTCGGCGCTGGTCCGCTGGACAGAATCCGAATGCACCCAACTGTTTTGCGGACGGGAATCCAGAACAAAGGTGTCATAACTATCCGCGGCGCCAGGCCCGAATAACGGGTAATCCAATTGACCGCCATAAACACCGCGAAATACCAGGCGGAAAGATAATTTATAGCATTTCCATCGATTCAGCGTGGTCCCGCCGGCATCTCCGGTGACATTGCCCACGCCCCCCTGCATCCGGACACCGCAGCCGATATGGAACGCCTCAACGCCATCCGGATCAATGAATTCCATTGAGCCGGCACGCTCTGAGCCGTCCTGAGACTGGTCAACATAAATCCCGTAGGTTCCGAAAAGCTGCTCCACCGGTACGACCACCGAAACCGTGGGAATCGATTTTAAATCGTCTTTGATCGTGGCGGAATAGGCCGCCGAATTGACCACATCCGGGTCCATCTGATAATCCCCGGTCACGGTCGCACCGTTGTAATTGCTGGTCCAGCTTGTCGGATAACCGGCGGGAACAATCTGGGCCCCTGTGCTCAGGTTGGTCGCCTGCCGAATGACATCGTTAAGGAAAAGATAGGTTTGGGTATCCACATTGGACGGCAGCCAGCCGGGCATGAAAGCGGCCGCACGAAGACAGGTGGTCGTACTGATGACAATCGGATTAGCCGGGTCATAGATCAAGCCATTGCTCTCGGTCGGGATAGAATTATTCGTGGTATAACGAATGACTGCCGACGGCGTTGAACAGCTCAGGTACACCGTCTGGGGCTGCTCATAAAAACCCCGGCCAACACTGAACTTCGTATCGCTGACCTCGCCTTGATAGATGTCGGTATTGGCACCGTTGGGGGTGGCACCGGTCAAATAGCCAATCCGTCCGTCGGAGGTAAGACCATAGGTGACAAATCCTCTCTGTTTGGGATAATCCCGATATTCATATTCCACCTTTTGTCCGTCAGGTCCAATAAGAGCTAAATAACCTCTGGAGGCCAACTCAAAATTGGTGTGCAGTTTGCCCAAATCATCGATAAACGGATAGCCATATTTAAGCGGATCTTTCTTGGATGCAAAAATAATCATATATCCCTTGCCCGCAATGGTCGTGCCTGCGGGGAACTGCCACCGGGTCAGGTTGGCCGGATCATCGGTCAGATACCAGCCTGCCAAGTCCACCGCTGTATCGGTTTGATTGTAAAGCTCAATCCAGTCATCATAGGAGACTTCACCCCCAACACTGGTATAGATATTAACCGAGGGTACAGGTTTCAAATTACTGATATTGGAATTGACCGCCATGAATTCGTTGATAACCACGGATTCCGGAGGAATTTCGGTGTATGTCGCCGAAATCGACGTATTTTGACCCCGTATAACCTCTACCGATTGCGACCCGGGGCTGACCCATCCGGCAACCACGGAATACTCAATCTGATGTGTCCCCTCCGGCACAGAAGACAAAAGATACCCGGATGGATTCCATTCTCCCTGATCCAGTCGCCAGTTCGCCCCGCCCGCAGCAGCCTCTGAAGGCAAAAGCGTTACCGTCACCGACCCGGTCCAGTCTTCCAGCCAGCTTTGGCAAACTAAACTCAGGTCCAAAAGATTAGCTTGCTCATTTCCATCCAAATCCGCCTGTTCAGGCGTTTCTGACAGCCAGAAGTCCGATAACCACATAAAATCAGACAAACTGACCCGACAATCACCGTCAATGTCCCCTACCGGACAAACCGGCTCAAGAACGGTAATGGTTGTCGCAGCGGTCGTTTCCAACAGACCATCATTGGCTTTGATTTGCAATTCATATTGTCCCGGAGCCGGAAAGACAATCTGCGTCGAGGCTTGTTCAGGACTGGTGAATTCGACAGGCTCCGGACCGGAAACCTGTGACCATTGTGTGGACAGAAAGCCCTCAGGCTCACCAATTCCATCATCCGTTACCTGGGCAGACAAGGCCAGATATTGCTGCGGCCAGTGAATCGTAAAGCCTGAATCTAATTTAACTTGCGGTGCTGTGTTCAGTCCGGAATCCATTTCTTCCAGCATGAAGCCGCCAAATGGGTACCCATAGGTAGTATAGGCTTCGGCACGGACCTTGAAGCTGCCGGTGCCGTTCCCTTTGTCCGCGATGAAAATATCGTCCCATCGAACGACATAACCCGTTGTATCCAAATGATTTCCGCCCGCCCTTAAAACGGTTTGATCGCCATTTTTCAGATAGATGCCATCCGAACTGTTATTGACTGCACTGGTATGGCCGGAGAGGGTAAAAAGAGTTAATCGGTCCGGATAATTGGCTCCGCGGATAGCGGTGGTAACAAATGAGTACTTTTTAGATGGGTTGAGACCTGTAAATTCGATTTCCGCAAACCACCCGGTGTTTCCATAATACACCAAGCGATATGAATAATCGACTATCCCGCCAAAGACCGCATACGCCGGCGTATGC
>DLFY01000067.1:0-4341 GCA_002482415.1 Phycisphaerales bacterium UBA7708
AATTCCACATACGGGCCTTTCCGGCGGCGGAGACTGGCCTGCACCGAAGCATCGTACAGATCGGCCGGAACCAGCGGATTGTAATTCTTGTCGTTGGGAGGATACCAGCCCGTCTGAGGCTCAACACCATACCCATCCCGTCCGACCAGGGCTTCAGCCATCCGCTGGGCACCGCATACCACCTGGCCGCCGTTAAAGATTTGATTGGAAAACGGATAGCCGTCAAAATCCTTGGCGAATAACTCCAGCCCGATATCCATCGCCTTCAGTTCCGCCTTTTGCCGCAGGTTTTTGGCGGTGATCGTGGCCTTGCGCATCCCAATAGCCATCAATCCCACCAGCATGGAGATGATTGCAACCACCGTCAGCAGTTCAATCAGCGTGAACGCTTTTTCATTCAATTGTTTTGGAATCCGTTTCATCTGGTCTTCCCTGTTTTATTCGTTTTGTTTTCTCGCCTCGGCGGCAGGGCCGCCTGTTTAGTCTCATCGAACTTAAAATTTTCCGATTCGTCGCGGCTAAGTACAGTCGCATCAACCACGTACTGCTTTTGCTCGCGGAAGAATCATACCCATTGGGTATATTATTGATTGCTCAGATCATCGGAAGTCCCGAAAATCTTATCCGGCCCGGCCGACATAATCTTCGGATACGGGTAATAATCCAGATACTCATATTGTAAACTCATGCCCCATGCGTCGATAAAGCGAGGCACAGTATACGTTACCCCCCCAATGACCATTTTGATCTGCTTGCCAGTCGCATCCAGAGTGCTTATCATTCGGTCAGACAGCGTATCCAGAATCGCCTTGCTGTCGCCGCAGCGATTCAGAAAGTAATACAAGGCGGCGCTGGAAGCATCATTATCAGTCAAGGTTCCACTGGTAATGTCCGCCGTCAGATCTGTTTTAAAATGGTCTAAACTATACGGATCGGCCTTTGCGGCATCACTGTCAACGTTGCGATTTTTGAATGGAAACGCCCTGTATTGTTCCTGATACTGGTCCAGGGCGGTATCAATAACCTGGATCGTGCTTTGGGTCAACTGTATCCCGGAACGGGTGCGCAGATACTGCCCCGTTCCGGCCAATGCTCCCACCAGGATCATAATAATTGCCAGCGTGACAAGAACTTCTATCAATGTAAAGGCGTTTTTACGCATTACTGCATCAATCCGGCAGACCTGTTTCTGCTGTCTGTCTTGACTTGTTATCTGCTGCTCCGCATCTGTTTTTGTCCGGATGCGTTCGGACCCTCGGCGAGAAATAACGTCAGTCGTTCCCCCGGTTGACATTATTTCCTATAAGACTCATTGACCTGTCACTTTCTGATTCCGTCAGCACAAGCTCCCCTTCTGCCGCCGACAGGTCAAATATCGCTTGTATTCCGTGACTACTGCTGGCTGCCTTTTTCGAAGTTGAAGATATCGTCAGCAGTGCCGTAGAGTTCATCTTTGCCCGCCGATACCAGAATATACGAATCCGCCCGATAAGGACGAAAGATGCCATCGGGATTGGCGGCGGTAATCGTGGACTGCTGAACCTGGCGATTCAGAATCATCCGTTCAAAGTTTACATACGCATTGGTACCTCCGCCGGTAAGATTTTCCAGCTCATGCTTAACCGGGGTAACATCCGCAGTCCCGAGACAAACCAGAGCACGGTTGTCGTCATAATTATAAATATCATCAGTATAGACCCCATCAATGGAAAAATCCTGAAGGGTATAATTGATGCGAGCTTTGAAATACAGAATCGGCATCCCGGTCTTTTTGCCTGAGGTACGATTTTTGGAATAGACATCACAGAGTACATAATTCGTTGCCAAAAACACACCACTGGCCCCTCCCTGACTGGCAGAAAGGTTTGTATTATACACATCCTGCATACGAAAAGCATTGGCATTTTCCATGTCGATATATTTCTTGCGGGCCTTGATATTTTCTTCGCCGCTCTTTTCGGAGTCAGGGCCGACATTCTGAATACCGTTGGTTGTATTGTAAACCCATTGATAGGAATTGGTGTATGAGAAATAATTCATCCCATCTGAACGGAAACCCGACCGCGGGTGAAAACCCAGCAAATCCATACCGACCATCGCCTCAGCCAGTTTTTGAGCTCCACCATAATTATTGATATCCTGGGCCAAAGGTGAAACGGGAGGTGTTGTACTGACTCCCAGGTTATCATACGATTCGGGATAGGCCCCAAAATCCGTCTTGAACATTTCCAGTGCGACATCGATGCTGTGGAACTGCGATTTCTGCTGAACCTGGCGGGAATAATCCTTGACCTGATTAAGGGCCGGAACCAGCAGGCCGATCAGGATGGCGATAATCCCCATCACCGTCAGCATTTCCACAATGGTAAACCCTTTGTTTTGACCTGTTCTTTTCATCGTTTTTCCTTTCTAATCAATTATGGCAAGTATAGCGTTATGGTTTATTCCCATCGCCGGCCAGCCGGCGATATCCTTATTCGCATTACATCAGCACCTGAATCATCTTGACCATCGGCAGGAACATGGCCAGCACGATGGTGCCGACCATACCGCCCAGCATCAGAATCATCATCGGTTCCAGAAGGCTCATCATCGAACCGACCAGCACGTCCGCTTCTTCATCGAAGTTGTCGGCCACCTTCATCAGCATCTTGTCCAGGTCACCTGTTTCTTCACCCACGTCCACCATGTTGACCACGATGGAGTCCACCGTCTTGCTCTGACGCAGGGGATTGGCGAAGGTATCGCCTTGTCGAATCGCCGCCTGCACCTTGCCGAGCATTTTGGAATAGACCTCGTTGTCGGCGGTTTCACGGGTAATATTGATCGCCTCCAGAATCGGAACACCGGCGCCAATCAGCGTCGCCAGCGTGCGGCACCAGCGGGCCACCGCGGTTTTATACACAATCTTTTTCATGACGGGCAGACGAAGTTTAATCCAGTCTATGGCAAATCGCCCCGCCTTGAACTGACGAATAAATTTAAACACGGAGAAAATAACGAACGGCATGACAGCCACAATCGCCGCATTCAGGCCCTTTCGACCCAGCAGCCATTTGCTGATATTCAGCAGGGCCTGAGTCAGCGCCGGCAGACCCGCCTTGCCGTCGGACATATCCGCAAGCACTTCCGAGAACGTCGGCACGATGAAAATCATCAGGCCCAGCACGATAAACATCGCCGCCGTCATCACCACCGCCGGGTACACCATGGCGCCCTTGATTTTGGATTTAAGCTTTTCAGCTTTTTCCATGAAGTCGGCAACACGGGCCAGAATCACATCCAGCACACCGCCGACCTCACCAGCCGCCACCATGTTCACAAACAGGCGGTTGAAGCAGCGGGGATACTTGCCCAGCGCTTCCGACAGCGTCGAGCCGCCTTCAATATCGTCGGCGACATAGCCGATAATCCGTCTGAACGGCCCTTTTTTCTGCTGTTCTTCAAGAATACGCAGAGACCGCAGAATCGCCAGACCCGCATCCTGCAGGGTGGAAAGCTGCCGGGCAAACTGGGTCACGACTTTGATTTTGACTTTCTTGTTGGCCCCCTTGCGCTTCGGGGCGGCCGCGGCGGCTTTCACGGAGACTTTCTTGCCGGCCCCGTGCGCCTTGACCTTGGTTGGGAACAGCCCTTTGTTGCGGATTTTACTGATCGCCTCTTTACTGCTCAGAGCCTCGATCTCCGCTTTCACCTCATTGCCTTTGGCGTCCAGCGCCACATATTCAAAAGTAGGCATCGTACACCTCCGTTATTCTTCTGCCGCGATGGTTTCGCGGCCAACTTCATCAATCGTGGTAATGCCGTCATAAATCAGCGCCAGGCCGTTTTCACGCAGTGTTTTCATCCCGGCGCGTCGGGCCGCCTCACGCAGCACCGACGTCGAGGCGTGATTCATGATCAAGTCACGGATTTCATCATTAAATATCATGATTTCATAAATACCCGTACGCCCCTTGTATCCGGTATTATTGCAGTTTTCACAGCCCCGGCCGTAATAGAGCCTCTTGCCCTTGATGTCTTCATGCGTCAGTTCCAGTTCCATCAACTGTTCTTCCGACGGGGTATATTCGGTCTTGCAGTGATTGCATATTTTACGTACCAGACGCTGGGCAATGATGCCTTCCATGGTCGCTGTGACCAGGAAGGTCTCCAGTCCAAGGTCCAGAAGACGGGCAATCGTGCTGGGAGCGTCATTGGTGTGCAGCGTCGTAAACACAAGGTGACCGGTCAGAGAGGCCTGAATCGAGATTTCCGCCGTTTCGAGGTCGCGGACTTCACCGACCATACAGATATCCGGGTCCTGACGCAGAATCGAACGCAGGCATCGGGCAAAAGTCA
>DLFY01000067.1:4359-4940 GCA_002482415.1 Phycisphaerales bacterium UBA7708
GATATCATATTCCACCGGGTTTTCCGTGGTAATGATTTTCGTGTCAATGGTATTGAGTGCCTTCAGGCAGGAATACAGCGTCGTTGTTTTGCCGGAACCGGTTGGCCCTGTCACAATCACAATGCCGTTGGGTTTATTGATAAGCTGGTTGACCATCTCCAGTTCGCGCGGACGCAACCCCAGCATATCCAGCCGCAAATCCACCTGGGTTCGGTCCAGAACACGAAGCACGACGCTTTCACCAAACATCGTCGGCAAAACGCTGACACGCAGGTCAATCGGATTGCCGCCGACTACCAGCGGAATACGTCCGTCCTGCGGCAGACGACGTTCTGCGATATCCAGGTTGGCCATAACCTTAATACGGCTGGACAAGGCAACCGCAATGCTCTTGGGCGGCGGCACCATTTCATACAGCACACCGTCAATACGATACCGCATCTTGAACTCATCTTCGAACGGCTCAAAATGTATATCCGACGCCTTGTCACGAATCGCCTGTAAAAGGACGTAATTGAGCAGCTTCTTGACCGGATTGGACTCCGCCAATTCCTTGATATCTTCCAGGTCGATGCTCTCGC
>DLFY01000028.1:0-11807 GCA_002482415.1 Phycisphaerales bacterium UBA7708
CGATTGATACGATATCGTATGCAATGACATCCATTCAAGCTTCGCAGGCACAGGATGTTACGCTGGTGGTCGGGCATGATGATCCGATAGAACTGTTCCTGAATGGCATATCCATTGCCAAATTACCCTGTCTTTCAATGTTTGGAACGCAGGAAGTCCGAACACAGCTTGTTCCGGGAGCAAATCGACTTCTCGTGAAAAGTGCCAACCGGGTTCACCCGACAACGTTCATTTGGGATGGATTTTCGCTTGTAATAAAGGATAAACACGGTAAATTTTTGCCGGATGATTGTTTTACATTGAATAAATTGAATGATCCGAATTGATATTTTTTCGGCTGCTTTGTATCTTTTTTATATGATGTCAATTAAAAGATGAACGCAAAACAAGTCAAATATCTTGCAGAAATCCTGGAACACTGCGGTAAGAAAACCGTGGAGCAGAGATTCCCTGACGGCACTGTTCTGTTAATTATGCCGTATGGCGGACGGATTATCGGCTTTGGTTCTGCAGGCGGTGAACAGAACGTCTTTTGGACTCATCCGGCCCTCAGCTCTCATGCGAGTGCCGAGCAATTCTATGCTCAAAATCAATGGCACAACAGCGGCGGGGATCGAACCTGGCTGGCCCCTGAAATCGATATCTTCTTTCCGCAATACCCGGATATGAAGGTATATGCCCAGCCGGCGCAGCTCGACCCCGGCAATTTTTCCATCACGCAAACAGAAACCAGCCTGTCATTTTCCAACACATGTTCTATAAAATTATCCAGAAGTCAGCAGGTCGTTCATGCGGCAGTAACCAAAATCCTGACTGCCGCTCAGAATCCGTCGCCGTTGCAGGGAGTGGACTATGCCGGCTATACAACAAGCACAACGCTTGAGATTTTGGATCCTGATAAAGACAACTCTGGTCCTGTCGGCCTGTGGCATTTAATGCAGTTGCCATGCGGAGGACAGATGCTGGTACCCACGTATCGCAAAGCCAATCCTCTTGTGGTATTTGGCGAAATTTCAGATAGTGATTTGTCTGTATCGGATAATCTGTGTCGCTATTATGTGTCACATGAGAATTCCTGCAAGTTTTCGCTTGCTGCCGCCGAAATTACCGGCCGGGCCGGATATGTTTTCGATGACCAGGGGCGGCAAACGCTGGTCGTGCGGAATTTCTTTGTCAATCCCTCGGGCCTGTATATCGATGTGCCTTTCAATGATACTCAGCGCACAGGCTTTGCTTTCCAGGTGTGCAAAATCAACAATGAACAGTGGGGCAGCTTCTGTGAAATGGAATATCACGCCCCGGCGGTTGGAGCAGGAACTGGCCAGTTGCAATGCACGGACGTCTGTCAGACCTGGGCTTTTCGCGGCAGCCCTGGCCAAATTCAAACAATAATCAATATGCTGCTGACGCCATCAATGAGACTATAAAAGGAGAGTTCGATGTCATCTAAAACAGCCTTATCCGTGTGTTCGCATCCGGACGATGCGGAATTCGTTTGTACCGGAACCATGGCGCTGCTCAAAAAAACAGGCTGGGATATTCAAATCGCCTCAATGACCGCTGGCGACTGCGGCTCGGCAACATTGTCCCCGGATGAAATCAGCACCATCCGCCGGAAAGAAGGGGCCGATGCCGCCGCCGTGCTGGAAGNNAATGCAGGGATGCCTTTATCATGTACGACAAGCCCACCTTGATGAAAGTCATTGAACTGCTCAGACGGGTCAGACCTGCGGTTGTTTTTGCCCCCAGCCCCCAGGACTATTTTGCCGACCATGAAATCACATCACAGTTGGTTCGAACGGCCTGCTTTTGCTGCGGCATCCCGAATATCGTTACACCCGGCGTCGGACCTTATAAAGCCGTACCCCATCTGTATTATGCCGACCCGACAGGCCTGGTGGATATCTTCGGTACAGAAATCATCCCGTCGATCTATGTGGATATCAGTACCGTTATGCAGACCAAAGAGAAGATGCTTTTATGCCACAGGAGTCAGCGGGACTGGCTGCTGGCCCATCACGGCATGGATCAATACATCGAATCCATGAAAGCCTATGCCGCCCAGCGGGGTGCTCAATGCGGTGTCCGCTATGCCGAAGGTCTTCGCCAGCATCTGGGGCAGGGCTATCCGCAGGACAATATCCTCAAGACAGAACTGGACGGTTTCATCAAAGACCGATCCGACTGCAGCCGCTGAAAGCCGACTGCTTCCGGCAGACAGCGATTCCCGATAAATGACAAGATAAAACGGTCCTGAATAGAAAAACGAGACTATTTAAAGAAAAGACTTTACTTGAAGGAGTTTGTTGGATATAATACATTAACGTTAATGAATCGATAATAGCAGTTCTAATAATGGACCTGCGTAGCCATGGCAATCCATTCGGGTCAGGGTGAAATAGCCAAATTCAAGAATGGACAAAAACATAATCCAAAAGATGCTTGTACGTATCTGAGTTGAAAGGAGAGCAAGTGTGAAAACGAACAAACTGGCAGTCAACGGCGGCCCCAAAGCGGTAGATAAACTGGGACCGTTTCCGACAAAAATAGGCAAAGATGAGCTTCTGGAAGTGCTGGACCTCTGGCAGTACTCCGGCGAGACGATGGCGAAAATCAGGACGCTGATTGAGCAGGACAAAGGAATCAAAGGCCCCCATTTGTTCCGCTATTACAATCCCCGCCCCAGCAAGGTTGCCGCCGCGGAACATGCGATGAAAGACCTGATTGGCACGACCTATTGCATGGCGGCCAATTCCTGTACCTCCACCCTGATCGCGGCATATCGGGCGCTGGGGATCGGCATGGGCGATGAAGTCATCGTTCCGGCCTATACCTTCTTTGCCACCTCGGCCACCGTTGTCGCATCCAATGCCATTCCGATTATTGTGGATATTGATGACACGTTGTGTATGGCCCCTGAAGCGATTGAAAAAGCCATTACCAAACGGACCAAGGCTATTGTCCCGGTTCACATGCGAGGTGCCGCGGCTCAGATGGATGCGATTATGGATATCGCCAACAAGCATGGCATTCCGGTCGTCGAAGACGCTGCTCAGGCCGGCGGCGGTTCGTTCAAAGGCCGAATGCTCGGCAGCATCGGCACCATCGGCTGTTTCAGTTTTGACTATTACAAAGTGATTGTATCCGGTGAAGGCGGATTTCTGACCACCGATGACAAGCGCCTTTACACCCGTGCCCTGAACTGGCATGACTGTGCGGCCTGCTGGAGGCCCGACCGTTTCGGGCCGGAACGGGAGAACGAAGACCTGTTCTGCGGGGAAAACTATCGCATGAGCGAACTGGAGGGTGCTGTGGCCCTGGCTNNCTGGCTCAGATTCGTAAGGCCAAAACCATCGTGTCCAGACATCATGCCGCCAAGAAAAAAATCAAAGACGCCATCGAACGCTTCGAGGGCCTGACCTTCCGACGCCTGCCCGATGAACAGGGCGATACGGGCATCTGTCTGACGATGTTCATGCCGGATGCCGAGACCGCCCGGAATGTACTGCCTGCCCTGCAGGCCGAAGGCGTCCCGGCCGGCGGCATTTATGATTCCAAAATCCGGGATTGGCACATCTATAATTACTGGGACCATATCCTGCAGTATAAATCCGTATCAGCGGACCGGCTGCCCTGGAGCGGTGTCCCGCGTGCTGAATTGCCCAAATACACCAAAGACATGTGTCCCAATTCGCTGTCCTTATTGGCACGTGCAATCCTGATTGATATCGATTATAATCTGGGCGATGAAGACTGCGCCAAAATCGCAGCGGCGATCAATAAAGTGTTGAATGTCTATCTGGCCGAAACCAAGGTATTTGTAAAATAACGGAGATTGCAATGGCTCGTATCAGTGTATGTGCGGAATGCTTTTTTACCGGCTTGCCGTTTGAAGAAAGAGTCGCCAAAATTGCCGATATCGGTTACCGGCATGTCGAATTCTGGCATCCCGAAGGCACGTTTAACGGCAAAACAATCGATTTTTTACAGCCCAAAAATGCCGCTAAAATGACAAAAGTGGCCGCAGAAAAAAAGATTACCTATAACGACTTTGCCTTTGGTGCCTGGGACGGTTCGATTGGCGGTAATGTCACCAATCAATCCGAGCATGATCGCTATGCCCGACAGATTCAGAAAATGCTCGATTTCGCCAAAAGCATCCACTGTTCCAAGGGCATCATCCTGTCCGGCCTGGCCCAGGACAATCTCACCGACCAGCAGATGAATCAGCACATCCGGACGGCGTTTGCACAAGCCGTTCAGATGGCCCAGAAGGCCGGCGTGACCCTGCTGATTGAACCGCTCAATACCCTCGTGGACCACCCGGGGTACTTTTTCAATACAACCGACGAAGCGGTCAAACTCATCCGCGAGTTTAAAAGCCCTCACCTCAAGCTGCTCTACGATGTCTATCACATGCAGATTATGCAGGGAAATATTCTTGCATTCATCGACAAGAACATTGATATTATAGGCCACTTTCATTCTGCCGGCGTCCCCGGCAGGGCGGAACTGTTTGAAACGGAAGTCAACTATCCCCGAATCATCAAAGCCCTTGATGAGCTGGGATACGAAGGCTGCTTCGGCCTGGAATATTTCCCCAGGCTGGACCATCAGGAATCATTAACAAGAACGCTGGACTATCTGAGCTAAGGAGACACGCAATGGCGGGAGTATTTAAGTTTACATTCGGCCCCTGGAATATCCACGAAGGGGCAGACCCTTTCGGACCGATGGTGAGAAAAACCGTGGAATTTGGCAAAAAGCTCAAACTGTATAAAACGATGGGCTTTGACGGCGTTCAGTTTCATGATGATGATGCAGTTCCCAAAATGAACGACTTGTCCCCTCAGCAAATCATCGAAGAAGCCAAATCCGTCAAAAAAAGTCTCGAAGCTGAAGGATTGGTTGCAGAATTCGTCGCCCCCAGACTCTGGGAAGACCCCCGGACCATCGACGGCGGCTATACCAATAACGATCCCAAGTGCAGGCAATATGCCATCGACAGGTCCAAACGGGCCATCGATATCGCTGACGCACTCGGGACCAACCTGATTGTTCTGTGGCTTGCCCGCGAGGGTACCTACATCCGGGAAGCCAAAGACAGCAAGGTCGCCGTGGACCGTCTTGCCGAGGCCATCAGCACCATGCTGCAATACAATCCTAAGATTAAAATCGCCATCGAAGCCAAGCCCAATGAGCCGATGGACCATACCTATCTGCCGACCATCGGCCATGCGATTGGCCTGGGTCTGCTGACCTGTGACGCCTCCCGGGTGGGCTGTGTCATCGAATCGGCCCATGCTATCCTGGCAGGTCTGGATCCCTCCGACGAGATGGGTTACGCCCTGGCCCACAAGAAATTGTGGTCGGTCCACCTGAATGACCAGAACGGCCTGAAGTTCGACCAGGATAAATCATTCGGTTCCGTGGACCTCCGCAGGGCGTTTAACCAGGTCCGCATCCTTGACAGGCACGATTACGGCCGGCAGGGCCAGTGGGTCGGTCTCGATGTCAAAGCCATGCGAAGCCAGAAAGACGCCGTCGCCGCCAAGCATCTGAGCAATAGCAGAACCGTCTTCCTGAAACTGCTGGAGTTGTCTCGAAGTTTCGATGACGCCCAGGTCAATGCCCTGATTGCAGACCGGGATTACGAGGAACTGGACCTGCTCATCATGAAGCATCTGATGGGTTGCTGAGCCGGGAGATACTGCTGATGAAAACCATCAAAGCCGCAATTATCGGGACAGGCTATATCGGTCCTGCGCACATTGAGGCCCTGCGGCGACTCGGTACAGTCGAAGTCGCTGCCGTGGCCGAAGCCAATCAGGCCCTGGCTGACCAAAAGGCCGCCCAGTTGCATATTCCAAAGGCCTATGGCGATTACAAGGCCATGCTGCAAGACCCTGCCATTGAGGTCGTCCACAATTGCACCCCCAATGTCATGCATCTGCAGGTCAATCGGGATATCCTCAACGCCGGCAAACATTGTGTCAGCGAAAAGCCGCTGGGCATGAACAGCACCGAATCCGCCGAGCTTCTGGCCCTGGCCAAATCCAAAGGCCTCGTACATGCCGTAAATTTCAATTACCGTTACTATCCCCTGATTCAGCAGGCCCGCAGGATGGTCCAAAACGGCGAGCTGGGCAGGGTATTCGCGGTGCAGGGCTGCTATATGCAGGACTGGCTGCTGTATGATACCGACTGGAGCTGGAGACTGGACCCCAAAATGTCCGGACCAAGCCGGGTGATTTCGGACGTCGGGTCGCACTGGTTTGACCTGATTCAGTTTGTCACAGGAAAGAGAATTGTCAAAGTGTTTGCCGACCTGCTGACCCTGCATGACTACCGCAAAAAGCCCAAAGTGGCCGTCGAAACCTTTGCCGGCAAAGAACTCCGACCCGACCAGTATGAGACCGTCAAAATCGAGTCCGAAGACTACGGCCATGTCCTGCTGCAGTTTGAAGACGGCTCCCGCGGTATGGCCTGTATTACCCAGGTCTCGGCAGGCAGAAAAAACCACATCGTCATCGAACTCAACGGCACCCAGAAAAGCCTCTGGTGGGACCACGAAAAACCCAATGAGATGATGATTGGCAACCGCAACAAGCCTAATGAACTGATGCTCAAAGACGCCGTCTTAATGGATAAAGACATTCGGGATTACGCCCATTACCCCGCAGGGCACAATGAAGGCTATCCCAGTGCCGTCAAGAATTTCTGTCGGAATGTTTATCGGTACATCGCGGGCCAATCCAAAGAGGTGGATTTTGCCACCTTCCAGGACGGGCACATCGCCGACCTCATCGTTGAAGCAGTGCTCCGGAGTCACAAAACCGGAACATGGATATCGGTTGACTACGCATGGCTTTAGACGCTATAATTTCAGCAAATCTCGTTGACGGAGCACGATTATGAACAAAGCTGAACAGCACAAAGCCATGGTGGCAGGCCACATCTGCCTGGATATCACCCCCGTCTTCAATCCCGATATGAAAGGCAGTTTCAGCACCATCCTTTCGCCGGGAAAACTGGTCAATGTCGGCAAAGCCGTCCTCAGCACCGGCGGGGCGGTTGCCAACACCGGCCTTGCACTGGCCAAGCTCGGCGTGGATGTCCTGCTCAATGGCAAAGTCGGGGATGATGAAATCGGTGATGTCATCAAAAAGCTCGTCGGGCCGCAGCGGGCACCGTCCCTCCGCACCGTGGCAGGGCAAGCCAGCTCCTATAGTGTGGTTCTGGCGCTGCCCGGTATCGACCGGGTGTTTCTGCACAATCCCGGCACCAATGACACCTTCACCGCTGCGGATGTGGATTATAACGCCCTGAAAGACTGTTCCCTGTTTCATTTCGGCTATCCGACCCTGATGAAGCAATTCTATGCCGACCAGGGCGACGAACTGGCCGGCATGTTCCGGCAGGCTAAGCAGGCCGGTGTTGTAACCAGCCTCGATGTCACCCTGCCGGACCCCGGCAGCCCCTCGGGGCAGGTCAACTGGCTGCCGATATTCCGGAAGGTGCTGCCCTATGTGGACATCTTCCTGCCCAGTGTCGAGGAAATCGCCTTTATGCTGGACCGCCGCGTGTTTGAAACCAGAAAGGCTCAGGCCGGCGATGCCGACCCGGTGCTTGCTTATACCGCCGACGATTGCTCCCGGATGTCCGATCAACTGATGGATATGGGTGTCGCTGTGGTTGCGATTAAAAACGGCATCCGCGGCTACTATCTCCGCACCGCAGGACCGGAGCGTCTGGGTGCCATGAGGCAATGCGTTGATTTTGATGTCAAGTCCTGGGCAGGGCGGCAGTTGTGGTCCGGGTCCTACCGGGCCGACCAGTTCGGTTCTGCTACCGGGGCCGGAGATGCCACCATTGCCGGATTCCTGACGGCATTTCTGAAAGGCCTGGACCCGGTCACGAGCCTCAAGGTAGCCAATACCGTCGGCTGGCAGAATGTCCGAAGCGTCGATGCCATCAGCGGTATCGAGGACTGGCAAACAACGCTCCAAATGGTCAGCGACTCGGCCCGGCCGATGAATCCCCTGACTATTCAGGATGCCGGCTGGAGCTATCGACCGGCCCAGCAGGTGTATTATGGACCCTCTGATGGCCAACAGCAGCAGGGATGACCGCACGATGAACGAACATCTATTCGCAGGATTTGGATTTGGCCCCATTCAGAGCGGTCTGTTTGCCGCCGAAGCCTTCAAGAGCGGCCGCTTCAAACGCATCGTGATTGCTGAAGTGGACCCGATGCTGGTAGGGGCTCTTCGTGCCAATCATGGCCGGTATGTCGTGAACGTGGCCTCGTTTGACGGCATCAGGACCAAGCGTATCGATGGCATCGAGTGTTTCAATCCCGCTGTCGAGCAGGACCGCCGGGAACTGGTCAATGCCCTGTCGCAGGCCACCGAAATCGTCACGGCACTGCCGTCGGTCGATTTTTATGACCGGGGCAGCACGTCGGTCGCCTCGCTCATCCGTCAGGGTCTCCAGCACAGCACTGCCCATGCAACTCTCATTTACGCTGCCGAAAACAACAATCACGCCGCCGGGATTCTCGAAGACAAGGTCCGCTTCCGGCCCGACCACCCCGTTCAGTATCTCAACACCGTCATCGGCAAGATGAGCCAGGTCGTCACCGATAAAAATGAAATCGTCGAAAAGCATCTGACTCCGATTGCTCCCGGGATTGACCGCGCCTTTCTGGTCGAGGAATTCAACCGAATTTACGTCACCCAGTGCACCATTCCCGGCTTTGGCCCGGGCATTCCCGTCTTTATCGAAAAGACCGATGTGCTGCCTTTTGAAGAGGCCAAGCTCTACGGTCACAACGCCATCCATGCCCTGCTGGCCTATCTGGCCGCACAGAAAGGCTATACGAAAATGGCCGAGGTGGAGCACGATGCCGAGGTGATGCAGATTGCCCGCGATGCGTTCATCCACGAATCCGGCCAGGCCCTGATTAAAAAATATGCCCATCTCCATGAGGACCTCTTTACACCCGCCGGCTACCGGGCCTTTGCCGAAGACCTGCTCAAGCGCATGACCAATCCGTGGCTGGCCGACACCGTGGAAAGGGCCGCCCGAGACCCGCGCCGCAAGCTGGCGGAAAACGACCGGCTGTTCGGTACCATGCGGCTGTGCCTGGAGCAGGGGGTCGAACCGTCCAACATGGCCAAAGGCGCTGCGGCGGGAATTGCCTATTTCATCCGTCAGGCCGGACTTGCGGCGGATACGTCATACGAGCAGGCCTTGCGCTTGCTCTGGACGACCGACAGCGTCCCATTCCAGACCGAGCTGACCCGGCTGCTCCGCAAAGCCCGTTCATAAGAAATGCGTTGGGCAGTGCATTACAATCGATCGATAACAAATCCCACACCAGAAGCGGCAATCGTTTTATATATTAAAGATAGAAGTATATCCGATTATGCGCAAAATGCTTACACATTGATAGAGCATTGACAAAATGTTGATAAAACATTGATAATCTCTTGACTCTGTAAAGCGGGGCATTAAAATCAATTTATACTCGAAAGGGATTGATATATGAATAAATGCGCAAGATACAGCATTATTATGGTAGTGATTATCCTGTTAGCGGTGGTTATGGCAGGCTGCGTGTCCTCCCGGGATGCCGTCAGTTACGTCAATCCCAACATCGGCGGCGTAGGGCATATCCTCCAGCCGACCCGTCCCACCGTCCAGTTGCCCAACCAGATGATCCGGATGTACCCCGACCGCAAGGACTATCTGGACGACCAGATTCGCTCTTTCCCGCTGACGCTCGACTCGCACCGGCAGGGCCTGCTCTTCAGTATGATGCCTTTCACCGGACAGCCCGGCCAGAACCGTGCCCCCATTTCCGCCTGGAACCCCGGCAATGAGATAGCGACTCCGTACTACTATTCCGTCTGGCTGGAAGATTACGATGTCACCCTCGAGTTTACCCCCGGCGCCAAGACAGGCTGTTTCCGGATGACCTTCCCGCACAATGCCCCCAAACACGTCCTGCTTCGGACGATGCAGTCGGGCGAGTGGACCCGGCTCGATGCTCAGACCGTCACCGGCGTCGAACAGTTCCACGGCATGAAGGCCTTTGTCTATGGTCAGTTCAGCCAGCCGTTTGAATTTACCGCAGCAGAACAAAACCGCAATCGAAAGGGCGGCCTGGTCAGTTGGACCCAGGACAAACCCGCCGTCATCGAATTCAAATACGCGATTTCCTTCATCAGCGACCAGCAGGCCAAAGCCAATTTCCAGTCCGAGATTGCAGGCCGGTCGTTTGAGACCCTCAAAGCCGATGCCCGCCGGGCGTGGTCGAAGGTGCTCAATCAAATCGAAGTGCAGGGCGGCACCGAATCCCAGCGCCGCACCTTCTACACGGCCCTGTATCGCTGTTATGAACGCATGATGGACATTACCGAAGACGGCCGGTATTACAGCAATTATGACAAGAAGATTCACACCGCCGACCGCCCGTTCTATGTCGATGACTGGGTCTGGGACTCCTACCTGGCCCATCACCCCCTGCGGGTTATCCTCAATCCCGACCAGCAAGCCGATATGATTCAGTCGTATGTCTGGATGTACCAGCAGAGCGGCTGGCTGCCGACGTTCCCGCTGCTGTGGGGCGACAATCCCTGCATGAACGGCTTCCACTCGACGATTATGATTCTGGATGCCTATCGCAAAGGCATTCGCAACTTTGACACCGCGACCGCATTTGCCGCGATGAAGAAAAACGCCATGGAAGCGACCATGCTGCCGTGGAAAAACGGCCCGGCCTGTGCCCTGGACCGCTTCTATGCCGAAAAAGGCTATTACCCGGCGCTGGCCCCCGGACAGCCCGAAACCGAGCCGACTGTCCACAGCTTCGAGAAACGCCAGTCCGTGGCTGTCACGCTCGGCCACAGCTACGATGACTGGGCCTTGAGCCAGTATGCCGCCGAACTCGGCCATGCCGACGATGCCGCGTATTTCGCCGCCCGGGCGAACAATTACAAGAATCTCTACTGGAAGGAAAAGGGCTTTTTCATGCCCAAAGACGACCAGGGCAACTGGATCGATATCGATCCCAAATTCGACGGCGGCATGGGCGGCCGGGAGTATTACGATGAAAACAACGGCTGGACATACCTCTGGCAGGTTCAGCACGACATCCCCGGCCTGATGGACCTGATGGGCGGCAAAAAAGCCTTCGAGCAGCGGCTCGACCAGCTTTTCCGCGAAGACCTCGGCCGCAGCAAATACGAACTCTGGGCGCGATTCCCCGATTTCACGGGCATCGTCGGCCAGTTCTCCATGGGCAACGAACCGAGCTTCCATATCCCGTACCTCTACAATTTCACGGATTCGCCCTGGAAGACTCAGAAGAAAATCCGGATGCTGCTCAACGCCTGGTTCCCCGATACGATGTTCGGCATCCCCGGCGATGAAGACGGCGGCGGCATGTCGGCCTTTGTGGTCTTTTCCTGCATGGGCTTTTACCCGGTCACGCCGGGCCTGCCAACCTATGCCATCGGCAGCCCCGTCTTCGAGAAAGTGACCATCCATCTGCCCAACGGCAAACAGTTCACCGTCTCAGCCCCCGGCTGCTCCGAGACCAATATGTATATCCAGCAGGCCTTCCTCAATGGCAAGCCGCTGACCGAGCCGTGGATTACCCACGACGACATCGTCAACGGCGGCGAGTTGAAACTGATTATGGGTCCCAGGCCCAATAAAACCTGGGGCGTCAAGACAAACGGATAAGCCCTTCCCGCAAACACATCGCAGGGGCAGTCCCAGTGCCCGCCCCTTGCTTT
>DLFY01000028.1:11835-28892 GCA_002482415.1 Phycisphaerales bacterium UBA7708
AGCCGAAGCATCTTGCTTCGGTCTTGCGTTCTTAGCGCAACTTCTATCTGTCTCCTCTGAAGCTGGAAGCTTCAGCTACGTTTTTTCCGATCGCGTCACTCGTGCATGCCCTTTGCTTTATTTCGTGTAGGGGCTGGCCTCCGTGCCTGCCCTTTGTTTTGCATTGTAGAGACAGTTCTAACCCCCACAGCCTGACTGCGTCAGACTGTGCCACCCCTATTGCATCCCTGGGTTATGTGATCGTGGCATGGTCAAGCACTGCTTGGCCATGGGACGTCACCCCGTGCCTGTTGCACTCCAGCTTGACTTTATTGTGAAAACGGAACGACTTTTGGCAAAGAATACCATGTTTTAGAGGGGGGAGAGCTTGGCATCGTTGGACCTTTTGGCATCATTGGATTTTTCGCTCAATATCTCAACGATGCCAAATCTTCCTGGCATCTATGGATTATTATTATAATAATCCATCATCATCAACGATGCCAAGCTACACTCCCTGCCTATCGTTGGCATCTATGGGAAAACAGACTCCGGTTCTTGTACCGAAGAATCTTTCCATGACCAGACATAAGCACCCTTGAAACCGACTTTCCGTATCTCGATACCTAATTGAATTCTTGCACGATTTATGGTTCTGGCCGAGAATCCTTCAGCCTCGGCGGCGTCGAGAATATCTCTGGCCATTTTGGGGGGCTGGTTTTCGAGCTGGGTTCGCAGCCAGTCAGCGGCGATATCGACGGCGCTTTTACTGTCGTCTTCGTCGGGCTTGTGTTTGCCTGCCAGAACGCTGTCGGCCCCGAAGGCCACCGGCTCGGTCTCGAACGCCACGGCCCCATCGACAATCCGGTAGCGCAGGCCGGTGGTGTCGGCGTAGTTGCACTTGACCGGCAGCAGCAGCCGGCTGGCGTTGCCTATCGCGTCCTCATCCCGCATGACCAGCCAGACGGCGCGGGCCACGGCAGTGAAGGCGGTCGCGCCGCTGATGCGGTGGACGCTGGCCAGGTCAGGCTTTTTATTCAGATGCAGGATGCCGACCATCGCCACACCGCGACGCTCGGCCAGTTCGCTCAGCGGCCCAAGCGTGCGGCGTACCGCGGCGTTGTCGTTGGGATCGCAATGGCCCAGGAAGCCCGCCAGCGAGTCGAAGAACATCAGCCGGCAGTTGGGATGGGCCTCGAGGAAATCATCCAGCAGGCTCAGCCGTGTGCTGATATCGAACGGCGCCGGCGTGCCGTCGGCCAGCGTCAGGCCGTCCAGCACGAACACCTTTGACAGGTCCGCTCCGCAGGCCTCCAGCCGCGGACGCAGAGCATACGAGACGCTTTCCTCATCGGACAGGATGGCGACTTCCATCGGGGCACACGGATTGCCGCGGTCCGGCCACGCATAGCCCTGCGAGGCCACCGCCGCCATGTAGCACATCAGGAAGCTCTTGCCGTGGCCCTGGATGCCGGCAATCAGCGACAGCATCCCCAGCGGGAACCGCCCCGGCCACAGCCAGTCGATGGGCTTGCTGGTGTACTCCGACACCGGACGCATCGAGAGGATTTCGCCAGGTCCAATCAGGCTGCGATAGCGGGCACTGATGTCGCGGAACTGCGTTTCCATATCCAGCAGCACCCCCGGCAGCGACCCGAGCGCCGCGGAGTTGGCCAGCGTGGTGCCGAACTCGGCCATCTGCCGCAGCAGGTACTTGTCGCGGACGATGCGAGCATAGTAGGCGGCATTGGCGGCCGTGGGTACGGCCTCGGCCAGCTTGACTAAGTAATCAACGCCGCCGATGGTCTTGAGGGCCTTGTGCTGCTTGAGGCCGTCGGCGATGAGCACCAGGTCCCAGGCTTGATTTGGCCCGGCCAGGTCCGTCAGAATGCGGTACAGCGTCTGATGCTCGGGGCGGGTGAACGCCTCCGCGGCCGGCAGGATATCGACGACGACCTTGGTGACTGAGCGGTCCAGCAGAATCGAACCGAGTACGCCGCCTTCGGCCGCGATGTCCTGCAGATGGGGTGAGGTGATGACTGTGTTTTGCAGCATGTGTTGAAGCTCCTTTCGTATCCTATTCTTTTTATTCAACCCAAACCACGATGGGCTTTCATAAAGGGGACGGAATTGCAGTTTTTGTTCGAAAAATCGAAATATCGCGGGGCGTGAGAAAATATAAGTCCAGTGCGGACAGGGAATAAAAAAATATTGGAATTTTTACGAATAGCAAGATAGTGTTAGCGTAATTTGTGCTATTCAGACAATAGGGGTGCAGAATACGGAGTACAGGGAGCTGACTCATCCGGTATTAAAACGATGGATTATTGGGGCGAACTGGTCTGGTTTGAAGCGTCCGACGTATCGTTAGAATCGCCGACGATGTGAATCCTGTTTTTGCCGCTGCGTTTGGCCTGGAGCATGGCCTGGTCGGCCTGTTCAAAGAGCTGCTTCATGTCCCAGCCGTCCTTGGGGAACGCCGCCAGACCGCCGCTGATGGTCAGGTGGCCCTTGCCGGAGGCACCGAGGTAGGACAGTTTGGTCTTGCTGAGCTGCAGGCGGAAGCGTTCCGACATGAAGACGGTCTCTTTGGGGTGCTCGCTGAGTGACTTGCGGCGTTCCGGCTCCATCTCGGTGTGCGCGACCTCCGAGGGCAAATCCCAGAATACCACGGCGAATTCATCTCCGCCGACGCGGGCGACGACGTCATGACTGCGGCAGCAGCGCTTCATGATCTGGCCGACCTGGTAGAGCACTTCATCGCCCACGGCGTGGCCGTACTGGTCGTTGTAGTGCTTGAAGTTGTCGATGTCGAACAGCAGCAGAGTGACGTGGAAGTTATCCGTGCGAGCGTACTCCAGAATCTGGCTGAGGAATTGTCGAATATATCGGCGGTTTTTCAGATGGGTTAAGTCGTCTTCCGTGGCCAGCAGTTCAAGCTGCTCTATCATCTGTTCGGCGGCTGCAGATACGACAGAAGCCTGCCCGGATGGTTCGATGAATGATTTTATTTTCTCAACAAAGCCCAGCGGGTATAGCAGATAATCATCGACTGTTTTTAAGCCGTGGATTCGCTCCTGCAGCAGTTTATTGGCAAACGGTTCCTGCCGCATTGAGCACAGCAGCACAATCCGTGTCTCGGGACAGGACTGACGCAGCGTGTGCAGGGTATGACTATTCCCGGCGATTTTGTCAAACTGGATAAGGATGAGGTCATAGGCAGTCTGGGCGGCAAACCCGATGGCATCCTGAATATTGTCGCAGAAAGTCAGACAGACCTGGTACCGGGAGCATAAATCCCCCAACGAGGTCTGGTGGTCGGCCAGGACCAGGATTTGCCTGGTTTGTGGTGTGATTGGAGCAGCCATCAGGACTGGTCTTTCAATGAAATAGTCCACGATTCCCGACGGTGTTTCCGGATTTCACGCATCAAGTTATCTTGTTTTGTCATCATACCCTCGATTCTCCATAGAAAAAGATACCAAATAGAACCGCCAAAGTCAATTCTGAAGAATCAGGGCGATGCGGGTGCAGTGTGGCTCGTCGCGTCGGGGACTCAGACCAGATTGGTCCTGTACCAGGCGATGGCTTTCTGCAATCCCTCTTCGAATAAGACCACGGGCTGATAGCCGATGACGGCTTTGGCCTGGTCGATGGATGCCAGCGAGTGTTTGACATCCCCGGCCCGTGTGGGCTGATACTGTATCGTGACGTTCCTGCCCAGAATCTGGTTAATCAGGCCGATAATCTGGTTGACCGAGATGCGCTGGCCGCAGGCGATGTTGACCACTTGTCCGCTGACGGATTTGGCCCTGGCAGCCAGCAGGTTGGCGTGAATGACATTGTCGATATAGGTGAAATCCCGTGTCTGTTCGCCGTCGCCATAGACCGTCGGCGATTCGTTTTTGAGGATTTTGGTCACAAAGGCCGGGATGGCCGCGGCATATTGGCTGGTCGGGTCCTGATAGGGACCGAAGACATTGAAATAGCGTAACGCGATAGTTTCCAGACCATAGACTTTGGAGAAGACGCTGCAATAGTACTCGCCGAACAGCTTGGCCGCCGCATAGGGCGACAGGGGATTGGTCGGCATGGATTCGATTTTGGGCAGCGTCGGCGTATCGCCATAGGCCGAGGAACTGGCCGCATAGACGAAGCGTTTGACTTTGTTTTCTTTGGCCGCCAGCAGCAGGGTAAATGTGGCGTCCACACAATGACGATGGGTGGTTGCGGGATCGGCCACGCTGCGGGGCACCGAGGGCACGGCCCCCTGATGCAGCACGACATCGATATCTTTCATCGCGGCACGGGCAACGTTGATATCGCCCATGTCGGCTTCGATAAATTCGATTTTATCCAGAATGCCGTCCAGATTTTTCTTCTTGCCGGTCAGGAGATTATCCACCACGCGGACAAAACAGCCTTCCTGCACCAGTTTTCGACAGATGTTCGAGCCGATGAAACCGGCGCCGCCTGTGACCAGATATCGATTCATACGTGTATTCCGACTGTTAGTAAGCCTGTTTGAGCTGGACGCGCTGGTAATCCTGATACGAACGATAGAACTCGCGGAAATAGCCTCCCTTGCGGGTCTTGACGCCCATCAGGACGGTGCCGAGGGTATTGGCATGGACACTCTGAAGTTCCCGCAGGATGCGCTGAGCCGTGCCGCGGTGCGTTTCGGCGGCGCTGAAGACTACCAGTGTGCCGTCGGCGTTGGTAGCCAGGACTTTGGCATCGGTGACCAGCAGGGCGGGACCGTCGAGGATGACATAATCGTACACCTGTTTGCAGCGTTCCAGAAGCTGATGCATGCGGGGGCTGTCCAGCAGTTCGGCGGGATTGGCCGGCAGGGGGCCGCTGTCGATAATATCCAGTCCTTCGATGCCGCTGAAGCGAATGATGTCTTTTTCTTCGGGGCACTGACCCATCAGGTAATTGCTCAGTCCGAAATCGGGGTGTTCGGATACGGCACCGTTGGTTTCGGTGCGGGGGAACAGATGGGCGGTCGAAGGTCTGCGCAGGTTGGTATCGACCAGCAGAATCCGTTTGTTTTCGTACAGCATGGTGCTGGCCAGGTTGACCGCGACCGAGGTTTTGCCGTCGCCTGCGGCGGGGCTTGTGACCAGCAGGACCTTGTGGTCGCTGCCTGCGGGGCCGGCCAGTTTCAGGTTGGTCCGCAGCTGGCGATAATTTTCGCTCATAATCGAATAGGGCGCCTGGCGAACCACATGTGCCAGTTCGACTTTCTCCACATCTTTGTCGTCATCCGAATGACAGATGGTGCCCAGCAGCGGCGTTCGCAGATGCCGCATGACATCGCTGGGGGTTCGGAGCAGGTCATTGAGCAGTTCCACGGCAAACGCCAGACCCAGACCGGCCAGAAGACCCAGGATAATGCCCGCCGGCAGCAGGAGTTCAATTTTGGGGAAGCTCATCCGCAGCGGTTCGGGAGCAAGACCGATGACCCGCAGCTTGGAAATCAGGGGGTCCTGAATCTGGGCATACAGCTTTTCAATATAGGAATTCATTGCATTGAGCATGTCGATTTCTTCCTGCCGCTGCACTTCGAGTTTGTTGTATTCGGCACGGATGATATCAACATCTTTGTATTCGGCCTGGGCGGCTTTAAGCTGTTCGGTGATGGTGTCCAACTGCTGGGCCAGGGCGGCCATCTGGTCTTCGGCGGACTGGTACTGGGATTTACGGACGATGTCGCCGATTTCTTTTTGACGCTGGATCAGGTCGTCATTCATCTGTTTGAGGGACTCACGTATGTCTTTAACAGAACGATGTTCTTCTCCAAACCGTGTCAGACGTTCGGCCAGGATGGGCTGGGTGGCGGCAATATTGGCGCGGATCTGTCGAGCTATAATATCCTGTTCAATCTGGTCCTGAATGACTTCATCGAACAGGGTACTCTCTGCACGCCGTTTCAATGTGGCAATCTGGATTTCCAGATTGGCTCGGGCGCTGTCGAGGCTGCTGTAACTGTCTTCGATATTAGCGATTTTCTGGTCCATGTAATCGCGGAAGGTATTGCTGTCCGACAAATTCAGACGGGCAAACCGCGTGCCGGAGCGAATATTTGTCAGCGAGGCTTCGATGGTGTCGCGTCGGCGAATGATTTCTTCACGCTGCTTGGTGCGTTCGGCCAACTGGGCGCGGATGGACTGCAATGCCAGGTCGCGCTGGGAGGCCATGAATTTATCGACCATCTTGTTGACAATTTTGGCCGATTCTCTGGCGCTGCCGCAGGTCATGCCGACTTCAATGAAGACGAAATCACGCGGGGCCGTGGATGAGAGATAATCTTCAAGGTCTTCGATGGCTTTTTTGAAGGCCTTGTCGCGTCCCCCGACGATGTTGCCGTCGGCATCGACGTCAGCGAACTTTTTGAACCAGTTGGTACTGCGAATCTCTTCGTCCTGAATGAGTTCGTTGAGCAGCGTCTGCTGCTTAACGAGGGCGGCCTTGGTAAAGCGGAACTGGTAATAGGTGTCTTTCTGCGGCTGACTGATATTAAACGTCATCGGGTCGCCTTCTACCGGGGGCATAACCTCGATCTGGGCACGGGCCGTATAGCGCGGATAGACACGCTGCAGCAGAAAATGGGCGCCGGTTCCCACGATCGCACCGCCGATGGTAAACAGGACAATCATCCAGATATGCCGACGGAGGATGCCCACAATCTCCTTGGGTGTCATCGCATCGGCGGCGGGCATCGGGGCTGTCATCGGACGCGGCAGTGAAACGGCTGCCGGGGTCGTTGCTGCACGCTGTATGTTCTGATTCATAAGTCTTGCTCCTTAAAGGGCATTGCCAGTTTAAAGTTTTAAACTTTGAATAGTTTTTTGTAAATTTTGTTTTTCTTTATCCGGGATATCCGTTCCCAGTTCATTGGCTTTTTCGAATGCAACCAGGGCTTCCTTGTTTTTCTTCTGGCCCATCAATGCCATGCCCAGATGCTTATACACATCCCACGGCGGTACGGTGTTGATGCGTTCATAGGATGCGATGACCTGCCGCATGTAGGTTTCGGCCTGGGCATATTCACCGGTCTTGCACAGGGCATAGGCGTAGGTATCGAGGAAAATCGCATTGCCCGGCAGTTTCTGGTGGGCACGCCGTGCATACGATACCGCCTTGTCCAGTTCGATATCATTATCAGCCATCAGATAGGCGATATTGTTCAGCATGGTTTCGTCGTTGGGCCGCAGCTTGAGGTTGGCTTCCAACTGGGCCAGCGCCTGCTTGAGATAATTTGCGTCGGCGGTTTTGGCATACGCCTGCATCAGGATGTTGGCCTTGCGATTGGAAAACTCCAGCCACTGCAGGCTGTTTTGCGGTGCGTTTTCAAGGCACTGGTCGATATGCGTCAGGGCCTTGTTGAAGGCCTCGGCCTTTTCGGCCAGGTTGACGAGCATCAAATGAGCCGGTATGAATTTGGGGTCTGCCGCCAGTTTCTGAGTGCACCATGACTCCACGTTGGCCGCGCCGAGCACCCGTTCCATGGCGGACAGTGTTGCCAACAGGGAGGAGGGATTGTCGCCGGTCTTTTCGATGGCCCGAGCGAAGGATTCCGCGGCTTTGTCCGGCTGATTCAATTTGGCCTGGACCGCGGCGATGTTCCAATAGGCCACCGGTGCCAGCGGACCATCAATATATTTTGCCGCAACAGCGGTGACGTTATCCAGCTTTTGTGCGGCGATGAGTGCCCCCAGATAATTATCCAGAGCGGCGGGGTCATTGACGCCTTTTTTCTGGGTCAGGTTCAGACAGGCTTCCAGCAGTTTCAGGGCTGTGGTGTAATCTTTCTGTTCGAGATAGAACAGCCCCGCCCGGCTGGTCCAGAAGGTATCTTCCGGGAATTTCTCGAGCGTATTGGTGTAAAAAGTCTTTAAATCATTATAGCGTTTGTTTTCCCGATAGAGCGTTTCGAGCATCAGGCGAAGCTGCTGGGGCGCCTTGGAGTCGTTCAGGCCGGTGTTCAGTTCCCCGGCGGCGGCCTCAATCTGCCTGCTCTGGCTGTAAAGGGTGGCAAGCTCCATGCGAACCGACGAATCCGGCGTAATGGATTTACTTCGCTGCAGCGCGTCAATGGCCTGCTGCGGCTGATCCAGCAGGCGATGAATGCGGCCCTTGAGCCGCCATCCGCCGGCGCTGTTGGTGTCTTTTTCCAGGTAACGCTGTGTTTTGGTCAGCGATACCTCCAGATTGCCCCGCATCATCTCCAGCCACGCGTCCAGCAGCAGGCCGCGGTTGTCGTCGGGGTGCCGCTCCTGGAAGCTGGCCAGCTTGGTTTCCGCGGGCTGATTATGCCCGGAATCGAGATATTTCTGGATCAGCCATAATTCCTGATCGACGGTCAGTTCCTTCTGGGCCAGGATATCCAGGCGGGTCTTCATCGCATCCCACTGATTCAGGCCCTGATGGGCTTCGACCATGCCCTGCAGGACGTCCATCTGGTCGGGTGTTTTCTGATTGACGGCTTCGAGAATCTCCAGGGCCTTGACATACTGGCTGTCGCTCAAATAAAACCGCCACAGGATATTGTCATTGCCGGCAAAAATCTCAACGGCTTTCTGCCGCTGGTTGGTGATTCGCAGATATTCAGCATACGCGGTCTGAACGGCCGTGTCGGATGGGGCCATCTGCCAGGCTTGTTCATAGGCATTGCCCGCGATTTCCAGAAGGGCGCTCTGCTTGGCCTGGTCTTTTTCATTCTGGGCCTGCCGGATGGCCATGTTGGCCAGCATGATGGCATTGGTCGGGTTCGGATTGTTTTTCAGCAGCACCTGCCGCATGGCCAGTGCCCGCTGGGGATCCTGCTGATAGAGTGTTTCAGCATAGACGCTCTGGAGCTGCCATTCGCCCGGATTAAGCACCATCGCCAGGCCCACGGCGCGGTCGGCTTCGGCAAGCTGCTGGTCAGTCACCTTGCTGCCCAGGTCGCGGTTGCGTTCAAACAGCGACGAGGCCAACTGCCTGGCGGCGACTCCATTCTGGGGGTCCATCTGAAATGCCTGGGTGGCGTTCTCAACGGCAGCGGCGTAGTTTTTCTGCTGGAGATAGACCTGGCTTTTGAGGATGGCCGCTGTCGTCAGCGAGGGACGAAGAGCAAGGCACTCATCCAGACGCCGCAGGGCGGCGGTGTAGTTTTCCCGGGCGATTTCAAGCTGGGCGGCAAACAGGTTGCCTTCGCAGCCGTCGGGATTTTTGTCACGAATTTTCTGATAGATGGACTCTGCGGTTTTAATATCCTTCTGGTCCAGCAGGAATCCGAAATAGCCGCTGCAGACTTCGATATTGTCCGGGGCCAGTTCGTAGGCTTTTTGATAGTGTTCTTTGGCCAGATCGACTTTGCCGACGGAACGATAATGCTGCCCCAGGCCCAGCGCCCGCCGCAGGGGGTCCTGAGTCTGCAGCAGAACCTGTTCCATCAGTTCCGTCCGCCGGCTGGCGGTAACCGCTTTGGGATCGGGTTCAGCCAGTTCCAGCCTGAGCAGTTGGGCGGTGGTATTGGTCGGGAAGGCGACCAGATACTGATCGACCAGTTCCGCGGTTCCCTTGATGTCATTGGCGATTGCATATCGGCAATAGGAGGCCAGAATCCCTGACTCGAGCTTGTCCGGGGTCTTGTCCATCAGGCGCTTGATCAACTCACCCTGCTGGCTGCGAAGCTTTGTCAGTTGGGTCTGCTGGGCCGAAGAGGCTCCGGTTGAACCGCCCAGATTGATTTGTCCCTGGAGTCGTCCAACCTGCATGGTCACCGACATCAGCCGGGTCAGCAGGGCCTGGAGATCGTCCGGGTCAATTTCCCTGAGAATGGCATCCACCTGCTCGAACTGGCCCGACTGAATCAGGGCGTTGGCCAGCATAATCTGGACCATGGGGGTTTTGCCGTAGATGTTCATATACGACTTGATGATATCGGCGGCACGCTGTCCGCCCTGGAGTTCCAGCAGGACCGAGGCGTATTCCAGAATGGCGCCCGGTTTTTCGGGGGCGATACTGTTCTGATTATATAAAGCCCTTTCCAGAAACTCCCGCTGCATGCCGACGGATCGTTGCTGAGCGGCGATGCGGGAAAGCACATAGCACAGATGGGCATCGATGGTCGAATAATCGCCGGCCTTGTCGAGGGATTTGTATTCCTGATAGATTTTATACAGGGCACGGAAGGCCTGGTCGGTTTGTCCTTCGGCAAGAAGCTGCATGCCTTGCCATTGTCTGGCCATGAGGTTGTTTTCGCCGAGAGCCTGGGTGATGCTGCTGACGGTGGTTTTGGTTTTGGCCAGATAGTCCGTTTCCGAGGCTTTATCCTGGGATTCGCGAGCCAGCAGGGTCTGCTCCATATAACACCTTGCCAGGAATATCTGAATCATCAGGCGACTCTGGCGGGCGGCACCTTCTCTGGGGCCGGGCAGTACGGTGGATTCGGGATAGGTCAGGGCTTGTTCTGCCTCTTTGACGGCTCGCAGGGTCAGGTCTTTCTCGCCATAAAATGAGCCGGTGCGATATAACAGCGATGCCAGCCGCATGGCGTGGGAGACCTTTTTGTCCGTGGCGATGCTTAAGGCTTTTTCTATATTCTGGATGGCCAGATTGAGTTCCTGCCTGCGATCCATGGCACCATGCAGTTCGTAAGAGGTCGCGACAATGGCATGGATGCGGTCCGAGTCGGGGAAAGCCGCCGCAAGCGTCTCGGCTTCTTTGCGAACGGCAGGCAGCAGATTGGGGTCGGACTGGGCCTGGCGAACACGCATTTCGAGGGCGAAGGCATTAGCCAGGCTTTTGTCGGAGGCGTTTTCCTTTGCCTGCTGGATAATTTGTTTAACATCTTCCTGTGCCTTTTCGCGGGCGGTTTTCAAGGCGAACGCCGACGTATTATCCTTCAGCTCGGCCGCTCCCTTGAGATAGTCCAGTTCGCCTTTGAGCAGGGTGGCCTCGATGAGGTATTCATAGATTCTGGCGTTGTCGGGGGTTTTCTTTTTGAGGGCTTCCAGGTCGGTGATGGCTTTGGTCACCAGTGCTTCGCGGAAGGCCGACGTGCCGACCCGGGCGGTTTCCAGCGAGGCCCGCGCATTGGCCATCAGAACCTCGATATCCGGCTCTTTTTGAGTCTTTGCAAACGCTTCCAGCAATTTGGACGAATGCTCTTCGACCATCTTCCAGGCGCCGCTGCCGCCGCTGTCGCCCATCTGATAATAATAATCCATCAGTTTCCGGCGGGCTTCGAGATGGTTGGGATTGACATTGAGCACGGTCTGCCAGCAGCCCAGGGCCTTGCGCCAGTTGGGTTCATGTTTTTCCGTGCTGGTCAGATGGAATTCGGCCATCTCAAACAGGATATCAATTTTGTCCTCATCCAGTTTGGTGTAAGCATACGCCTTGCCGAAAAACTGTTCAGCGGTTGGAAAATCCTGGTTCTTGAATGCTTCGCGGGCCTTGTCGAGGCTGTATTCGGGATTTCGCTCCCGCCACATCCGAAGCCCGACAACGGAGCCGCCCGCAATACAGACAACCAAGAGTGTCAATAACGAGTAGGCTATTTTTTTATTCAGCTTTTTTGCCATTCTTCAGGATTCCTGTTAAAGGTCGCATGGGCTATGGTTCGATGATTTCGCCGCGTTTGGCTTTTTCCCAGTCGGGCCAGTGGTCTTCTTCCAGAACGGGAAGTACCCTGGCCAGCAGTTTCTGGCTGGCCAGCATCACTTGCTCCTGATTCGGATAAATCAGGCCGGTATAGTCCATGCCGTAAAACTTCCATTCTATTTTAGCAAAATAGGAGTACTTCACAAAAAAGTTGCTGCCCAGAACCGCCCGGGTTTCGGTCCGACTGCCGCAAAATTCGCTGTTGGCTTTGAAGCAATACTGGACGGAAAACTGGGTTTCCGGGGTCAGGCTGTTTTTTTCCTGGCGGCTGAACAGCACCGACTGCATGGAAATCGGAACCGGTTTTTCACGCCCGGGCCAGGCGATCTCCGTGGACAGGGTATCGGCCCTGAGCTTGGTGTTGCCGCTGCCGGCGTAACATTCATCCGGCACATGCGGCACCATATCCGGATTGCCGGTATAATAGGTGATAAATAAGGTACTATACTTCGTCGGGCTGTCGCTTTGAGCCTGCGGGTCTTCCAGGGTCCAGTTGAGATATTCTTCGGTGCCCAGGCTTTCCACCACATCCTGATTGGCGATCCTTTCCCGGCTGCGAACGATATACGGCTCCAGCTTTTTGGCATCCAACTGTTCCAGCGGCTTTTTCAGGGGGATCGGCAGTTTTGTCAAATGAACCCCCAGCGCGTGGATAACCACGGTTTTGGTGGCCGCGAATAAAGCCAATATGACAGCACAGGCCACAAAGGCCGGATTCAGCAGGGATTTGTTTGGCTGGGTCATGGCTTTGGCTCCTTTGCCATGGAGGATTCAATACGCCGGATAATCAGGTCGGATTGCACGTCCTCTTCATCGGTATATAAATTGCCCATCAGCCAGGCCAGAATCCCGTAAAATCCAAATGCCAGCGGCAGCATCATCAGTCCCAGCATGTCGTGATAGATCCCTTTGGCGTACTCGGGATTCCACAGGATATAAATCAATCCGGTGATGGTGACGCGAATCACGTTGCACAGAATCGCAATCGGAATGGTGCTGAGCAGCAGGACCAGCCGCTGCCAGACAGGTCTTTCGTGCAGATAAGCCATGGCCACCCCCAGAGCCACAAAAGCCATCAGCAGCCGCATGCCGCTGCAGGCCTCGGCGACATCCAGGCCGGGCGAAAGCAGTTGCCCCTTATAAACCACATCAATGACCACGCCGTTGGCGGTGGCAGTCAAATTCGGAATCAGGTTTAATACCCAGGTTGCAACGACCGCTGCCATTTGCCGCAGGGGGATGGTCATCTGAGAATACAGCCGGTCGGGCAGGGGGATTGCAAAAAACAGAAAACCCACCGGCAGCCAGGTCAGACGCAGCAGATTCCATCCGCCCAGAAACAGGACCATGGCTCCCAGGGTTCCCACCATCAGGATAGGGCGGCCATAAGCAAACTTAAACTGGACAATGTTCAGCGGGTACAGCAATAAAAAGAAAATCAGGACGGGAATTCCCAATTTCCAGTTCGGCTGATAGGAATCGGACAAAAGCTGGTCTTTTTTCTGATGCAGAAAGTAAAGACTGAACAATGGAATCAGAAAACCATGCGACCAGCTCGAGTCATTGATCCATCGATGGACCATGCCCCACAAATCCTGTCCGAAAAACCATCCGAACAGAATCGCCAGGACTGCAATCTGTATCCAGACCGCAGCCGGGATATCCGTCCAGCGGTATTCACGCCCCGGAGTCTGGCAAGACAATTGGGTTTGGCTTGAGGACATAGAATTCATAGATTATGGTTAGAATATACTGTTAAACCCGAAATGCCCAGGGAATGGGTCTCCGTCCAGGTCGCTTTCCGCGAAATTCCGGTCATAGATAAAACCAAATCCGTATGTGGCACGGAAGCCATTCCGCAATTCTTCCAGCCATCTGCTTGTTCCTGTAGTACCTACGTTAATCAGGTCATAGGGTTTGATGAAAAAGTCAGGCTGTTGGCCTTTGGATATTTTTTTCAGGTCCACCATCACGATTTGTTCCTGCATCATGCCGGCCTTGTTTTTGCCGATACGACGGATGACTTCCACCTTCTGCGGAGCGGCAATGCCGTTTAATCCGCCGGCTGAAGCAATCGCCATTTTGAGGGTAATGGGACGTCCGGTGATGGCGATGGATCCCTGGGCATTGACGTTGCCGGCAACCCAGAATTCACCAATCAGGTCCACGGGAACGGTGATGCGATCGCCGGGACGGATGGCGACGTTGTAGCGGGGATCCCCGGCCAGCAGTCGATCCACTGGAATACGCATGACACGGGTTGACTTGTTTTTGGAACCGAGGGCATCGACTCCAAATCCGCGGGAGATGGGGTCAGAAACGGTCGGCCCCAGCGGTTTCTCAACCTGCTGCTGCGAGACCGGGACGGTCGGCTGCGGTGTTACCTGTACCTGGCCGCCTGCACGAACCGGCTTCCATTTGCCATCCTCAAAGATCCACTTGACCTGTTCGGATTGCGGCTGGGTGGCGGGAGCCGTCTCGGGTTCGTTGACCGGTTCTGTCGGAGGGGTTTGAACCGGATCGAGTTCCTGCGGTGTTGCCATAGACTCCAATTGCTGAGTGGCTGCCATTTCCGCGGTAGTAAACATAAGGCCGCTTTTGTTGGAGGCCACGGCTGGAGCGATAATATTCAGCAGTTCGTCTTCCGCACTGGGTTTCTTCGGCTCGACGGGAGTCATTTCGATTTTGGGTTCGGCAGGGGTAATCTCAGTCATCGGTGCGGGTGCAGGAGCGGATTCCGAAGGCAGTGCCGCATTCCGTACCGCGACATCGCGTGAGACGTAAATATAGCTGACATTGAATTCCGCCACACCGCCGGCCAACGCAATGGCATCTGTCAGGCGGAAGGAATATCGCGGGATCTGAAACCGGGCCGATTGGCCGACACCCTGGCCGACAATCGAGAAGTACCGGGATTCCGAGTTCAGCAAAAGAACTGTAACAGATGGATTTTTCAGAATAGCCGGCGACAGGATATCCCGGACTTCCTGTTCCAACTGGGCTTCTGTCAGCCCCGCGGCCTGAACCTGTCCGACATCCGGAATGGAAATACGGCCGGTTTCAGTGACAACGTAATCATTGACATACGTCTGGCCGGGCTGATACAACTCGAAAATGCTGATGCGAACAATATCGCCGGAACCGAAAACGTAGTCCGTTTCGATATCCACCAGGTCTTCGGGTTTTGGATCTTCGGCCCCTTCATACGTCGGGGAGGGTTCATCCGCCACGCCCAGCGAATCCAGAATGACATTGACTGTGGGAGTCGGCTCGAAACGTCCTAATTGCGTAGGGTCGAGAATGTCGTTGTAACAGCCGTTTAACAAAGTACATACAACGACGATTGTAAAAAAGGCCCTTGTTTTACCCATCGCTTTTACAATCCTTTATAAAATCATTTTATTATTGTTTATCGGCCCATCGGCCGTTACAGAGTCCAAACTTGCGCATACAGCGATATCGCACATTACTACTTCGGTCGTTAAATGCGACCTCTTAATTCTAAAAATATAGTAATACCACAGACTTAGGTCAGTTTTTATAACGTATTTTTACGAGAAAAAATATCTTTTGACAAGCCTTTTTTTGATAGAACGAGCAATAATCTATCCACTTTCTATATTGATAATGCACGTTTCGCCTTTTCCAAAGTCACGGAAAAACAAGAGAGGCAGGATTATTTTGTGACGCTGACGGAGTCGTATTGGATCTTTACAAGCAGCTTTTTGGAGGACAGGCCGTTTGTGGCGTCAAAAATATCAATGGTTCTGGGTAGATTATTATTTAAATCCTTATCGAAACGAAGATTATAACACAAAACCTGATATATTTGGTTGTCTTTCTGAAGAATGACTTGTTCAAACCGGTCATTGAATTGATTTTTCATCAAACGAATTTTCGCGTCTTGTTTGGTGAGAAGATAGGGAATATACCATTTTCCTTCTATCCGGACGGTCTGTTCTTCATCCACCTGCTCCTGGGTGAGCAATTGAGCCGAGGACATCATCCCATAATAAATAGCCTGTAGATAGGCTTTATTATAGAGGTCTTGATGGGTTTTGCTGGCTGCCAGATTTTTAACGCTGTATTGTTCGCCCTGTAATGACCAGATGTATCGCCCTGAGGGTTCTTTGGAGCTGATTTCAAGGCTTTTGGACGACGGTGTGAACAGATGTTCCTGCTCGGTGACATAAAGGGAGTTATCCTGGTAAAAGTTCACATGACAGGTCATCTTCAGATGGGCTTGTTTTGCGGATGTCGCCTGCTCAGCGGATGGTGTCTGGTTAGACTGACAGCCGCAGACGGCGATAGAAGCGATGAACAGCAGAAATTGATACTTGCCTCGCATATCTACTCCTTAACACATTGAATATCTGATTTCCGATGAATTCGTTTGATTTTAGTATAAACCAAAAAAAACGGCCCTGCAAGTTTATTACAGGGCCGATATAAGACGGAGTCTTAATTTTTTACAGCTTAGACAGCTTTTCGAGGCGAGAATACTTATTCTGTGTATCCTGTTTTGCCTGTTCCATCAGGACTGCTGCCACTTCGGGCTTGGACTGTTTGAGTGTCCGGTAGCGGTTCTGACCATAGGCATATTCCGCGAAGTCCATGCTCGGTGCTTTGGAGTCGAGCTGCAGCGGATTCTTGCCTTCGTTGGCCAGGCGCGGGTCGAACCGATACAAGGGCCAGTGACCGCAGGCGACCGCCTTTTTCTGTTCATTGTAGCCGGTCGCCATATCGATGCCGTGGGCAATGCAATGGCTGTAGGCCAGGATAATGGACGGTCCGTCGTAGCTTTCGGCTTCGACGAATGCCTTGACGGCCTGGTTCGGGTCGGCTCCGATGGAGATGCAGGCGACATAAATCCCGCCATAAGTCATCGAAATCATACCAAAATCTTTCTTGGGCATCCGTTTTCCGCCTGCAGCAAACTGGGCGACAGCGCCGCGCGGGGTGGATTTGGACATCTGACCGCCGGTATTGGAGTACACTTCGGTATCCAGGACCAGGACGTTGACATTTTCGCCGCTGGCCAGGACGTGATCCAGACCGCCGTAACCAATGTCATAGGCCCAGCCATCACCGCCGACGATCCAGACGCTCTTTTCGACCAGGTAATCGGCCACGGTCAAAAGCTGTTTGCAGTCCTTGCAGTCGCTCTTGGTGCAGGCGGCTTTGAGTTTGTCCACGCGGGCACGCTGGGCTTCAATACCGGCCTGTTCTTTCTGAGTATTGAGTCCGGCCTTAATTTCTTCGGCCAGGGCTTTATCGACACAACCGGCGGCTGCAACCTTGTCCAGCAGTTCGGCGGCAAAGCCTTTGAACTTATTGACGGCCAGACGCATTCCAAGGCCGTATTCGGCGTTGTCTTCGAACAGGCTGTTGGACCATGCCGGGCCACGACCGTCGCCGCG
>DLFY01000258.1:0-1148 GCA_002482415.1 Phycisphaerales bacterium UBA7708
CTTTCATCAGCGAAATCAAGGGCGAAACGACCACGGCCATGCCGTCCATGGCTGCGGCCGGGGCCTGATAACAAAGCGACTTGCCTCCGCCTGTCGGCAGGACCACGATGCAGTCCTGTTTTCTGCATAAATGATCCATCGCTTCCTTTTGCAGGGGCAAAAAAGATTCATATCCCCAATGCTTTGTCAGGGCCTGCTGAACTTTATGCATCAGTGGCATTATCGATTACTCCTTCATCAAACATTCAACTGTTTTAAGTATTTCGGCAAAAAGAACTTATATAAGTGCATAATGATATAAAACAAATCCCGGAAAAGAAATTGGGTTCGTTTGGTGAAAAATAAGAATACACGAATACAAGGATACATGCATACAAGAGTGTGGAATTGGGTTCGTTTAGTAAAAACATATTGTCCACATGGTGACCTTGAGGGTCATAACGCGATGTTATGAACTTGTAAAAAAGCCCTTCTCTGTCGGCTTTCAGGTTCAGCAACCCAAACCTGTCACCCCACATGGCGGCTCATTATATATACCTAACATACCCCTTACAAGGATATTTTATAAAAATCCGAGAAACTATTCTGCTCCGAATCCTGTCTGAATTCTCCCTTCGCAATATCCGAAAAGATAAACCAGGGTGCGGTCCTTTTCCGGATAGGGACTCAACGATGGTGATATGCGTAGTTCAATCGGCCTGATTGGTGAGATATCACAAAGACAATTATAAATGTAATCCCTTGTCATTACTTGTCATACGAAAGAACTATACAAAATTTATTGAATTAATGGATTGAATAGGTATATAATAAGATAATAGTGTTAAAGTAAGCTATTTCAGCATCCGATTTTAAAATAGAGGCTGTAAGGAGACAGCCGGAATCCAAATGGATTGAATTACGCAGGATATCTTCGAGGAGAATGGTTATGTCAACCTGTAAAGTCTTTGGCCTGGCCCTGTCCTTACTGTTGCCCTGGACGTGTACATTCGGGGCGGATTATGCACTGTTGTTCAACGGCTCTGATCAATATGTCAACTGCGGCCTGCTCCAGACGGCCCTGCAGCCGCAAAATGAAATCACCCTGGAAGCCTGGATTCAGTGTCCGGAGTTTTCTAACGAACTGGGCGGTATCATTACCTGTCAAA
>DLFY01000258.1:1175-6930 GCA_002482415.1 Phycisphaerales bacterium UBA7708
CTTCGCAGGCATATTCATTTTCAGATTGGCTATAACGGCTGGCATTCCGCCAATTCCAATGCGTATATCCCCGTCAGTCAATGGATTCATATTGCCGTAACCCGCAAGGCCGACGAGGCCCCTAAATTTTATTACAATGGATTGCTTGTCGCAGGTACCGGCAATAGCTGGTCCGGCGGCATCAATTATGTGGATCCCTGGTGCATCGGCAGGCAATATGACTTAAATCGCTTCTTTAAGGGGCTGATTGACGAAGTACGCATCTGGAATCGCGCCCTGACACAGGCCGAGATTCAGGAAACCATGGTTACACCATTAACCGGCACCGAGATCGGGCTTTCTGCGGCATGGAATCTGGACGAGGGCAGCGGGACCACCACGACGGACAACAGCGGTCATGCGCATCAGGGAACGCTGGTCAATAATCCGCAATGGGTTCAGATCGATAAATTTGCCGGCGCCCGCCCGGATGCCCAGGTCAAAACAGATACGATGTTCACCTACAAAGGGGATAATATTTACTCGACCCTGACCGGCCAGACCGTTTCAGTCAAGACTCCCAAAGAATCGACGCAAATCTTCGATGTCCGCATTGAAAATGATAATACACTGCCCGATAAATTAATCCTGACCGGTCCGGCAGGCTCAGGCTACTGGACGATCCAATATCAGACTCCGGGCGGTATGGATATTACCTCGGATGTGACTTCTGGCGGGTATAAAACTCCGGTTCTTTACAGCGGAGGCTACTATGACCTGCGCGTTATCGTCACCTCGCTTGCGGGGATCCCGGCCGGGCAAAGTCTATCTGTCGATCTTACCGCGGTGTCGTTTTCCAAACCGGACATTTCAGATTATGTGCGAATGGTTACGCAAGTTGCAGCCAATATGCAGATTCCAACACCGGGTTTTTATACCGAGGATGCGGATTTCGATCAGGGTGACTTGATCGGCCTGACATACGCCCCCCAGTCCGGACAGCTTGTGATTGCCGAACAGGGAAGCATACTGCCTTACATCTGGGTTCCCAACAGCAATGAAGCAACCGTTTCCAAAGTGGACACGATTACGGGCCGGGAACTGGGACGCTATCATACCGGCCCCGACAGCAGCGGAAATTGTTCCCGAACGACCGTGGATCTGCAGGGCAACTGCTGGGTTGCCAATCGCCAGACCAGCAGTGCCGTCAAAATCGGTCTGCTGGAGCGGGGGCATTACATCGACCGCAACGGCAACGGCGTCGCCGATACCAGCCGCGACCTGAATAACGACGGCGATATTACCGGAGCCGAAATGCTGCCCTGGGGACAGGATGAATGCGTCCTCTATGAGGTCATTCTTGTCGCAGGCAAGGAAGGAACCTATGTGCCGGGCACCTACGCCGGGGCTTATGCCAATGATTACTGGACACCCGGGCTTCGCGGCGTTGCCGTGGATGAAAACAACAATGTCTGGCTGGGCACTTACAATACAAAAAAATTCTACTATGTTTTGTCCAATGGAACCATTTCCAGGACCATCGATGTGTCCAGCGTCAATCACACATCCTATGGAGCCGTGCTGGATTCGCAGGGGATTTTATGGTCTTCCGGCAACGACAAAAACCATGTTCTGTGGCTTGACTCGGCCGATGACAGCTTCGGAATCATTCCCCTGGGACATCATTGTTACGGCCTTGCTCTGAATCAGGAGGGGAAACTGTATATTTCAGGCTGGCAATCCAACAAGATAACGCTGATCGATACACAGACCAAAACCCTGCTGTGGACCCGGGATACCGCCTATTCCATGAAAGGCGGCGCGGTTTCTGCGGATGGCGATGTCTGGTATGCCAGCGAACCGTCCAACCTGGTGGTTCGATTTGATCCGAATGGAATTCAAAAAACAATCGTTCCCGTTGGAGCCAGCCCGACAGGCGTTGCTATCGACCAGCAGGGGAAAATCTGGGCCGTCGATAACGGAGACGAATATATTCACCGGATTCATCCTGTATCCAATTCCGTTGAGATATCCAAACGTCTCATCGGGACAAAACACTATGGATACAGCGATATGACCGGTATCATCTCGCAAACGGTAACCACCCGAGTCGGCACATGGCGGCTGATTCATAACTCCCATTCGCCGCAGACTGACTGGGGCCGGATACTCTGGACGGCGGATGTTCCGCAGGACAGCGGCATGATTGTCGAGGTCCGAAGTTCCCAAAATCGAATCGCCTGGTCACCCACTGAACTTGTCCAGAATGGCCTGCCCCTTGAAAATACTCCCGACGGTCAATATCTGGAAGTGACGGTTACCATGCAGATGCCCGCCAACGGCATGACACCCACACTCTATGATATGACGATTGGCTATTTCCCCATCGGCGATTTTACACGGAATTCGAGGGTGGACCTGCAGGACTTTGCTATTTTCGCTCAGCATTGGCTTGAATGCGGGATGCCGGACTGCTCAGACTAAACGATTTCAGGACATCCTCAGACAAACCGCGGCCATAGTAGGAGGCCATACGACCTCTTACTATCGCGTCCAGAGGTCTGCCATAGATTCTATCCGCAATAGAATCGGCATTCTCTGCAATTTCGGTGCGGCCAGGTATTCCAGATGCGTTTTTTATCGTTAGAATTTTATCGTCACCGACTTGCCGGCGTAATTGACCGTCCTGATGTCAGCAGTTCCCGTTCCTATTCCGGCATTCTTACCGGGGGCGGCAATCACAACATTAAGTATGCGTTCGGCAGTCATGCCGGGAAATGCCCCCTTGCGGGGACCGACAGTCAGCGTCCGGGCCGCATCATCCCAGACCATATCATACACGGCATATTGTCCTTTTTCGTAGTTATAGGTCTCGTTATCGTCTTCGTAGATTGTGAATTTCGCATCGGCTCCCGGATAAATTCGAATTTCATACGGAGCGTCCGGTTTTTCGGTCGCATACTGCATCACAGGCCCCATGGGCAGAATCGACCCGGCGCGGATATACAACGGCAGGATATTGAGCGGACACGCTTTTTCGGCCATTTTCCCGCCAGTGAGTTTTTCATTCGTCCAGAAATCATACCAATCCGCACCGGCGGGCAGATATGTTTTCACAATGTTATCCAATGCCGCCGCACCCTCATTTTGATTGCGAATATCACTGGGAGTACGCCAGCCAAGACGGATAACACGTTCGCCGCCGCCCTGATAAAATTCCAGTTTCAGCGGCACCTGCTGTCCCTTGCTGAATGTGACTTTTGTGCTGCGATAGCGAGCAGCATTCTCCCGCCAATCCTCGATGACTTTCCTGCCGTCCAGATAAAGACGGAATCCATCATCCCCTTCGACCCCGATTTCATATTCACCATCCTGGGGCGCCAGCAGAAATCCTTCCCACCGTGCAGAGAAATTGTTGAAACCGTCCAGGCCGCCGGGGGGATCGGCCAGCGGCGGTCCGGGCCAGTCATGATCCACAACCTTATCCACTCCTTTTCCCATGGGGGTGTCGAAATTAACACCGGCAAAATACTGCACGGCCAGACCGGCCTGGCCGTCCGGGGTCCGTATAAACTCCGTCGGAATAGTCGGGGCGGGAGTATTTCCCTTGCGATACATCGAACGCGTAACCGGATGCACCAGGAAGGCCGGCCCGAACATAAAGGCGTCACTGACGTTGCGTACCCCGGCATCCTCCGGGAAATCCATCGGCAGCGCACGCATCAGCGTGTAGCCTTCGCTCGTAACCCTCCAGCTCTGGCTATAAAGATACGGCATCAGGCGGTAGCGCAGATGGGTAATATCCAGCAGCGCCTGATACACCTCCGGGTCCATTTCTTTGAAAATATACGGTTCCCGCTCAATATTGGTCCCGTGAATACGAAATATCGGATTGAAGGCGCCAAACTGATACCATCGCAAGAAAAGTTCGCGATAGGCCGGATTCTCCTGGCCGCCTGGGAAGTTGTTGACGAAGAAGCCGCCAATATCCTGAGTCCACCAGGGATTGCCGGCCATCGTCACATGAAGCCCGCTGGCCATCTGAGACTTCAGCGTATTCCAACTGGCCGATGAATCCCCTGACCAGGATGCGGCGGCATAACGCTGAGCCCCTGCCCAGGCGGAACGGGTCAGCGTGAACACACGCTGGTTGTTGATGGCGCGCTGACCTTCATAGGTCCCTTTCGTGGTCATTAGCGTATAGGGATTCAGGTAACGCGAGAAATCACCCATGGCGTTGATCCCCAGCCGTTTGATATCGCGCGCAACTTCGTTGGGATTCCAGCAGGCCGTGCCGACCTCGACTTCGGTGCCATCCATCCAGAGCGCATCCACCCCCTTGCTCAGGAGGCCGTTGTTGATGTGCTTAAAGTAGATTTCCCGCCCTTTTTCACTGAACGCGTCATAGATGCGGGCCTTTCGGGATATCCAGTGCAGCGGCTCAAATCGCAGTTGATACTCGTCCAGTTCACGGGCCAGCGGGGTATCATTGCCCACGGACGGCCAGATCGAAATCATCAGTTTCATATTCAGGTCGTGTATGGCTTTTATCATGCCCTCCGGATCGGGATAGCGCTGGGGATTCCAGATCATGCCGCTCCAGGTGCCGTCTTTATCGCTTCCCCAGTACTGCCAGTCCTGCACGATGTAGTCCAGCGGGAATTGCTCTTTGCGGAACGTTTTGGCGACTTCGACAATGCGGTCCTGAGTCGGATAGCGTTCCTTGCTCATAAACAGACCCAGGGCCTGTTTGGGATACATCGGGGCGCTGCCTGTCAGATTGCGGTAGCCGGAAATAACATCATCCATCGTATCGCCGGCAAAGAAATAATAATCCACCCCGCCCGGGGCGCTCTCGGCCCACAAGGTGGCGCCGCCGGCATCGTCCTTGAACCGCATGATGGAATAGATGTCCCACATGATTCCGTAACGTTCGGAAGATACAATCATGGGAATCACAATACCCATATTCGTTTGGATCAGCAGCAATTCCTGCCCGCGGCGGTTGATTTGGGTCGGAGCCGAATCGATATAGCCAAAGCCGACCCAGCCCTCATCGGGTTTCAAGGTAAACGTGTTCGACACTTCGTAGGTCGGCGCGCCGGAAATGTCAACCTGTTTAATCGTTGCGTGGTTTTCGGCACGCTCCCGGGTCAGCAGCCTGCCGCCGGCATCCATAAACATCAGCGCCCCGGTTTTTTTGTCAGCCTTAATCTGAAGCGTCTCGGAGACGATCGCAACATGGTCTGCTGCATCCTGGACCTTGAACGGAACCACAGCCGGTTTGCCCACAACGGCAATACTGGGATGCTCCCAGTAATTGCGGCCGAGATTTTCATTGACGCGAACGGTGGACGGCCCGTAGAAAATCACGTTTTTGACAATTCCATTGACGTGCAGTTGAAGACCGTTTTCCAGTGGGGCACAGAAAAACCCGTTATCTGTCGAACGTTCTATCGCCTGTAAATGCCCGGACTTATCCAGACCGGAAACTCCCGCCTGCAGTATCACACCGGTGAAGAAAATCATCAAAACATGAAGAAAATGAATGTTCATTGATACTCTCCATAAATAGAATTAGGATAGACCGTTACATCGTTATTGATACCACACCCGATACATTCTCAGGTGCTGTATTTATATCCTTGATTTCGAATATCGCGTAATTAATTTTCGACAAATTCCATCATTCCCGTACGATGATGGCATTAACATTCATCGGCACTAACCCGCAATGAACACGGGCAATGATGTATACTGATCTTACTTGAAAATT